>NZ_JBQEQB010000024.1:0-120514 GCF_052046055.1 Pseudomonas sp. 22082
CTTCGCCAAACGGTCGCTGCGCTCCCACCCCCGGATAAATCCCTCCACTCAGCCTTCCGACGTCGCCCGAAGATCAGAAGCGGTGCTCGAGCTAACGCTCATCGTTTTGAGTGGTGAGAAGCGGATACGAACTGCTTTCGTTTTCTGTGGGAGCCAGCCTGCTGGCGATGGCGGCCTACGAGCCGACCAGTTTCCTGCAGACTGCATGCGATCCCTGTGGGAGCGAGCTTGGTCCGGGCGGCGATCCGACGAAAGCGGTCTGCCAGAGCACAGCAAAGGAACAGTCAAACATCCGGCTTTTTGGCGCATAAACGTAATTCTGCAAGCGCGTTTAAAGTACACGAACCGTTACGCCATAAGGGCTACGACTCCTTGCGTCGTTGCCTACGCGTACGCCAGAATCCGCCGGCTTACGCGGCTTGGAGAGGGCTATATCGTTTCCCTGTCACTCAAAAGTGACTGGGTTTGGTAGCCCGATTCGAGTTGTGGTTATTGCGACACCTTCAATGCTGTCTCTTTTCTGAGGTGCAGCTTTGTATGGTGGGCATGCGTGGGGCTCATTCGTGAGCGCCGGGTTTCCCAATTCGACCGGTCTACCAACCCGCGCATGGCCGCCACCCGCCGTTTGGTAGCGAGGGTGATGGCTCCCATTTTTTCGAATTGGAGTTTTATCCATGTTCAAAGCCACACCAAATCCACCAGTAACCGATCCAACCTCCAACGACCCCGAGCTCGAGTCCAAAAAGACAAAAGAAGCCGCCGATCGCGCACTCGACTATTACCTCGGCCCCGAAATCCCGAAGTACTTCCCGCCCAAGTCCCGCCCCATCTACATGGTCGATCCCACGCTCGATGACGAAACACTGCTTGTCGAAGCCAGCGAGTCATTGTCGTCAGCCAACGCCATGGCCGGGAATATCGCCAACTCGGTAAAAGGCCCGGAACGCAAACCGCTGCTGGCGCTGCAACAGCTGATCATGTTGAACGAGTTGCTGGTGAATCGACTGCTGGACAAGCTGCGTTTGCCGCAGTAACCGCCAACTCTGACGTCGTACGTTTTAGCGGGTAATAAAAAGCCCGGACGCCTTCTCGCTCCGGGCTTTCAAAATCACGGGATTGATCCTCCTCAACAATCGGGAGGCAGCCTGCCAGAGATCACAAATTTATCGAACGCCTTCTGCCCATCACGCGCCGCTCGCTGCACATCAAGGAATGTCAGTTCACCCCGGACTTCCTTTCTCACAGGTTTGTCGGTCGTCAGCATCGGAGTCTGCGTAGGAGGTTTTTTCATGCTGGCTAGCCCGTGTGAATAGGTTTGAACGACAAAGTAGAGCCGGGCTTCAACGCGTGCCAGTCAGTTGGGTCTGATTCAGTTGTAGGCACTGTCCGCGCTTTTTGAATGAGATTTTCGCCGGCAGACTGGGCCTCTTCGCGGGCAAGCCCGCTCCCACAATGATGGTGGTGTTGCGAAATTTTGTGGCCAATGCGAAACCCTGTGGGAGTGGGCTTGCCCACGAAGAGGGCGGTGCTGGCTACGTCCATTTCAGACAGGCAATAAAAAACCCGGAAGCTCTCGCTATCCGGGTTTTTTGTATTGCCATTTCAATCAGCGGTTAAACCGCTCCACCAACGAATATTGCGTGTTGGCAGTCTTCGTCAGCTCTTCACTCAGCAACGCCGAGTTGTGCGCCTGTTCCGAGGTCTGGTCCGCCAGTTCCGAGATGTTGCTGATGTTGCGGCTGATTTCTTCAGCCACTGCACTTTGCTCCTCGGTCGCGGCGGCGATCTGGGTGGTCATGTCGGTGATGTTGGCCACCGCTTCGCTGATGCCCACCAGGGCCTGGTCCGCTTCCAGAACCCGTGCCACACCTTCTTCCGCCTGGCGATGGCCGGCTTCCATGGTTTGTACGGCGCTGGACGCAGTCTGTTGCAACTTGGCGATCAGGGCATGAATCTGCCCGGTGGATTCGCTGGTGCGTTGCGCCAGTTGGCGGACTTCGTCGGCGACCACGGCAAAACCACGGCCCATCTCGCCGGCACGCGCGGCTTCAATGGCAGCGTTCAGTGCGAGCAGGTTGGTCTGGTCGGCGATGCCTTTGATCACGTCGACCACGCCGCCGATTTCGTCGCTGTCCTTGGCCAGTTGGGTGACGGTCAGGCCGGTTTCACCGACCACGACCGACAGGCGCTGGATGGCTTCGCGGGTTTCGCCGGCGATGTCGCGGCCGCGACCGGTCAGGCGGTTGGCTTCCTGGGTGGCGTCGGCGGTGCGCTGGACGTGGCTCGCCACTTCTTGCGTGGTGGCGGCCATCTGGTTGACGGCGGTGGCGACCTGTTCGGTTTCCACGCGCTGACGTTCCAGACCGCTGGAGCTGTTGTGCGCCAGGGCGTCGGACTGTTTGGCCTGATCGGTCAGGTGCTCGGCGGTGTCCTGCAGACGGGTCAGGCAGGTTTTCAGGCGCGCTTCCTGGCTGAGGATCGACATTTCCAGACGCGCTTGGGCGCCACGGCTGTCGGTGTACATCTGTGCGATCAACGGGTCGGAGGTGGTCTGCTCGGCCAGACGCAGCAGGCGCTTGAGCCCGCGCTGTTGCCATTGCAGGCCCAGCAGGCCCAGCGGCACCGACAGACCGGCGGCGAGGGCGAAGCCCCACTGCGAGTTCAGGGTGGCGCCGATCATGAAGCTCAGCTGGCTGACCAGAATGAACGGCAGCCAGTCCTGCACAATCGGCAGCCATTTGTCGCTCGAAGGAATCGCCGACTTGCCCTGGTTGATGCGTTGGTAGAGCGCTTCGGCACGGCGGATCTGTTCGGCGGTGGGTTTGACCCGCACCGACTCGTAACCGACCATCTGATTGCCATCGAACACCGGCGTTACATAGGCGTTCACCCAGTAATGATCACCGGTCTTGCAGCGATTCTTGACAATGCCCATCCATGGCAAGCCTTGTTTCAGTGTGCCCCACATGTGCGAAAACACCGCCGCCGGCACGTCGGGGTGACGAACCAGGTTGTGCGGCGCACGGATCAGTTCCTCACGCGAGAACCCGCTGATTTCGACGAAAGCGTCGTTGCAGTAGGTGATCACGCCTTTGGCGTCGGTTGTGGAAATCAACCGTTGCTGAGCCGGGAAAGTCCGTTCGCGTTGTGTAATGGGCTGGTTGTTACGCATGGTTTTTCAATCCGCAAGGCTTTGAAAGGTTGTCGGCGGTATCGGTCATTTATTGAAATTTTTTTTCATTTATATGTACGGCGTCGCAAAACCGACCTTGCTTCAACCCGCGAGCATCGGATAGGTGAACAGGCCGAAATGCAGCAGGTTCAGGCCAAAGTGCGTGGCGATAGCCGCACCGAGCCCGCCAAAACGGTAGGCCAGACCATAGCCGACACCCGCCAGGCTCGCCAGCAACACCCAGTGCCAGCCGGCGCCCACATGCACCAGGCCGAACAGCAGGGACGCCAGCAGCAGCGCGAGATTTTCGCCGTAGGGCAGGTGTTTGAAACGCCGGCTCAGGCCGCCCTGGATATAGCCGCGAAACAGCGCTTCTTCGACCAGCGTCACCAGCAGCAGATTGTTCAGCACCCAAAGCCACGCCTGATCCGGCCATTTCGGTGCCCAGGTGATCATGCCCAGCAACACCGCACCGCCCAGCGCCAGAATCACGCTCAACGTCAGTGCCAGCGCTGTCGCATACACCGTCAAGCGCAACGAGCGCCGCGCGACGATCCACGGGCAGACCAGCAGCAGCCAGAAACCAATCAGCGGTTTGTCGAGATTCAGGTGCATCGAGAACGGCACAGCGTTGTCGGTGAAGCGCTGGGGCTCGATGGCCCGGCCGTTGTAGAAGCCCGGCAGCCAGTGCAGGGCCAGCGCCAGGGCCAGCACGATAAACAGGCCATGGCCGAGATAACGCCCGACCGGCACGGTTTGCTGGCGCACGGCGTAACCGGCGAAAACCAGCAGTGCAATGGAGATCAGCGCCAGCCAGCCGAGCTGGCCGAAACTCGACGCCAATCCGTAACCAAGGCTGAGAAGCCCGAGATAGAGCCATGGCAGAGCTGTCATGGAAAGTCCTTGTGCACGATTTGTGGACAGGCTTTCTACACGGGTGGGGGCTACGGGACAAGTGAAGGTGTGACGGGATGTGGGGACAACGCGTGAATCCGAATTCATACACAAACCCAATGTGGGAGCAAGCCCGCTCCCACAGGGTTTTGTTTTTGGCTGGAGATCAGCGCAGATTGAGCTTCGCCGCGGCGCGCTCGGTGATTTCCCGGCGCAGTTTCAGCGACGGTGCTGCACGGTTGCGCGCCTCATCGACAACCGCACTCGGCGCCGTGTCCGGGCTGCCCGAATCAAACGGCGGCGCCGGCGCATATTCCAGCTGCAACTGCACCAGTTGCGCCGTATCGACACCGACCAGCTCTTGCGCCAGGGTCAGGGCAAAATCGATCCCCGCGGTGATGCCGCCCCCGGTAAACAGATTGCCGTCGCGCACCACCCGATCCTTCACCGGGATTGCGCCCAGTGTCGGCAGCAGATCGTGATAAGCCCAGTGCGTGGTCGCCCGTTTGCCCTGCAACAGGCCCGCCGCCCCGAGCACCAGCGAACCCGTACACACCGACGTCACGTACCGCGCCTGCGCCGCTTGCGCCTTGATAAAGGCCAGCGTCTGCTCATCCTCCATCAACGGCCCGACGCCTGCGCCGCCGGGTACGCAGATTACGTCCAGAGCCGGGCAATCCTCGAAGGTGGTGGTCGGTTTCAGCACCAGCCCGGTGCTGGCGGTGACCGGCACCAGATCCTTCCAGACCAGATGCACCTGCACGTCCGGCAACGAGGCCAGCACGTCGTACGGGCCGGTCAGGTCGAGTTGCTGCACCTGGGGAAACAACAGAAAACCGATCTGCAACGCCATGATTCTTCTCCGTGAAAAGGGTGGACGGCTTCACTGTAGGCGCGTAGGTTTTGGCGCATACGCCAATCAGCCCACGAATTACGCCAAATGCCGAAAACCATCCACGTCCTCGCGTTCGCCAATGTGCAATTGCTCGATGTCACCGGGCCGTTGCAGGTCTTCGCCTCGGCTAACGATATCGCCCGTCAGCAGGGTTTGCCTGCGCCATATGCGCCAACGGTGATTGCCAGCGGTGGCGGGGCGGTCAACTCTTCCGCCGGGTTGGCGATGCTGGCCGAGCCGCTGCCGAAACTGCCCAGCGATACGCTGATCATTGCCGGCGGCTGGGGCGTTTACGCCGCTGCCGAAGACGCCGAGTTGGTGAGTTGGGTGCGTGAACATGCGAGCGGCTGCCGGCGTGTGGCTTCGGTCTGCACTGGCGCCTTTCTGCTGGCGGCCAGCGGCTGGCTCGACGGTCGCCGGGTCGTCACCCACTGGACCCGCTGCGAGCAACTGGCGCAGCAGCACCCGCAATTGCAGGTCGAACCCAATCCGATCTTCATCAACGACGGCCCGGTCTGGACCTCGGCGGGTGTCACCGCCGGCATCGACCTGGCGCTGGCCATGGTCGAAGACGACCTCGGTCGCGACATGGCTCTGGACGTTGCCCGGCAACTGGTAGTCTTTCTCAAGCGCCCGGGCGGGCAGTCGCAATTCAGCGTGACGCTGTCGCTGCAAAAACAGGGCAACCGCTTCGATGATCTGCACGCGTGGATCGCCGAACATCTGACCTGCGACTTGGGCATCCCGACCCTCGCCGAACAGGCCGGCATGAGCGAACGCAGCTTCGTGCGCCACTACCGCGCCGACACCGGCCAGACCCCGGCCCGAGCCATCGAACTGATCCGCGTCGAAACCGCCCGTCGTTTGTTGAGCGATACCGGGTTGCCGATCAAACGGGTCGCGGCCAATTGTGGATTTGGCAGTGAAGAGACTTTAAGACGCAGTTTTCTGCGGGCCATGGGTGTGACGCCGCAGGCGTATCGGGAGCGGTTTTCGGTCAGTGCTGCAGCAGATCCAGTAATGCCTTGAGCGTTTCGCCCGGCGCTTCCTCGGGAATGTTATGCCCGACACCCGCCAGCACCCGCCGCTCATAAGGCCCGGTGAAGTGGTGCGCATCTTCATCGTCCGCCGGCGCCGGGCCGACGCCATCATCCGCACCGCACAGCGAAATCGTCGGCACGCTGATCTCCGGTTGTTTTTCCAACGCCTGCTCCATCCACTCCAGCGCCGGATCGCCCGGCGCATACATGAAGCGATGGCGATAAGAGTGAATCACCACCTCGACAAAATCCGGGTTGGCGAACGCCGCTGCGCTCAGCGGAAAACGCTCGGCGTTCCGCGCCCAGGTCGGTGACCACAATTGCCACAGCAACTCGCACAGCGCCCGGCGATTCTGCGTCAGCCCTTCAACGCCACGGGGCGTGTGGAAGTAATACTGATACCAGAAGCGATGCTCGGTCTCGGGATCAAGCGGCCGGACCGAATTCGGAATGTCTTGCAGGTTGTAGCCGTCGCCCGTCACCAAACCGCGCACACGCTCGGGGAACAGCGCCGCCACAATGCACGCCGCCCGACCGCCCCAGTCGTAACCGCACAGCGTCGCTTGCTCGATCCCCAGCGCATCCATCAATTCCAGCAGATCCTGAGCCAGCGCCGCTTGCTGGCCGGAACGCAGCGTGTCCGGGTTGTTGAAACGGGTCGGGCCGTAACCGCGCAGGTACGGCACGATCACCCGGTAGCCCTTGGCAGCGAGGGGCGGGGCGATTTCGTCGTAGGCGCGGGGGGAGTAGGGGAAGCCGTGGAGGAGGATGACCGGCGTGCCGTTTTCCGGGCCGTGATGCTCATAGCCGATGGTCAGGCTTGGGGTCTGGCTGAATCGGATTTCGGCACGGGTCATGGAAAGTCTCCTTACACCTCGGCTTCTGCCACCTGATTGAAATACTTGCTGCGATCCGGGGTAAACGTCACCACCATCTTGGTCCGCGAGCAGGTCATGACTCGCTCTGCACCCAGATCAATATCCAGATCTTCCCCACGCAACCCCTGCCACTGGGCGAGGTATTTCAGTGATCCGTATTTTTCATTCTTCTTCAGGCTGCGACTGACCCCGCCTTTCCAGCCGAGTACCGGCAGTTCATCGGCACGACAGCGTTGGGCGAGGTCGGGGAAGCGGGTGGCGCGCTGGCGGCCGATTTCCCAGCATTTGATCAGGCCCTTGTCGGTGGCTTCCCACAGTTCGTCGCGCTTCAGGCCGGTGCGCAGTGGGGTATCGATCTGGCGGTGGATGCGTTGGCTCATTCTGGTTCCTTGAATCGGGTTTTTATTGGACAGCTCCGCTGTGCCCGTTGCGGTGGATGGTAGGGGGGGATGTAACAGCTGGCAACAAGGTATTTCGGGGTGTAAGTGCGAGTTGCGGGCCAAGCGTTACACGGGGTTGGCAGGTTGTTGTAGGTCGTGCCATCAACAAGTTGTATCGAAAGGAATCGATTGTGTGGGCAAGCCCTTGTAGTGAAAGGCTCAGGGGTGTTTGCCGTTCGTAGGTGGCCATCCTACAAACGGCGGTTGGAGTGGAGATCTTTCTTACAGGCTCTATCGAAAAAGGACGACTACGGCTGCCAGTAATTCTTCTCCCCACTCAACTTGCGATCGAGAAAACTCGCCGCGCTGATCAGCGCCAGATGGGTCAACGCCTGGGGCGTGTTGCCCAGATGCCGGCCGCGGTTGTCGAATTCCTCGGCGTACAACCCCAGCGGATTGGCGTAGCGCAGCAGTTGCTCGAATTCCAGGTGGGCCTTTTCCACTTGCCCGGCGCGGGCCAGGCATTCCACGTACCAGAACGAGCACGCGGCGAAGGCGCCTTCAGTGCCGGACAAACCGTCGATGCCGGCATCGTCGTTGCGATAGCGATAAACCATGCCGTCACGCACCAGATGTTTCTCGATGGCTTCCAGCGTCGCCAGCCATTTCGGATCCTTGGCGCTGACGAAGCGCACCAGCGGCATCAGCAGCATGGAGCCATCCAGTGCGGTGCCGCCCTGGTATTGCACGAAGTGTCCGCGCTCTTCGTTCCAGAAGTTGTCCCAGATGTCGGCATGGATGGCCTGACGGGTCTGGTCCCAGCGGGCGAAGGGCGCCGGCAGCGAGCGTTTTGAGGCCAGACGGATCGCCCGGTCCAGCGCCACCCAGCACATCAGCCGTGAGTGCAGGAAGTGATGTTGCTCACCACGCATTTCCCAGATGCCTACGTCCTTGGTCTGCCAGGTCTCACAGACCTGATCGACCACTTCCGTCACGTGTTGCCAGCCTTCGTGGGAAATCGCGTCGCCGTACTTGTTGACCAGATAAACGGCGTCCATCAGTTCGCCAAAGATATCCAGTTGAATCTGGTCGTACGCGCCATTGCCGATGCGCACCGGTTTGGCACCGCCATGCCCGGCCAAATGCGTGAGTTCGGTTTCCGGCAGTTCCTGGCGGCCGTCGATGGCGTAGAGGATGTTCAGCTTCATCGATGACTGGCCGCAGCAGTCGCTGACCCGCCCGCGCAGCCAGCGCATGTAGGCGTTGGCTTCGTCGACAAACCCCAGGCGCATGAAGGCGTAGACGGTGAACGAGGCGTCGCGGATCCAGGTGTAGCGATAGTCCCAGTTGCGTTCGCCGCCGGGTGTTTCCGGCAGACCGAAGGTGGCGGCGGCGAGGATTGCGCCGTGCTGGCGCGAGGTCAGCAGCTTCAGGGCCAGGGCCGAGCGATTGACCATTTCCCGCCAGCGACCGCGATAGTTGGACTGGCCGATCCAGTCGCGCCAGAACTTCAGCGTGCGTTCGATGCACAGCTGCGCGGCGCCTTCGGCAAAGCGCGGATCGTCGCTGGCGCCGAGCATGAACGCCGCCGTCTGATCCTGCTTGAGGGTGAATTGCGCAGCCGCCGCATTGTTATCGACGTTCAGGGCTTGATCCGAGGCCAGCCGCAGTGTCGGCTGCCCGCTGGCGCTGAACAGCACATCCTGTTTATCGATGACGGTGCGGGTCTCAGCGCGGGCGTAGTCATGCCGCACTGCGCAGCGCAGGTGAAACGTCGCCTGCCCGCTGACCACCCGCACCCGGCGCATCAACAGCGGCAAGGCATCGTCGTTGTCGCCGATGGGCAGCAGATCGGTGATTTCCACCACGGCGTGGTCGCTGAGCCAGCGGGTTTGCAGGACGTTGGTGTCCGGCAGGTAGATCTGCTCGCGCCGGGCATCGGGCAGGTCCGGGGCGAGTTGGAAAATCCCCGCGTCGGGCGTGTCCAGCAGCGAGCAGAAGATCGACGGGCTGTCGAACTCCGGCCAGCAGAAGAAATCCACGCTGCCCTTGTCATTGACCAGCGCGGCGCTGCGCAGGTCGCCAATGATGCCGTGGGCGTCGATGGGGCTTTGTCGTTCGGATTGATGCTCAGCCATTACCACGGAACTCCGGATAGAGGCTCATGCCGCCGTCGATGAACAGGGTGGTGCCGACGATGTAGTCGGAGGCATCGGAGGCGAGAAACACCACCGCGTTGGCCACGTCCTCGACATCGCCGATGCGACCGTAGGGGATGAGTTTGAGCAGGTCCTGCGCGGCGTCGCCTTCGGTGGCGTCTTTATTGATGGCCGTGCGAATCGCCCCCGGCGCGATGCCGTTGATGCGGATGCGCTGGTGGCTGACTTCCTGGGCCAGGGTCTGCATCAACTGATCGACGCCGCCCTTGGACGCTGCGTAATTGACGTGCCCGGCCCAAGGGATGCGCTGGTGCACCGAACTCATGTGGATGATCTTGCCGGCAGCCCGGGAGACGCCTTCGCGCACGCCCTGGCGATTGAAGATCCGCAGCGCGGCACGGGCGCAGAGGAACTGGCCGGTGAGGTTGACGCCGATCACCGCGTTCCAGTCGGCCAGCGACAGATCCACCGCCGCCGCGTCTTTTTGCAGGCCGGAATTGGCCACCAGAATGTCCAGTGTGCCGAAGGCGTCGAGGGTCTGCTGGAACAGCCGCTCAACGTCTTCCTCCTTCGAAACGTCGGCGCCAATGGCGATGGCCTGGCCACCGTCGGCGACGATCTGCCGGGCCAGCGCTTCGGCGGGCTCGGCCTGACGGTTGTAGTTGATGACCACGGCAGCACCGGCGTCGGCCAGGGCTTTGGCGGCACCGTGGCCGATGCCGGAACTGGCGCCGGTGACAAGAGCCACTTGGCGGGCGAGGGAAATCTGCATGCAGGGTCGCGCCTTGGGTTGAGGGCTTACTTAGCTGACTGATGGGCGGCGGCGAGAGTTCATCCGCGTACATGAAATCATCGACAGCTTTATGCTGCAGCGATTGGCCCTGCACGCCACAGGGACTTCACACTCCACCAACAATTGCGCGCTTCCCCGGCTGTCAGGCTTTGTGGCAACTTGGCCGCCCCTGATGAGGCTGCATCCGATGGCAAACCCTTACCGCGAACTGTTCAACGCCCCCGGTGCCCGGGCTTTTGTGATGGCGGCGATGATCGCGCGCATGCCGATTTCCATGACCGGTATCGGTGTGATCACCATGCTCTCGCAATTGACCGGCGGCTACGCATTGGCGGGTGGGGTGGCGGCGACGTTTGCGCTGGCCACGGCGTTTTGCGCGCCGCAGGTGTCACGGTTGGTGGACCGTTTCGGCCAGGGGCGGGTGCTGCCGGTGGCGGCGCTGATCGGCGGAGGCGCGCTGTTGATGTTGCTATTGTGTACCCGTTTGCAGGCGCCGACCTGGACGCTGTTTGTCTGCGCCGCACTGGCCGGTTGCATGCCGAGCATGTCGGCGATGGCGCGGGCGCGCTGGACCGAAATCTATCGCGGCCAGCCGCAATTGCAGACCGCGTATGCGCTGGAGTCGGTGCTCGACGAAGTCTGCTTCATCGTCGGCCCGCCGTTGTCGGTGGGCTTGTGCGTCGGCGTGTTCCCTGAGGCCGGACCGTTGGCGGCGTTGTTGATGCTGGCCATCGGCGTTACGGCGTTCGTCGCCCAGCGCAGCACCGAGCCGCCGGTGCATCCGCACGAATCGCAGCATCAAGGCTCGATCATTCGTTCGACCGACGTGCAGTGGCTGCTGGCGTTGATGCTTGCCATGGGCGTGATCGTCGGCGTGGTGGATGTGGTCAGCGTCGCGTTCGCCCAGCAGCAGGGCCAGCCGGCGGCGGCAAGCATCGTGCTCTCGGTGTACGCCATCGGTTCCTGTCTGGCCGGTATCGCCTTCGGCGCGATGCGCTCGAAACTGCCGTTGTCCAGGTTGTTTCTGTATGGCGGGATCGCGACGGCGGTGACCACTTTGCCGTTGTTGCTGGCGAACAACATTTTCGGGTTGGCTGTCGCGGTGTTCATCGCCGGGCTGTTCTTCTCGCCGACCCTGATCGTGGCGATGGCGTTGATCGAGCGCATCGTGCCGCCGGCCAAACTCACCGAAGGCCTGACCTGGCTGGTGACCGGTTTGAGCATCGGCGTGGCCATCGGCGCCGCCGGTTCCGGCGCACTGGTGGATGCGTTCGGTGCGCGCAGCGGCTTCTGGCTGGCGATTGCCGCCGGGGCGGTGGTGCTGGGCTCGGCGGTGCAGAGTTTCCGCCACTTGAAATGACTGGATAGACGCGCGCGGGCTAATTTCTGCAGGGCCGCCTTCGTTCTTTTATACAGACAACTTTTCGAGGTAAGCCGGGTGACTCAGCTGACATTGCTGTGCCTTCCTTATTCGGGCGCCAGTGCCATGGTCTACAGCCGCTGGCGCCGCAAATTGCCGCAGTGGCTGACGCTACAGCCGGTAGAGCTACCGGGTCGCGGCGCACGTTTTGGCGAAGCGCTGCAAACCGACATGCGGGCGCTGGCCCGTCAGTTGGCCAGCGAACTGCAAACGACCCTGCGTGCGCCTTATGCCATTTTCGGCCACAGCCTTGGCGCGCTGCTGGCCTGCGAACTGGCCCATGCCTTGCGCGCTCTGGGGTTGCCGGAGCCGGTTGCGCTGTTCGCCTCCGGCACGGCGGCGCCGACGCTGCGCAGTGAATATGACCGCGGCTTTGCCGAACCGAAAAGCGATGCCGAACTGATCGAGCAGTTACGCACCTTGAATGGCACCAGCGAGGAAATTCTCGCCAATGCCGAATTGATGAGCCTGACCCTGCCGGTGCTGCGTGCCGACTTTCTGTTGTGCGGACGTTTTCAGCGGATTCAGCGTCCGCTGCTCAAATGCCCGGTGCATGTGCTGGGTGGTACGACCGACCGCGCGACCACCGAGCAATTGATCGGCTGGAGCAAGGAAACCCTCGGCAGTTTCTCCGTGGACATGCTTGCTGGCGGTCATTTCTTCATCCATGAACACGAGGCCAAGGTGCTGAAGGTCATCAAGGATCAGCTCGACGTACACCATCGCCGGCACTCAATACCCGCCATTGCCTGAACAACGGGAAACCCTGTGTGAGCGAGCTGATCGCGCCCACAGGGTTTCCTGTCCGTCTGAAAATTCCCGCCTGCTTCCCTCCTGATAGTTCTTCTCATTCGCTAATTTTTCCGATGTGCATTCGTTTTATAGGGACGACGTGCCTTTGTGCTTCCTGCCTACTGATCCGGATGCTAAGAAATGAATGCTGAAGACTCCTTGAAACTTGCTCGCCGGTTTATCGGGTTGCCCCTGGAAAAGCGCCAGATGTTCCTCGCGGCCCTGCAAAAGGAGGGCGTGGATTTCGCCCGTTTCCCGATTCCCGCCGGGATCGAGGCCGACGATCGCCAGGCGTTGTCTTACGCGCAGCAACGGATGTGGTTTCTCTGGCAACTGGATCCGCACAGCGGCGCCTACAACTTGCCGGGCGCGGTACGCCTGACCGGGCGGCTGAATCTGTCAGCGCTGGAGCAGGCCTTTGCTGCGCTGGTGGCGCGACATGAAACCTTGCGCACGGTGTTCCAGCGCCAGGCGGATGACAGCCTGCTGCAAGTGCCGGCCCCGGCGACCTTGAACATCCATCATGAAGATTTCACTACGCTGCCGGCCACCGAACGCGAGGAAGCGGTTGTTCGTGCCGCCGAGCAGCAATCGGTGTTGCCGTTCGATCTGGCGGTCGGGCCGTTGCTGCGAGTCACCTTGCTCAAGCTCGCCGAGCAGGAGCACGTCTTGCTGCTGACCCTGCACCACATCGTTTCCGATGGCTGGTCGATGAACGTGCTGATCGACGAATTCATCCGTTGCTACGACGCCTTTGACGCCGGCCAGTCGCCGGCGCTGGCAGTCCTGCCGGTTCAGTACAGCGATTACGCCCTGTGGCAGCGTCGCTGGCTGGAGGCCGGCGAGCAAGCGCGGCAACTGGAGTATTGGCAGGCGCAACTGGGTGATGAGCATCCCGTGCTGGAACTGCCGCTGGACCATTCGCGTCCGGCCATGCCGAGCTATCGCGGCACGCGCCATGAGTTTGCCGTCGACGGCCAGTTGGCCGACCAGCTGCGCGCCACCGCGCAACAACATCAGGTCACGTTGTTCATGTTGTTGCTTGGCGCGTTCAATGCGCTGCTGCACCGTTACACCGGGCAGACCGATATCCGTGTCGGCGTGCCGATTGCCAACCGCAATCGCGCCGAGATCGAAGGTCTGATCGGTTTCTTCGTCAACACCCAGGTGCTGCGCACAAAAGTCGATGGCCAGACGCGCGTCGATGCGTTGCTGCAGGCGGTCAAAGAGACGGCGCTCGGCGCCCAGGCGCATCAGGATCTGCCGTTCGAGCAACTGGTCGAAGCACTGAAACTGGAGCGCAGCCTCAGTCACACGCCGCTGTTCCAGGTGATGTACAACCACCAGCCGCAGGTGGCCGATATCGCCGCCCTGGGCACAGCCTCGGGCCTGGTGCTCGACAGCCTCGACTGGCAAAGCCGCACCACTCAGTTTGACTTGACACTCGACACCTACGAGAAGGGCGGCAAGCTGCACGCCGCACTGACTTACGCCAGCGACCTGTTCGACGCGCCGACCATCGAACGCATGGCGCGCCACTGGTTGCGTCTGCTCAAGGCCATGGTCGCTGATCCTGCGCAACGCATTGGCGAGCTGCCGTTGCTGGACGCGGATGAGCAGTACACGCTGGTGCAGGCCTGGAACGGTGCAACAGCGGTTTATCCCACCGAGCAACCCATTCATCAATTGATCGAAGCCCAGGTGACCCGCACCCCGGATGCACCGGCGCTGGTGTTCGGCGAACAAACCCTGAGCTACGCGCAACTCGACGCGCGGGCCAACCAACTGGCCCATCTGCTGCGTGAGCAAGGCGTGCGGGCCGACAGCCTGGTGGGGATCTGTGTCGAGCGTTCGCTGGAAATGGTCATTGGCCTTTTGGCGATTCTCAAGGCCGGGGGCGCCTATGTGCCGCTGGATCCGGAGTACCCGCAGGAGCGCCTGGCCTACATGATCGAGGACAGCGGCATTACCTTGCTGCTGACCCAGAGCGCGTTGCTGGCGTCGCTGCCAACGGCCGGGGTGAACGTCATTACGCTTGATCAGGAAGCCGAATGGCTGGATCGCTACAGCGAAGGCCGTGTCGAGGCGGTCATCGATCCGCAAAACCTCGCGTACGTGATTTACACCTCCGGCTCCACCGGTAAACCGAAAGGCGCCGGCAACAGTCATGCGGCGCTGGTCAACCGTTTGTGCTGGATGCAGGAGGCTTACCGGCTGGATGCCAGCGATTCGGTGCTGCAGAAGACACCGTTCAGTTTTGACGTGTCGGTCTGGGAGTTTTTCTGGCCGCTGCTGACCGGCGCCCGACTGGTCGTGGCAGCGCCGGGCGCGCACCGCGATCCATCGCTGTTGATCGAGACCATCAACCACTACGGCATCAGCACGCTGCACTTTGTGCCCTCGATGTTGCAGGCGTTCATTCATGAGCCGGGCGTCGAGGCCTGTGTCGGTCTCAAGCGCATTGTCTGCAGCGGCGAGGCGCTGCCGCTGGACGCGCAACTGCAGGTGTTTGCCAAGCTGCCGAACGCCGGGCTCTATAACCTGTATGGCCCGACCGAAGCGGCCATCGACGTCACCCACTGGACCTGTGTCGACGAAGGTGCCGACAGCGTGCCGATCGGACGGCCGATCGCCAACCTGCGCACCCATGTGCTCGACGCCGAACTGATGCCGGTGCCGAGCGGCGTGGCGGGTGAGCTGTACCTGGGCGGAGCAGGGTTGGCGCGCAGTTATCACCAGCGCCCGGGGCTGACCGCCGAGCGTTTTGTCCCGTGCCCGTTCCACGAAGGCGCGCGTCTGTACCGCACCGGTGACCGGGTACGCCAACGTGCCGACGGCGTCATCGAATACCTCGGGCGTCTCGATCATCAGGTCAAGCTGCGTGGCTTGCGTATCGAGCTGGGCGAAATCGAAACCCGTCTGATGCAGCATCCGCTGGTGCGTGAAGCCGTGGTGCTGGTGCAGGGCGGCAAACATCTGGTCGGCTATCTGGTGCTGGAAACTGCTCAGGCAGACGAACAATGGCAACAGGACGTCAAGGCGTGGCTGCTCGGCAGCCTGCCGGAATTCATGGTGCCGACCTACCTGATGACGCTGGCCAAATTGCCGGTCACCGCCAACGGCAAGCTCGATCGCAAAGCCTTGCCGCAGCCGGATGCCGCGCCGCAGCAAGCTTTTGTCGCGCCGCAGGATGCCATGCAAAAAGCCCTGGCGGCGATCTGGGAAGACGTGCTCGGTTTGCAACGCGTGGGGCTGGAGGACAACTTTTTCGAGCTGGGCGGCGATTCGATCATTTCGATTCAAGTGGTCAGCCGCGCGCGGCAGGCCGGGATCCGTATCAGCCCGCGCGATCTGTTCCAGTATCAGACTGTGCGCAGTCTGGCGCTGGTCGCGATCCTCGACAGCCACAGTTCAGTGGATCAGGCGCCGGTCACGGGCGAGGCCTTGTTAGGGCCGATCCAGCAGCAGTTCTTCAGCCGGGTGATGCCTCGGCGTGAACATTGGAACCAGTCCCTGTTGCTGACCCCGCGCGAGGCGCTGAATGCGCAGTGGCTCGATGCCGCATTGACCCATGTGATCAATCATCACGATGCCTTGCGCCTGCGTTTTGTCGAGGGCGCCGAAGGCTGGCAGCAAGCGTACGCCGCACAGGTCGAACGCGCTGATCTGTGGCTGCGCACGGCCGAGACGACCGAGCAACTGACCGCCCATTGCGACGATGCCCAGCGCAGTCTTGATCTGGCCAACGGGCCGTTGTTGCGTGCCGTGTTGGTGACCATGGCCGATGGCAGTCAGCGCCTGTCGCTGATCCTCCATCACCTGGTGGTGGACGGCGTGTCGTGGCGCGTGTTGCTGGAAGATCTGCAGCAAGCCTACGAACAGCTGGCGGCGGGCGGTGGCGTGCAATTGCCGGCCAAAACCAGCGCGTTCCAGAGCTGGACGGCGCGCCTGAGCACCGAGGCTTCGCGCTTCGACGATCAACTGGCTTACTGGAAAGCCCAGCACCACGACGCACGGGATCTGCCGTGCGAGCGCCCTGAAGGCAGCCTGCAAAACCGCTTCGGGGAAAAGATCGAATGGCGTCTGGACGCCGAGCGCACGCGCCAGTTGCTGCAACAGGCGCCGGCGGCGTATCGCACGCAGGTCAACGATCTGCTGCTGACGGCACTGGCGCGCACCATCAGTGGCTGGAGCGGTCAGCCGGGCACCTTGATTCAACTCGAAGGCCATGGCCGTGAAGACCTGTTCGACGACATCGACCTGACGCGCAGCATCGGCTGGTTCACCAGCCTGTTCGCCGTCAATCTGGTGGCGAGCGAGGATCTCGACGGTTCGATCAAGGCGATCAAAGAACAACTGCGTGCGGTGCCGGACAAAGGTCTGGGTTACGGCGTGCTGCGTTATCTGGCAGCGCCGTCGGTGCGTGAAGAGCTGGCGTTGCTGCCGCCGCCGCGCATCACCTTCAACTATCTGGGGCAATTCGACCGGCAGTTCGATGAGCAGGCGTTGCTGGTGCCATCCACCGAGTCCGGCGGTGTCGCCCAGGATTCACAGGCGCCGCTGGATAACTGGTTGACGATCGAAGGCCAGGTTTATGGCGGCGAATTGAGCCTGATTTGGGGCTTCAGTTCGCAGATGTTCGACAGTGCCACCGTGCAAAGGCTGGCTGATCGCTACGCCGCCGAACTGACGGCACTGATCGAGCACTGCTGCACCCTCGACACCGCGCAAGCGACGCCATCGGACTTCCCGTTGGCACGCCTCAGCCAGGCGCAACTGGATGCGTTGCCGGTCGCCGCCGCTGTCATCGAAGATGTCTATCCGCTGTCGCCGATGCAGCAGGGCATGTTGTTCCACACCTTGTACGAACCGCAGGCCGAGGCCTATATCAGCCAGATGCGTCTGGACATCCAGGGCCTTGATCCGCAGCGTTTTGCCAGTGCCTGGCAAGCGGCGCTGGCGCGTCATGATGTGCTGCGCAGCAGCTTCCACTGGCAAGGCCTGGACAGCGCCCATCAGGTGATCAGCCGCGAGGTGCAACTGCCGCTGCAGATACTGGACAACACTGACACCGATGCGCTGGCCGAGACCGAGCGGGCGCAGGGTTTCGAACTCGACTGCGCGCCGTTGCTGCGCCTGAAACTGGTGCGCGCCGGCGCCGATCATTGGCACTTGATCTACACCAGCCATCACATCCTGATGGACGGCTGGAGTAATGCGCAGTTGCTCGGCGAAGTGATTTCCCACTACGCCGCCGGGCGCTCACTGCCGGCGCCGGTCGGGCATTACCGCGATTACATGGGCTGGTTGCAGCAGCAGTCGGCGGGCGCCGGCAAGGCGTTCTGGAATGCTGCGCTGGCCCCGTTGCAGGCGCCGACGCTGCTTGCCGACACCCTGCGTCCACCCGTGGGCGGCCACGGCACAGACGAACATCGCGAGGTGCTCGACGAAGCCGCAACACGGCGTCTGGGTGAGTTCGCCCGTCAGCAGAAAGTCACCCTCAACACGTTGTTGCAAGCGGCCTGGAGCCTGCTGCTGCAACGCTACACCGGACAGGACTGCGTAGCGTTCGGCGCCACAGTGGCCGGTCGTTCGGCGCCGCTGCCGGGCATCGAGCAGCAACTGGGGCTGTTCATCAACACCCTGCCGCTGGTGTGCAACCCGCGCCCGGATCACCGCGTCGGGCAGTGGCTGGCTGATCTGCAGGCGCAGAACCTGGCCCTGCGTGAGTTCGAGCATGTGCCGCTGTACGACATTCAGGGTTGGGCAGGGCATCAGGGCTCGGCGCTGTTCGACAGCCTGCTGGTGTTCGAAAACTTCCCGGTCGCCGAGGCGCTGAAACAAGGTGCTCCGGCCGGGTTGACCTTCGGCAACCTGCACAACCACGAACGCACCCACTATCCGCTGACGCTGGGTATCGAACTCGGTGCCACGCTGAGCCTGGAGATGAGCTACGACGCTGCACGATTCAGCGCCGCCCAGGTGCACAGGCTCTGCGCCAACCTGCGCCACTTGCTTGAGCAACTGATCAGCAATGCCACAGGCTGCCTGGGCAACCTGACGCTGCTCGATGACGCCACCACGCGCGCCATGCTCGCCCAGTGTCAGCCGCCAGCGTTGCAGTTGCAGCATGCAGGTCTGGTGCACGAACGCATTGCCGCGCAGGCCAAAGCCACACCGCAGGCGCTGGCCGTGCAGTGCGGTGAACAGCGCCTGAGCTATGACGAACTGAACCGCCAGGCGAATCGCCTCGCCCACCGTTTGCTGGCCAGCGGTGCGGCGCCGGGCAAGCGTGTCGGCCTGGCGCTGCGTCGTGGCCCGCAAATGATCGTCAGCCTGCTGGCAGTGCTGAAGACGGGCGCCGCGTACGTGCCGCTTGATGCCAACTACCCGGCCCAGCGTCTGGCCTACATGATCGAAGACAGCCGTGTCGATCTGCTGCTCGATGAATCCGCTCTCCTGCAAGACGTGCCGCTTGCGGCTGGCCTGGAGTATTTGCAGCTGGACGACATCATCCAGACGCTGGGCGCTTATCCGGACAGCGATCCGCTGAATCACGCCACGGCCGATGACCTGGCCTACGTGATCTACACCTCGGGCTCCACCGGTCAGCCAAAAGGCGTGGCGATTGCTCACGCGGCGCTGCGCGAGTTCTGCCAGACCGGTGCCGAGTATTCGGCGCTCACGGCCGATGATCGCGTGCTGCAGTTTGCGACCTTCAGCTTCGACGGTTTTGTCGAGCAGTGTTACCCGCCGCTGTGTGTCGGCGCGGCGCTGATCATGCGCGGCGACGAACTCTGGGACGTCGTGCAACTGGCGGACGAGATCGTCGACCATGGCGTGACTCTGGCGGACTTGCCGGCGGCCTACTGGTTCTTGCTGGCGCGTGAATGCGCGGGCGGCAACATCACCGGTCTGGGCGCGTTGCGTCAGGTGCATGTCGGCGGCGAAGCCATGTCGGTCGAAGGGCTGCGCCTGTGGCACGAAGCAGGACTGAGCCACGTGCGCTTGCTCAACACCTACGGGCCGACCGAGGCGACGGTGGTGTCGAGCGTTCACGACTGCCGCTTGAGCGATGCCAGCGACAGCTTCGGCATTCCGATTGGCCGGGCCATTGCTGGCCGCGCGTTGTACGTGCTCGACAGCGCCGGGCAATTGCTGCCTGCCGGTGGCGTCGGCGAGTTGTGCATTGGCGCGAGTGCCTGTCTGGCGCAGCAGTATTTCGATCGTCCGGCCCTCACCGCCGAACGTTTCCTGCCAGACCCGTTTGCCACCGAGCCGGGGGCGCGGCTGTATCGCAGTGGCGACCTGGCGCGTTACAACGAAAACGCTGATCTGGAGTACGCCGGGCGTATCGACCACCAGGTGAAGATCCGTGGCTTGCGCATTGAAATGGGTGAAATCGAAGCCTGCCTGCAAGCACAGGAGGGCGTGCGCGCCGCTGCGGTGATCGCGCAGGATTTCCCGGGTGGCGCGCAACTGGTGGCTTATGTGGTGCCCGAGACAGGAACCGAACCTGCGACCGCGCAGGCGCAGTGGCTGGACTCGCTCAAGGCTTCGCTGCAACAGCTGCTGCCTGATTACATGGTGCCGGCGCACCTGCTGTCGCTGGACGCGTTGCCGTTGAACAACAACGGCAAACTTGATCGCACCGCACTGCCGAAAGTCGAGCTGAGCCAGGACCTGTGCGCATATGTTGCGCCGCAGACCTTGCTGCAACTGCAACTGGCGCAGATCTGGGAAGCCGTGCTGGAGTCCGGCGCGGTGGGGCTCAACGATCACTTCTTCGAGCGAGGCGGTCACTCGCTGCTGGCCACCCAGGTGATTTCCCGGGTCCGCCAGACGCTCAAACTCGATGTGCCGATGCGCACCCTGTTCGAGCAGCCGACGCTGCAAGCCTTTGCCGCCGCCTGCGCCACCCTGCAACACAGCGAAAGCGTGCCGATGCTGGCGCTGCAGCGCGGTGCTGCACTGGCGTTGTCTTATGCCCAGGAACGGCAGTGGTTCCTCTGGCAGCTGGAGCCGGACAGTGCTGCTTACCACGTGCCCAGTGCGCTGCGCTTGCGCGGTGCTCTGGACATCGTCGGGTTGCAGAACAGCTTCAATCAACTGGTGGCGCGTCACGAACCGTTGCGCACCACGTTCCACCAGGACGACGAGCGCACTGTGCAGGTGGTGCATGCGCACGGCCAATTGACGATTGAACAGCACAGCCTCGACGCCGAGGACAATCTTTCGAGCTGGGTGCAGGCGCAGATTCGCCAGCCGTTCGATCTGCTGAACGGGCCGCTGCTGCGCGTCAGTCTGTTGCGGTTGGCGGCGGGTGATCACGTATTGGTGATCACCCAGCACCACATCGTGTCTGACGGCTGGTCGATGCAAGTGATGGTGCGCGAATTGATGGCGATGTATGCCGCAGAACGCGCCGGAAAACCGCTCGAACTGGCCGCGCTGCCGCTGCAATACGCCGATTTCGCGCAGTGGCAACGGCAGTGGATGGAGGCGGGCGAGCGGCAGCGTCAACTCGATTATTGGGTGGGCCAGCTTGGCGGCGAACAACCGGTGCTGGAGTTGCCGCTGGACCATTCGCGTCCGGCGGTGCAGAGCTACCGTGGCGCGCGGCTGGAGGCGCCATTGGAATCTGCATTGAGCGCGCAGTTGCAGGCGCTTGCCGGACGTGAGGGGGTGACGATGTTCATGCTCTTGCTGGCCTCGTTCCAGACCCTGCTGCACCGCTACAGCGGTCAGGACGATATCCGCGTCGGCGTGCCGATTGCCAACCGCAACCGCGCCGAGACCGAGGGCCTGATCGGCTTCTTCGTCAACACCCAGGTGATGCGCGCACAGTTTGCCGGCGACCTGAGTTTCCGTGATCTGCTGGCGCAGACCCGGCAGGCTGCAATGGGCGCCCAGGCGCATCAGGATCTGCCGTTCGAGCAATTGGTGGAAGCACTGGCGCCGGAGCGCAGCCTCAGCCACAGCCCGTTGTTCCAGGTGCTGTTCAACCATCAGCGTGACGCCGCGCCGGTCACCGATGTGGCGGATCTGCGCATCGAAGGCCTGCCGTGGGACAGCGCCACCGCACAGTTCGACTTGACCCTGGACACCACGGAAACCGCCGCCGGGCTGATGGTCAGCCTGACCTACGCCAGCGACCTGTTTGAAGCGGCAACCATCGCGCGCCTGTTCGAACACTGGCAGGCATTGTTGCGGGCGATTGTCGCAGCGCCGCAGCAATCGGTCGCTGCGTTGCCGATGCTCGCCGCGCAAGAACGCCAACGGATTCTCGAAGACTGGAACGCTACCGCCACCGAGTACCCGTTACACCTGAGCGTGCAGCAGCTGATCGAGGCACAGGTCCTGCGCACCCCGGACGCCGCAGCGCTGAAGTTCGCCGATGAATGCCTGAGCTACGCGCAGCTCAATGCCCGCGCCAACCGGTTGGCACACAAGCTGATGGCGCTGGGTGTCGGACCTGAAAGCCTGGTCGGCATCGCTGCCGAACGGTCGATGGAAATGGTCGTCGGTCTGTTGGCCGTGCTCAAGGCCGGAGGCGCCTACGTGCCGCTCGACCCGGAATACCCGCAGGATCGCCTGGCCTACATGATCGAAGACAGCGGCGTGCAGCTGTTGCTGACCCAGGCGCATCTGCTCGATGCCTTGCCATTGAACGGGCAGGTGCAAACCCTGTTGCTTGAAGCATCGCTGGAGGGCTTCGCCAGCCACAATCCGGACGTCGCGGTCACCGGGGAAAACCTCGCCTATGTGATCTACACCTCCGGTTCCACCGGCAAACCGAAAGGTGCCGGCAACCGTCATGTCGCCCTGACCAACCGTCTGTGCTGGATGCAACAGGCCTATGAGATCGGCGCGGGCGACAGCGTGCTGCAGAAGACGCCGTTCAGCTTTGACGTTTCGGTGTGGGAGTTCTTCTGGCCACTGATGACCGGCGCACGGCTGGTCGTCGCAGCGCCGGGCGATCACCGCGATCCAGCCAAACTGGTGGCGTTGATCAAGCGCGAACACATCACCACGCTGCACTTTGTGCCGTCGATGTTGCAGGCCTTCCTGCAGGACGCCGACGTTGCCACGTGCACCAGCCTGCAACGCATCGTGTGCAGCGGCGAAGCGCTGCCGGCGGACGCGCAACAGCAAGTCTTCGCCAAACTGCCAACGGTCGGGCTTTATAACCTTTACGGCCCGACGGAAGCCGCCATCGACGTCACGCACTGGACGTGTGTAGAGGAGGGCCGCGACAGCGTGCCGATCGGACAGCCGATTGCCAACCTCGGCTGCTACATCCTTGACGATAACCTCGAACCGGTGCCGACCGGTGTGCTCGGCGAGTTGTACCTGGCGGGCGTCGGTCTGGCGCGGGGTTACCACCAGCGTCCGGCGCTGACCGCCGAACGTTTTGCCGTCAGCCCCTATGGCGATGGCGAGCGGATCTACCGCACCGGTGACCTGGCGCGTTACCGCGCCGACGGCGTGATCGAATACGCTGGCCGGATCGACCATCAGGTCAAGCTGCGCGGCTTGCGTATCGAGCTCGGTGAAATCGAAGCGCGTCTGCTGGAGCATGGCAACGTCCGTGAAGCGGCGGTGCTGGTGATCGACGGCAAGCTGCTGACCGCTTACGTGGTGTTGAACGAAGAAAGCGCGGACTGGCGCGACGCCCTGATGCGGCATCTGCACGCCGGACTGCCGGAGTACATGGTGCCCAATCAGTGGCTGAATCTTGCGCAGATGCCGTTGAGTCCCAATGGCAAGCTGGACCGCAAGGCGCTGCCGAAACCTGAATGGGGGGCGGGCAAGGCGGAATACATCGCGCCGCGCAATGCGCTGGAGCAGCGCATTGCCGCGGTGTGGGCCGATGTACTGAAGCTGCCGCGAGTCGGGCTGGGCGATAACTTCTTTGAACTGGGTGGCGATTCGATCATTTCGATTCAGGTGGTGGCCCGTGCCCGTCAGGCCGGCATCCGCTTTACCCCCAAAGACTTGTTCCAGTACCAGACCGTCCAGGCGCTGGCGGGTGTGGCGACGCTGGGCGATGGCGCGGGGCAGATCGATCAGGGCCCGGTCGGCGGCGCTACGCCGCTGCTGCCGTTCCAGCAGTGGTTCTTCGCGACAGACATTGCCGAGCGTCACCACTGGAACCAGTCGGTGATGCTCAAGCCGGCCATCAGCCTCGAGGCCGTCGCACTTGAACAAGCCTTGCAAGCGTTGATCGAGCATCACGATGCCTTGCGCCTGTCGTTCACTGAAACCACCGACGGCTGGACCGCGAATCACCACGCAACAACCGTCAGACACGAGCTGTTGATGCAGGCTTCGGTCAGCGATGAACAACAATTGCAGGACGCCTGCCTTGCGGCGCAGCGCAGCTTCGACCTGGCGCAAGGCCCGCTGTTGCGTGGCTTGCTGGTGACCCTGGCCGATGGTTCGCAACGCTTACTGCTGGCGGTGCACCACCTGGTGGTGGACGGTGTGTCCTGGCGGATTCTGCTGGAAGATCTACAAAGCGCTTATCAGCAGCGCATCGACGGCAAGCCCCTGGTTCTGCCGGCCAAGACCAGCGCCTTCAAGCACTGGGCAGAACGTTTGCAACAGCACGCGCCACGACTCGCGGGTGAACTCGAGCTGTGGCGTACACAACTGGCCGATGCGCCGGTCGACCTGCCGTGCATCAATCCGCAGGCCAGTCTGCAAAACCGCGATGCGCACACCGTACAGACACGCCTCGATCAAGCGCTGACCCGACAACTGCTGCAACAGGCGCCGGCGGCGTATCGCACTCAGGTCAATGACTTGCTGATGACCGCGCTGGCCCGAGTCATCTGTCGCTGGACGGGGCAGGCTTCGACCTTGATTCAGCTGGAAGGGCACGGTCGTGAAGACCTGTTCGACGACCTTGACCTGAGTCGCAGCGTCGGCTGGTTCACCAGTCTGTTCCCGGTGCGCCTGACCCCGACTGCGTCGGTCGACGGTTCGATCAAGCAGATCAAGGAACAGTTGCGGGCGATTCCCGGCAAGGGCCTGGGCTTCGGCGTGCTGCGTTACTTCGGTGATGAAGCGACCCGCCGTGAGCTGGCGGCGCTGCCGACACCGCGCATCACGTTCAACTACCTCGGACAATTCGACCGCCAGTTCGATGACGGCGCGCTGTTCGCCCCGGCCCGCGAAAAGGCCGGGGACGAACAGAGCCCGTTGGCGCCACTGGGCAACTGGCTGGAACTCAATGGTCAGGTTTACGCGGGCGAGTTGACTCTGGGCTGGACGTTCAGCCGCGAGATGTTCGATGAAGCCACCATTCAGCGACTGGCCGATGAGTACGCGATCGAACTGGCGGCGCTGATCGAGCATTGCTGCGCTGCACAGAACGCCGGCGTCACGCCGTCTGACTTCCCGTTGGCGCCGCTCGACCAGCAACAGCTCGATGCCTTGCCGGACGCCGGTGCCGAGGTCGAAGACATCTACCCGCTGTCGCCGATGCAACAGGGCATGTTGTTCCACAGCCTGTACGAACAGGGTTCGGGGGATTACATCAACCAGATGCGCGTCAGCGTCGAAGGCCTCGATCCCGAGCGTCTGCGTCAGGCCTGGCAGGGCGCCGTTGATCGCCATGGGATTCTGCGCACGCGTTTTGTGTGGATTTCCGAGCAGGAGCAGCCGCTGCAAATCGTCCAGCGTCAGGCCGAGTTGCCGTTCAGCCTGCATGACTGGCGCGGTCGCGCTGACCTTGCGGGAGCACTCGACGTGCTGGCACAGGAGCAACTGCAACAAGGCTTCGACCTGTTGCAGGCACCCCTGCTGCGTCTGGTGCTGGTCCGCACTGACGATGACCGCTTTGAGATGATCTACACCAGCCATCACATTCTCATGGACGGCTGGAGCAACTCGCAGTTGCTCGGCGAAGTGATGCAGCGCTACGCCGGTGAAACCCCAGCCGCGCCGGTGGGCCGTTATGGCGATTACATTGGCTGGCTGCAGCGTCAGGACGGTCAGGCCAGCGAGCGATTCTGGACTGAGCGTCTGGCCGACCTGGATGAGCCGACCCACCTGGCCCGCAGCTGCCTCGATACGCTGGCGACCGCCGGGCAGAGCGGTTACGACCAGCAGACCCGTTGGCTGGACCGTGAGCAGACTCAACGTCTGGGGGCGTTCGCCCGTCAGCACAAGGTCACCCTCAATACCGTGGTGCAGGCCGCCTGGTTGTTGCTGTTGCAGCGTTACACCGGGCAACCGACCGTGGCGTTCGGCGCTACGGTCGCCGGGCGTCCGGCCGAGCTGCCAGGTGTCGAGCAACAGATCGGTTTGTTCATCAACACCTTGCCGGTGATCGCCACCCCGCGTGTCGAGCAATCCCTCGGTGAGTGGCTGCAAACGGTGCAGGCGCTGAACCTGGCCATGCGCGAATTCGAATACACGCCACTGGCGGACATTCAGCGCTGGTCCGGGCAACGCGGCGAAGGCTTGTTCGACAGCCTGCTGGTGTTCGAGAACTACCCGGTGTCGGAGGCGTTGAACAACGGTGCGCCGCAAGGCTTGCGTTTCGACCAGGCACGCAGCCAGGAACAGACCAACCTGCCGTTGACGGTGCTGGTGGACCTGAGCGACAGCCTGTCGTTGCAATTGGCCTATGCCCGGCAGCATTTCAGCGCTGCGCAGATCGAGCAGATCGCCGGCCACTTGCAGCACCTGTTGCAGCAAATGGCCGACTCGCCCGCGCAACGTCTGCTGGCCGATCTGAGCCTGTTCGATGCCGCACAACAACAGGCGACGCTGCACGACTGGAACCGTGCGCCAGCCACCTTTGCCCAAACCCGCACCCTGCCACAGCTGATCGAAGCACACGTGCGTCGCGCACCGCAGGCGATTGCCGTGAGTCTGGGCGAGGAGCAATTGAGCTACGGCGAACTCAACGCCCGTGCCAACCGTCTGGCTCATGCCCTGATCGCGCGGGGTGTCGGTGCCGATGTGCTGGTGGGTCTGGCTGCCGAGCGATCCATCGAAATGATCGTCGGCCTGGTCGCCATCCTCAAGGCTGGCGGGGCTTACCTGCCGCTGGATCCGCAGTACCCGGCCGAACGTCTGCAGTACATGATCGAGGACAGCGGCATTGCCCTGCTGCTGATGCAGCCGGGTGTGCTCGATCACCTGGAGGTTGCCGAGAGCGTTGAAACCCTGCTGTTGGGTGATGACAGCCGCTGGCAGGATCAATTGGCAACCGACCCGCAGGTCTGGGCCGACAGCGCCAGCCTCGCTTACGTGATCTACACCTCGGGCTCCACCGGCAAACCGAAAGGTACGCTGCTGGCTCACGACAACGTGCTGCGCCTGTTCGAGGCAACAGAGCCTTGGTTCAGCTTCGGTGCCGAGGATCGCTGGACGCTGTTCCACTCCTACGCGTTTGACTTCTCGGTCTGGGAAATCTTCGGCGCACTGCTGCATGGCGGGCGCCTGGTGATCGTGCCGCACAGCGTCAGCCGCTCACCGCAGGAGTTCCATGCGCTGCTGTGCCGCGAGCGGATCACCGTGCTCAACCAGACGCCGTCGGCATTCAAGCAACTGATGCAGGTCGCTTGCGACGCGCCCCAGGATCCGCAACTGTCGTTGCGTTACGTGGTGTTTGGCGGTGAAGCGCTGGAAGTACGCAGCCTGCGCCCATGGTTCGAACGCTTCGGCGATACCGCGCCACAGCTGATCAACATGTACGGCATCACCGAAACCACGGTTCATGTGACTTACCGTCCGTTGACCCTGGCCGATCTCGAACAGGACGCCGGCAGCCCGCTGGGCGAGCCGATCCCGGACCTGGGCTGGTACGTGCTCGACGCCGACCTGAAACCGGTGGCCAAGGGCTGCATCGGCGAGTTGCACGTCAGCGGCGCCGGGCTGGCACGCGGTTATCTCAAGCGTGCCGACCTCAGCGCCTTGCGTTTCGTGCCCAACCCGTTCGGGGGCGACGGTGCGCGGCTGTATCGCACCGGTGACCTGGCGCGCTATCGCGCCGATGGCCGGATCGAGTACGCCGGGCGCATCGACCATCAGGTGAAGATCCGTGGTTTCCGGATCGAGCTGGGTGAGATCGAGGCGCAACTGTTGGCACTGCCGCAAATCCGTCAGGCCGTGGTGCTGGATCAGCCAGGCGCCGGCGGCGTGCAGCTGGTGGCGTATCTGGTGGCCGATCAGTCGGTCGAACTCGACCAACAGGGCCAGTGGCGTGAGCTCCTGCGCCAGGCGCTCAAGCACAACCTGCCGGATTACATGGTGCCGGCGCACCTGTTGCTGCTCGACAGCCTGCCGCTGACCGCCAACGGCAAGCTTGACCGCAAGGCCCTGCCACAACCGGACGCCAGCCTGCTGCAAAACAGCTATGTGGCGCCTGATAGTGAACTGCAACAGCAGATCGCCGGGGTCTGGGCCGACGTCTTGAAACTGGAGCGGGTCGGCCTGACGGACAATTTCTTCGAACTCGGCGGCCATTCGTTGCTGGCCACCCAGGTGGCCCTGCGTCTGCGCGAGTTGCTGGGCTTCGACGTGCCGTTGGCCAGCCTGTTCGCCAGTGCCGATCTGGCGGCTTTCAGCGACGCCGTACAAGCCCTGCAACCCGATTTGCAGCCCGTTCATGATGTTTTGGCTAAATCCTTGGAGGCTCTCAATCGTTTATCAGCAGATGAACTTGAAAAACTGATTTCCTGAGAGGACCACGGCATGCAGCAGTTGATTGAATCGGTAGGCGCGCTTTCTCCCGAGAAACGCAAGGCGCTGGCGATTCTACTGGGCAAACAGGGCATTAACCTTTATGGCATCGCGCCGATTTTTCGGCGCACCGAAGGTGAACCGCTGCTTTTGTCTTATGCCCAGGAGCGGCAGTGGTTTCTCTGGCAGATGGAGCCGGACAGCGCGGCGTACCACATTCCCACGGCGTTGCGCTTGCGCGGTGCCCTGGACATGGCGGTACTGCAGCGCAGTTTCGATACGCTGATCGAGCGTCACGAGAGTCTGCGCACCGGGTTTGCCCGAGGTGATCAGGACAAGGCCATTCAGCTGATCAAGGCGCCGTTTGCCTTGCAGATCGAGGTTCGCGAGCTGGAGGGCGAAGTCGATGAGCCGCGTTTGCGCGCGGCCATCGAAGCCGAAATTGCCCGCCCGTTCGATCTCGAACAGGACACCTTGCTGCGCGTCTGCCTGCTGCGGCTGGCACCGGACGACCACGTTCTGGTGATGGTGCAACATCACATCATTTCCGATGGCTGGTCGATGCAAGTGATGGTCAGCGAACTGATCGAGCTCTATGCCGGGTTCAGTCAGGGCGCACCGGCCACGCTGGCACCGTTGCCGATCCAGTACGCCGATTTCGCCCAGTGGCAACGCAGCTGGATGGACGCCGGTGAGCGCGAACGGCAATTGAGCTATTGGGTCGAGCATCTGGGTTCGGATCCGGGCGTGCTGGAACTGCCGGCCGATCACCCACGCCCGCTGGTGCAAAGCTATCGCGGTGCACGTCTGGATATGCAGCTGGACGCCGCGTTGAGCAAAGGCCTGCAAGATCTTGCGCGTCGTGAAGGCGTGACGATGTTCATGCTGTTGCTGGCAGCGTTCCAGACCTTGCTGCATCGCTACAGCGGTCAGGACGACATTCGCATCGGCGTGCCGATTGCCAACCGCAACCGTGCGGAAACCGAAGGGCTGATCGGCTTTTTCGTCAACACCCAGGTCTTGCGTGCCACCCTCGACAGCAGCATGACGTTCAGCGCCTTGCTGGCCCAGGCCCGGCAATCGGCGCTGGGCGCCCAGGCGCATCAGGATCTGCCGTTCGAGCAATTGGTCGAAGCCCTGGCGCCGGAGCGCAGCCTGAGCCGCAGCCCGTTGTTCCAGGTGATGTTCAATCACCAGAGTGGCGCGCGGCAGGCCGGACAGGCCATGCAATTGCCGGGGCTTGCCGTTGAAAGTGTGAACTGGGACAGCCTCACGGCGCAGTTCGACCTGACCCTGGAAACCCATGAATCGCCGGAAGGCGTGTGGGCCTCGCTGATCTATGCCACGGACCTGTTTGAAGCGGCGTCCATCGAGCGTATGGGCAGGCATTTGCAGACGTTGCTCAAGGCTGTCGTCAGCGATGCGCAACAACGTGTCGGCGAGTTGCCATTGCTCGATGCCCGTGAGCGGCAGGTATTGCTGCACGACTGGAACCCCGTGGACGCACCGTTTGCCAGCGATCTGTGCATTCATCAGTTGATCGCTCGTCAGGCGATTCGGACCCCGGATGCGCGGGCGGTGACCTTTGCCGAGCGGCATCTGACCTATGCCCAGCTTGAAGCACGGGCCAACCCATTGGCGCATGCCTTGATCGAGCGAGGCGTCGGCCCGGAGGTGCGCGTCGGCGTGGCGATGCAGCGCTCGGAGCATCTGCTGGTCGCGTTGCTGGCCGTGCTCAAGGCCGGGGGCGTGTACGTGCCGCTCGACCCGGATTACCCGGCCGATCGCGTCGCCTACATGCTCGAAGACAGCCGCGCGCTGTGCCTGCTGACCGAACGGGACGTCGCCGCCAATCTGGCGATTGCGGCGGACATTGACGTGCTGCTGATGGACAACGCCGCCGATGATTTCGCCGCGTACCCGGCGCATGCACCGCAAACGCGGGTGTCGGCCGACAACCTTGCGTATGTGATTTACACCTCCGGTTCGACCGGCAAACCGAAAGGCGTGGCGATTGCCCACCGCAACGTGCTGGCGCTGATCGACTGGTCGCAATCGGTGTACAGCCGCGACGATATCCAGGGCGTGCTGGCCTCGACGTCGGTGTGTTTCGACCTGTCGGTGTGGGAGCTGTTTGTCACCCTGGCCAACGGCGGTTCGTTGATCATCGCCCGTAATGCCCTGGAGTTGCCGCAGTTGCCGGCCCGCGATCAGGTGCGTCTGATCAACACCGTGCCGTCGGCGATTGCCGCCCTGCAACGCAGCGGCGAGATCCCGCCGAGCGTGCGCATCATCAATCTGGCCGGCGAGCCGCTCAAGCAGTCGCTGGTCGACACCTTGTATGCGCAACCGACGGTCGAACACGTTTTCGACCTGTACGGCCCGTCGGAAGACACCACCTATTCGACCTGGACACGGCGCACGGCCGGTGGCCAGCCAAGCATCGGCCGGCCGCTGAAACACACCGCCAGCTATGTCCTTGATGGCGAGCTGCAACCGGTGCCGCAAGGCGTCGCCGCCGAACTGTATCTGGCCGGTGCCGGCATCACGCGCGGTTATCTGGCACGGCCGGCGTTGACCGCAGAAAAGTATCTGCCGAACCCGTTCGGCGCTCCGGGCGAGCGTTTCTACCGCACCGGTGACCTGACGCGTTATCAGGCTGACGGCAACCTGCAATACGTCGGGCGTATCGACCATCAGGTCAAGGTGCGTGGTTTTCGCATCGAGCTGGGCGAGATCGAAGCGCGTCTGCTGCAACAAGACACGGTGCGCGAACTGGCGGTGCTGGCGCAGGAAGGCGCGAGCGGTCAGCAATTGGTCGCCTACATCGTGCCGAGCGCTGCGCTGGGTAACGCCGAAGAACGAGCGCGGCTGCGTGAAGTGCTCAAGGCCGGCCTGCGCGAGCACCTGCCGGAATACATGGTGCCGGCGCATTTGCTGTTCCTCGAACAGCTGCCGCTGACGCCCAACGGCAAGCTCGATCGCAAGGCTTTGCCCAAACCAGACGCAGCGCTCGAGCAGCACACCTATCTGGCGCCGGGCAACGACAACGAACGGCAGTTGTGCGAGATCTGGCAAGCCGTGCTCGGGCTGGAGCAGGTAGGCGTCACGGATAACTTCTTTACCCTTGGCGGCGACTCGATCATCTCCATCCAGGTGGTCAGCCGTGCACGTCAGGCCGGCCTGCGCATCACCCCCAAGGATCTGTTCCAGTACCAGACTGTGCAAGGTCTGGCCCGGGTCGCTCAGCGGGGTGAAGCGGCGTTCAGCATCGAGCAGGGCGCTGTCACCGGCAGCACGCCGTTGCTGCCGTTCCAGCAACGATTCTTCGAACTGGCGATTCCCGAGCGGCAGCGCTGGAACCAGTCGTTGCTGCTGAAACCTTCCCAGGCCATTGACGCCAGTGTCCTCGAGCAGGCCTTGCAGGCGCTGGTTGCGCATCACGATGCCTTGCGCCTGAGCTTCAGCGAAGGCGCTGAAGGCTGGACGGCCATGCACCGCGCGCCGGATAACCGGCCGTTGCTGCAACAGGCGGGCGTGCAGCACACCGACGAAATCGAAGCGGTGTGCGACGCCGCGCAAGGCAGCCTCGATCTGCAAGACGGCCCGTTGTTGCGCGCCGTGCTGTTGAATGTGGCTGACGGCAGCCAGCGCTTGTTGCTGGCGATCCACCACCTGGTGGTCGACGGTGTGTCCTGGCGCGTGTTGCTGGAAGATTTGCAGAATGCCTGCGAGCAGGCGCAAAGCGGCCAGGGGATCAAGCTCGCGGCCAAGACCAGCCCGTTCAAGGACTGGGCGCAACGTCTGCAAACATTCGCCACCGGCGAGCTGCACGACGAACTGACGTGGTGGGCCGGACAGTTGGGCGAAGCGCCCGCGGATCTGCCTTGCGACAACCCTGCGGCAACCTTGCAAAACCGTCACGCGGTGAGCGTGGAAACCCGCCTGAATGCGGATCAGACCCGCCAACTGTTGCAGCAGGCGCCCGCCGCCTATCGCACGCAGATCAACGATGTGCTTCTGACAGCACTGGCGCGGGTGATCTGCCGCTGGACCGGTCAGGCCTCGACCCTGATCCAACTCGAAGGTCATGGCCGTGAAGAACTGTTCGACGACATCGACCTGAGCCGCACCGTTGGTTGGTTCACCAGCCTGTTCCCGGTGCGTCTGACCCCGGCCGTGGGCCTGGCCGACTCGCTCAAGTCAGTCAAGGAACAACTGCGTGGCGTACCGAACAAGGGCCTGGGTTTTGGTGCCCTGCGTTACCTGGGCGATGAACACGCGCGACAGACGCTCGCCGCGCAGCCAGTCCCGCGCATTACCTTCAACTACCTGGGCCAGTTCGACAGCCAGTTCGACGAGGCCGCGCTGTTTGTGCCCGCCAGTGAAAGCACCGGCCGCGAACAGAGTTCGCTGGCACCGCTGGCGAACTGGCTGGACATCAACGGCAAGGTCTATGGTGGTGAGCTCAACCTCAGCTGGTCGTTCAGCCACGAAATGTTCAATCAGGCGACGATCCAGCGTCTGGCTGACGACTATGCGCAAGAACTCAATGCGCTGATCGCCCATTGCTGTGAAGCGCACAACCGCGGTGTGACGCCGTCGGACTTCCCGCTGGCTGAGCTGACTCAGGCGCAGCTCGATACGCTGATCACGGATCCGCAAGCGGTGGACAACGTTTATCCGCTGTCGCCGATGCAGCAGGGCATGCTCTTCCACACCCTGTACGAGCAAGGTTCGGGGGATTACATCAACCAGATGCGGGTGTCGGTGGAAGGGCTTGATGTCGAGCGTTTCCGTCAGGCCTGGCAAGCGGCGCTGGAGTCCCATGACATTCTGCGCACGCGGTTTGTCTGGGGAGGGGAGCAGGCCCAGCCGCTGCAGATCGTCGAACGCTCGGCGACGCTGCCGTTTACCGTTCACGACTGGCGCGGCCAGCCGGGCGAAGCGCTGGATGCGCTGGCCGAGGCCGAGCGCAGCCGTCCGTTCGATCTGAGCGAGGTGCCGCTGTTGCGCCTGGTGGTGGTGCGTACCGCGCAGGACCGTCACGAACTGCTCTACACCAGCCACCACATTTTGCTGGACGGCTGGAGCAACTCGCAGTTGCTCGGTGAAGTGTTGCAACGCTATGCCGGGCAAGTCCCTGCAACGCCCATTGGCCGCTACAGCGATTACATCGCCTGGCTGCAGCGTCAGAACAGTCGCCTCAGCGAGCAATTCTGGCTTGAGCGTCTGGCCCGGTTCGATGAGCCAACCCGCCTGGCCCAGGGGCTGGCGGACCGTTCGGCGAACGCCGATGGCGGTACCGGACAATATCAGCAGTGGATCGACGCCACTGGCACGTTGCGCTTGAGTGAGTTTGCCCGTCAGCAAAAAGTCACCCTTAACACCCTGGTGCAGGCGGCGTGGCTGTTGCTGTTGCAACGTTACACCGGGCAACCGACCGTGGCCTTCGGCGCCACTGTGTCGGGACGTCCGGCCAACCTGCCGGGGGTCGAGCAGCAGGTCGGCCTGTTCATCAACACCTTGCCGGTGATTGCCCGTCCGGAACCGCAACTGACGGTCAGCCAGTGGCTGCAAACCGTGCAGGAACTCAACATCGCCCTGCGTGATTTCGAACACACCCCACTGGCCGATATCCAGCGCTGGTCGGGGCAGGGCAGCGACGGCCTGTTCGACAACCTGTTGGTGTTCGAGAACTACCCGATCTCCGAAGCGCTGGAGCAAGGCTCGTCGCTGGGCCTGAAGTTCGGCGCGGTCGACACCCGTGAACAAACCAATTTCCCGCTGACGGTCGGGGTCAACCTCGGCGAAACCCTCTCGGTGCATTACAGCTTTGCCGCCGCCCGTTTCAGCCCGGACTCCATTGTGCGTTTGCACGCGCAACTGGCCTCGCTGCTGGAGCAGTTCGTACAGTCGGCGAATGCGCGTCTCGGCGCGTTGACCCTGCTCAGCGGTGAAGAGCAGCGTCGATTGCAGGAAAACAATCGTGCGCAACCGTGCACGGATCCGTTGCTGGTGCATCAGCGCATCGCGGTGATTGCGGCGCAGCAGGCGCAACAGCAAGCCGTGCGTTGTGGCGATCAGGCGTTGACCTTCGCCGAGCTTGAAAGCTACGCCAATCGCCTCGCGCATGTGCTGATCAATGAAGGCGTCGGGCCGGAAGTGCGCGTCGGCGTAGCCCTGCCGCGCAGCCCATCGATGCTGGTGGCCTTGCTCGCGGTGCTCAAGGCCGGCGGCGCCTATGTGCCGCTGGATGCCAGTTATCCGCGCGAGCGCCTGGCCTATCTGATCGAAGACTCGGGCATCGCGCTGTTGCTCAGCGATTCGCAACTGCGTCCTCGGTTGCCACTGAGCGCCGGAGTGCGTGCCCTGGATCTGGACACGTTGTCGACTGCCGAATGGCCAGACGTTGCGCCGCAGGTCGAGGTACACGCGCAAAACCTGGCTTACGTGATTTACACCTCGGGTTCCACCGGCCAGCCCAAGGGTGTGTGCGTGGAGCACGGACCGCTGGCGATGCATTGCCAGGCCATCGGCCAGCGCTATGAAATGACCCCGGACGATTGCGAGCTGCACTTCATGTCGTTCGCGTTCGACGGCGCTCATGAACGCTGGTTGACCCCGCTGACCCATGGCTCGCGGCTGTTGCTGCGCGATGACAGTCTGTGGAGCCCGGAGCAGACCTACACCGCCATGCAGCAACACGGCGTGACGGTGGCGGCGTTCCCGCCGGTGTACTTGCAGCAATTGGCCGGGCACGCCGAACAGGTCGGCCAGCCGCCCGCTGTGCGGATCTACTGTTTCGGCGGCGATGCCGTGCCCAACGACAGTTTCGAGCGGGCGCGTGCGGCGCTGGCGCCGCAGTACATCATCAACGGTTACGGGCCGACCGAAACCGTGGTCACCCCATTGATCTGGAAGGCCGGGCGGCATGACGCATGCGGCGCAGCCTATGCACCGATCGGCACGCGGATCGGCGACCGCAGCACCTGTGTGCTCAGCGCTGACCTCAATGCGTTGCCCCAGGGCGTGATGGGCGAGCTGTATCTGGGCGGCACCGGGCTGGCCCGGGGTTATCTGGATCGTCCGGCGCTGACCGCTGAGCGCTTTGTACCCGATCCGTTCGGGGCGCCGGGCAGTCGTCTGTACCGCAGCGGTGACCTGGTGCGTGAGCGCGCCGATGGCGTGTTCGACTATCAGGGCCGCGTCGATAACCAGGTGAAAATCCGTGGTTTCCGCATCGAACTGGGCGAAATCGAAGCGCGTCTGCTGGAACTGAGCAGCGTGCGCGAAGCCGTGGTGCTGGCGCATGCCGGGCCAAGCGGCAAGCAACTGGTGGCCTATCTGGTCCCGACACAACCGGTGGCAGACGCACATCTGGCTGAATGGCGCGACAGCGTGCGCAACGCTCTCAAGGAGAGTCTGCCAACGCACATGGTGCCGGCGCACTTGATGGTGCTGGCGCACCTGCCGCTGACCCCGAACGGCAAACTGGACCGCAAGGCGCTGCCTGCACCGGACGCCAGTCTGCTGCAGAACAGCTACGTGGCGCCGCGCAATGAAATGGAGCAACGTATCGCCACGATCTGGGCCGATGCGCTGCGCCTTGAGCAGGTCAGCGCCACGGACAATTTCTTCGAGCTGGGCGGCGATTCGATCATCTCGATTCAAGTAGTCGGCCGTGCGCGGCAGGCCGGTATCCAGTTCACGCCCAAGGATCTGTTCCAGCACCAGACCGTGCAGGCACTGGCGGCGGTAGCACAGTCGGGCGGCACGGTGCTGAGCATCGACCAGGGGCCGGTCAGCGGTGCGACGCCGTTGTTGCCGTCCCAGCAATGGTTCTTCGCCAGCGAGATCCCCGAGCGGCATCACTGGAACCAGTCGTTGCTGCTCAAACCGGCGATGACGCTGCACGCCGAGACCGTTGCGCAGGTGCTCCAGGCATTGGTTGCGCATCACGATGCCTTGCGCCTGTCGCTCATTGAAACGACTGACGGCTGGACAGCCACTCACCGCCCGATCGAGCCTGTGCAAGCACTGCTCTGGCAGCGCACGCTGACGGATTCGGCTGCAATCGAAGTGCTCTGTCAGCAGGCCCAGGGCAGTCTTGATCTGCACGACGGTCCGCTGCTGCGCGGCGTGCTGTTCGATCTGCCGGATCAGACTCAGCGCTTGTTGCTGGTGGTGCATCACCTGGTGGTCGACGGTGTCTCCTGGCGGATCCTGCTGGAAGATCTGCAAACCGCATTCAGCCAGATCCAGGCCGGGCGCGAGGTCGCGTTGCCGGCCAAGACCAGCGCCTTCAAAGCCTGGGCCGAGCGCCTGCAGGCGCACACCGTCAGCCTCGATGACCAACAGGCCTTCTGGCGTGGGCATTTGCAGGGGGCGACCGCCACGTTGCCGTGCGAGCGCCCGGACGGCAGCCTGGAAAACCGCTACGCGCAAAGTGTGCAGACGCGCCTTGCCCCTGAACTGACCAGACAACTGTTGCAACAGGCCCCGGCGGCTTATCGCACGCAGGTCAACGACTTGCTGCTGACCGCACTGGCCCGGGTCATCAGTCGCTGGAACGGACAGGCCTCAGCCCTTATTCAACTGGAAGGACATGGTCGTGAAGACCTGTTCGACGACATCGATCTGAGCCGCACCGTTGGCTGGTTCACCAGCGTGTTCCCGGTGCACCTGACCCCGGCCAGCGGTTTCGCTGATTCGATCAAGCAGATCAAGGAGCAGCTGCGTGCGATTCCCGACAAGGGCATCGGTTTTGGCGCCTTGCGTTATCTGGGCGATGCCTCGGCGCGTGAGGCTCTGGCAGAACTGCCCACGCCGAAAATCACCTTCAATTACCTCGGCCAGTTCGATAGCCAGTTCGACGAAGCCGCGCTGTTCCTGCCGGCCGGCGAAAGTGCCGGCAGTGACCTCAGCGATCGCGCCCCACTGGGTAACTGGCTGTCGGTCAATGGTCAGGTGTATGGCGGTGAACTGAGCCTGTCGTGGAGCTTCAGCGGGCAGATGTTCGACACCGCGACCGTGCGGGCAGTGGCCGATGAATACGGGCGTGAACTGACCGCGCTGATCGAACACTGCGTGACCCCGGGCAACCACGGCCTGACGCCGTCGGACTTCCCGCTGGCAGCGCTGGACCAGATGCGTCTGGACGGTTTGCCGGTGCCGGTCGCGGACATCGAAGACATCTATCCGTTGTCGCCGATGCAGCAGGGCATGTTGTTCCATACCTTGTCCGATGACGGCGACGATCTCTACGTCAACCAGCTCAACCTGACGGTGGAAGGCCTCGATATCGAGCGCTTCCGTGCCGCGTGGGAATGCGTGGTGGAGCGCCACGAAATTCTGCGCACGTCGTTCCATTGGCAAGACAGCCAGGCGTCACCGGTGCAGGTCGTCCACCGTCAGGGCATTGTTGACCTGCAAGCACTGGACACGCCGATGGATGAGGCGCAACTCGCCGAGTTTGCCCGTCAGCAGCGGGTTCAGGGCTTTGCGCTGGACCGCATGCCGTTGCAACGCACGCGCCTGATTCGGCTGGATGCCGACAAGTACCAGTTGATCTGGACCAGCCATCACATTCTGATGGACGGCTGGAGCAGTTCGCAGTTGTTCGGCGAGGTACTGCAGCACTACGCCACCGGCCAGGTCGAAGGCGAAAGCGGTCGGTATCGCGACTTTATCGCGTGGTTGCAGCAACAGGATTCGGCGCAGCTCGAGCAATTCTGGCGCGGCCACTTGCAGACGCTGGTCGAACCGACCGCGTTGAGCCAGGCGATGCACCCGCGTCACGAATCCGCCGAGCACGGCCACCAGGCGTTGTACACCCGTTGGGATGCGCAGCAGACCGCCTTGTTGCAGCAGCATTGCCGGGCTCAGGGCATCACCGCCAACACGTTGATTCAAGGCGCATGGTTGCTGCTGTTGCAGCGCTACACCGGTCAGCACAGCGTGGCGTTTGGTGCCACCGTGGCCGGGCGCCCGGAGGGATTGCCGAATGCCGGCAGCATGCTGGGGCTGTTCATCAACACCTTGCCGGTGATCCAGACCCTCGATCCGGCGCAGCCGCTGAATGCCTGGCTGAGCAATCTGCAGGCCTATAACCTCGATCTGCGTGAACATGCTCACGCACCACTGGCGGACATTCAGCGCTGGTCGGGGCAGGGCGGGCAAGCCTTGTTCGACAGCATCATCGTGTTCGAGAACTACCCGATCGACCAGCGTCTGGAACAGGCACCGGGCGGCCTGCGTTTCGGCACCTCGGCCAGCCATGACGTGACCAACTTCCCGATGGACCTGGCCGTGCATCTTGGCGAAGAGTTCTCCATCGAGTACCTGTTCCTGCGTGATCGGTTCAGTGTCGAAGCGGTCGAGCGGATCCGCCAGACCATGGAAGTGCTGCTGCACAGCATGATGCAGCAGCCGACGGAGCGACTGGGCAACCTGCAGCGTCTGGCCGCGCCACAATGGCAGGCCTTGCAGCAGTGGGGCGCAGAACCGGCGGCGGTGCACAACCGTGAGCTGTTGCCGGCGATGATTGCTGCGCAACGGCCTGAGGCCATTGCCGCCGAATGTGGTGACGAGCAGTTGAGCTATGCGCAACTCGAGCACCGGTCCAACCAGCTGGCGCATCATTTGATTGCGGCGGGTGCCGGTCCGGAAGTCCTGATCGGTGTCGCTCTGGAACGTTCGCTCGACATGCTGGTGGCCTTGCTCGCCGTGTTCAAAAGCGGCGCTGCCTACGTGCCGCTGGACATCGACTATCCAGCCGATCGCCTGGCCTTCATGATTGAAGACTCCGGCATGCGTCAGATGATCAGCCGTGGCGCCGCCAGCCAGCGTTTGCCGCTGCCGGCGAATTTGCCATTGCTTGATCTGGATCTTTTCGATGGCAGTCAGTACCCGAACACGGCGCCGCGGGTGCAGACCTGTGATGACAGCCTCGCCTATCTGATCTACACCTCGGGTTCCACCGGTTTGCCCAAAGGTGTGGCGGTAACCCACGGACCGCTGAGCATGCATTGCCAGGCAATCCGCGAGTTGTACGAAATGGACGCCAGCACGCGCGAATTGCACTTCATGTCGTTCGCTTTCGACGGCGCCCATGAACGCTGGCTGACCACCCTGGCCTTTGGCGGCACGCTGGTGCTGCGCGATCATGAACTGTGGACACCGGAGCAGACCAGCCACGCCTTGCTCAACCGTTCGATCGATATCGCCTGCTTCCCGCCGGCCTACCTCAAACAGGTAGCCGAGTACGTCGAGGCCAGCGGCATGGCCGTGCCGAAGGTGCGCATTTATTGCCTGGGGGGTGACGCGGTGCCGGAGCAGACCCTGGCGCAGGTGCGCCGCGTGTTGCAGCCGCAGTTCATCACCAACGGTTACGGCCCGACCGAAACCGTGGTCACGCCGATGCTCTGGAAAGCGCCGAATGATGAGGCCTGTGCGGCTGCCTATGCGCCGATCGGGCGAGTGGTCGGTCAACGCTCGCTGTGGGTTCTGGACGACGATCTCAATCCGCTGCCACAAGACTTGTCCGGCCAGTTGTACATCGGAGGCTACGGGGTTGCCCGTGGTTACCATGGCCGTGCGGCGATCACCGCCGAGCGCTTCGTGCCGGATCCATTCGGCGCGCCGGGCAGTCGTCTGTACCGCAGCGGTGACCTGGTGCGCCTGCGCCATGACGGCATCCTCGATTACGTCGGCCGCGCCGACCATCAAGTGAAGATTCGCGGTTTCCGCATCGAGCTGGGTGAAATCGAAGCCTGCCTGCGCGCTCAGGAAGGTGTCACCGACGCTGTGGTCATCGCCCGTGACGGCGTCTCCGGCAAGCAGTTGATCGGCTATGTGGTCAGCAGCGACGACAACGTCGGGGATCGTCTGAAGACCCTGTTGCGCGCACAGTTGCCCGAATACATGGTGCCGCTGCAGATCATGGCTCTGGCGCGCCTGCCGATTTCGCCGAACGGCAAACTGGATCGCAAGGCGCTGCCGCAGCCCGAGTTTTGCGCCGATCAATATCAGGCGCCGCGCAACGCGCAGGAAACCTGGCTGGCCGATATCTGGGCCGACGTGCTGCAAGTGGAGCAGGTTGGCATCAGCGACAACTTCTTCGAGTTGGGCGGTGATTCGATTCTCAGCCTGCAGGTGATTTCCCGGGCACGGAACCATCCGCAACTGAAACTGGACATCAAGCTGCGTGACCTCAGGCGCTTCCAGACCATTGGCAACCTGTTCGACCAGCAAGCAGTCACCCGCTCAAGCCAGGCTGGCGACAGCAGCCACGTAGCACAGGCGGGTGCGTTTGGATTGTTGCCGATCCAGGAGTGGTTCTTCGCCGAGGACATGAGCGAACCGCATCATTTCAACCAGGCAATGATGCTGCGTTCGCGCCAGACGCTGGATGCCCCGGCGCTGGAGCAGACGCTGCGGTTGATGCTGGCCCAGCATGATTCGTTGCGGCTGCGCTTCTATCAGGATCAGGGCCGCTGGTTGCAGCACTATCAAACGTTGCAGGACAGCCTGCGCAGCGCCGAGCACAAGCCGTTGCTGTGGCAGCGTGAGATCAGCGACATCGAGCAACTCGACGCACTGGTCAACGAAGCCCAGCGCAGCCTCAACCTGTTCGACGGGCCACTGATGCGCGGCCTGCTGGTGAATCTGCCGGACGGCGAGGTGCGCCTGCTGCTGGTGGTGCATCACCTGGTGATCGACGCGGTGTCGTGGCGGGTGTTCCTGCAAGACTTGCAACTGGCCTACGAGGCGTTCAGTCAGGGGCGCGAGCCGCAACTGGCGCAGCGCACCAGCAGCTATCGCGCCTGGGCCGATGGCCTGGCGGCGCAGGTGCCGGCACTGGTCGAGCAAGAGCTGGATTATTGGCTCGGACAGCTGGATCAGCCGGGCAGGGATCTGCCGTGTGACAACCCGCGCGGCAAGAACCTGGTGCGTTTTCGCGAAGAAACGTTCATGGGCCTCGACGCCACCCGCACCGGGCAACTGCTCAAACAGGCGCCAGCGGTATACGGCACGCAGATCAACGACCTGCTGCTGACCGCGCTCGGTCGGGTGCTGTGTCGCTGGAGCGAGGCCGAGTCGGTGCTGGTGCAACTGGAAGGGCACGGTCGTGAGGACCTGGTCGAAGGGCTGGACCTGAGCCGCACCCTCGGCTGGTTCACCACCATGTTCCCGGTGCGGCTGGCGCCGTTGGCGGAGCAGGATTTCGGCGCATCGATCCTGGCGGTACGCGAGCAGTTGGCGGCGGTGCCGCAGAAAGGCGTCGGCTACGGCGCGCTGCGCTACATGGCCGATGCGTCGGTGCAACAGCGTCTGGCGGCGTTGCCACAGGCGCGGCTGACCTTCAACTACCTGGGGCAGTTCGACCAGACCTTTGACGAGCAGGCGATGCTGATGCCGGCGGACGAGCACATCGGCGACGTCTATAGCCTGGATGCCAACCTCGGCAACTGGCTGGAAATCGTCGGTCAGGTGTTCGACGGCAAACTGTCGATGCGTTGCATGTACAGCACCCGTCGCTTCCGCCCGGGCACCATCGAGACCTTGATGCAGCAGTATCAGGCCGAGCTGGAAGCGTTGGTCGACCATTGCCTGCAACAGTCGGCGCGTTGAGCCGGTCTTTAACTTTTTGAGAGGGCCGGTGCGCATTGTGTGCATCGGCCCGGGATGTGGTGCATGTCATTGAATTCGGAAGTAGCGGCGTTTCTTGATCTGGTCGAAGACAGTCAGAACGGCGCGTTTCACCAAGGGACACCTGAGCGGGCCCGTGAGGCGTTCGAGCGGTCCTCGCAACAGATGCGCTGGGACGTGCCGGATGTCGAAGTGAGTGAGGTGCGACATCTTGCCCGCGACGGCGCTGAGCTGACCCTGCGGCTGTACCGTCCGTTGCACAGGGGTGGTGTCCTGCCGGTGCTGCTGTTTTTGCACGGCGGTGGTTTTGTGGTCGGCAGCCTCGATTCCCACGACGGTATTTGCCGTGAATTCTGCGCGCGCACGCCGTGTGCAGTGCTGTCGGTCGGCTACCGCCGCGCGCCGGAACACAAATTCCCGGTGGCGTTGCACGATTGTGCCGATGCACTGGATTGGCTGCGCGAACAGGCCGGCGAATTCGATCTCGACCTGTCGCGCCTGGTGTTTGGCGGCGACAGCGTCGGCGCCACGCTGGCGACCGTGCTGGCGCTTGAGGCGCGCGCGCCCGGCGCGCTGAAACCGTGCCTGCAATTGCTGTGCTACCCGGTAACCGACGCCTCGCAGCGCCGTGAATCGATGGACCTGCTCGGCGAAGGTTATCTGCTGGAAAGCGATACCCTGGAATGGTTCTACCAACACTACGCCCGCCGCCTCGAGGACCGCCGCGACTGGCGTTTCTCGCCACTGCTGAGCACCGACCTTGCCGGCGCCGCACCGGCCTACGTCGCCCTGGCAGGCTTCGACCCGCTGGTGGACGAAGGCCGCGCCTACGCCGAACGTCTGGCCAGCGCCGGAGGATTGCTTGAATGCCGCGAATTCAGTGGCCACGTGCATGACTTCCTGCGCATGCGCATGGTCACGCAAGAGGTGGAGGCGATCTATCAGGAACTGGTGAGCGTGCTGCGCACCGCGATGTATCCGGAAACGGTCTGATCCGACTTGGCCTGATGTGCGCGTCCACACACCAGGCCATCAACACCCGTCTCCGTTGGAGCGGGCTTGCTCGCTAAGAGGGCGCCTCTGAAAGCGCGTTTCAGGAACTGACTATTCCGGTTTGAAACCTGGTTTTCCGTTGGCGGCCCGCCATTCCTTGATGGCTTTTAATGCACCAGCGGGGCTGTCTTCGACCCCCTCGGCAGGGTAGTACAAAATATCCGAGCCGCTCGGGTGTTCCGAAATTTTCACTATGTTGTCCACTATCGCGTCGTGCTCTCTCTCGGATGAGTAGTCTCCTTCAACCAGGCGGTTTATGAGGGCGATAAACTCTGACTCTGTATATTCTTCAAACCTGGATTTAAATTTCATTGTTTGGTCCTCCTCTGCTTGGCGTGGATTTTTATGTGTTGGCGCGGTGTCAACAGTCGGAGATTGTCTGCATCGTAAACCATGCCACCTTCACCGATAGGCACAACATGATGTATCTCTATTTTTACCCTTCTCCCTACATGTTCTGCTTGGGGGGCACGTGGTGAAAGCCCCTTTTTGATATCGAGTTGATTAAAGTATGGAAACTCATGCATTAATTGCTCATTACTTTCCACTGCCTTCCAAAACGCCCGCCTAAACGCTTTAAAACTGGAAAACTCCTGCCCCCTCAGCGTATCCGCAATCTGCGCGGGTATCGGCGCACCGTCCGGGGTTGACGCGGCCCCCAGCCAATTCCCCGATATCACTTGCCCATTCCCCGAAGCGACTCCCGGATCCTGACGACGATCCCTGAACATCGTGAAGGTCGGCGGGATGCCGGACTCGATCGGGAATACGGTGATGAAGCCACCGAAGTCGTACTGGTCCAGTTCGGGAAAGGGGTCGATTCGCCCGCCTTGCGGGGTGACCGTTGCACCTTCGTAGATCGGCAGATCGGTGTCGGCGAACGGCAAATCCGTCGAAGGATTCAGCGGTTGTACCAAAGGTGTCCAGGTCAGGGTGGGACCCTTGGCCTCGGCGTCGCCGGAGACGTACGCATTTTTGCCGGCATCAAATCGGGCCAGCCTTACCGGCACGTTGGCAGGTACCGTGGTGCCGGCCGTACCGACGACGACAATCTCCGCGCTGTTGCCTGTCGTCCTGGAACCGAGCCTCACCGGCAGGTCGACGTCTTTGCCGCTGGCCGCCCGTTCGTACAGGTCGACAGCGTTCAGATCGGGAGCGAGTTCCGAGAGCGGAACACTGGCCGAATAAAGATCGCCATTGCCCAGCCTGGATGGCATCAGCAGTGCTGCGAAACCGACCAGAACGGGCGCCGCTGCGGCGCTCACGACAGAAACGGCGGTGCGCAAAGCAGTTCTGAGCGCCAGTGAGGTGGCCTGGCTGGTGGCGATGTGGCCGAGCGTGCCGCTAAACGTTGAGTCAAACGCAGCCAGTGAACCAACGTTGGCAAATGTCGGGTTTTGCCAGCGGGCGTCGCTCTCGGCTTGCCATTGTTCATGCAGGCGTTTTTGTTGCGCGGCCAATCTGGCCCTGGCCCGGCGCGCTTGCTGCTGCTTTTTCCTTTTGGCCTTCCTCTGCGCCTGACGCTGCTCCTTCAAGCGCTGTGCTTCCTGTTCTCTTTGAACCCGCGCCTGTTCAGTCTCTGCCAGTTCACGTTGGCGACGAGCCTCTTCGGCCAATGCATGTTGACGCTGCTGCTCGGCGGCGATAAGGGCCCGTTCGGCAGCCACGCGCTGAGCCTCTGCCTGTTCACGCTGGCGACGTGCTGCATCTGCCAACGCCTGCTGACGCTGCTGTTCAGCGGCGATTCTGGCGCGCTCGGCGGCCTGACGCGCCGCTTCGGCGGCAGCGGCTTGTGCCCGTTCGTTGGCCTGCACGGTGGCCAGCCAGTTGTGCACATTGGCTTGTTGTTGATGAAGAACGTTGAGGGTCTGAGCCAGCAATCTGGCTTCGAGCGCTGCTCGATAGGACAGTTTCCACAGGTTCATTCCCGGGCCGTTGGGGCTGAGAATCGGGTCGATGATCTGTGCGCGGGAGAGGAACTGGGAAACCGTTTTGTCGGTAGGATCGCTGCCGTAGAAACCGTGGGACAAATGGGTCTGGTGTTGCAGTTGTTGGTTTTTTCGCTGAATCACGGTGTTGCGTACACCCAGCTCGCGGACCAACGATGCAGCCGGTGGTAGCGGGTGGGTCGAGATTTCCTGTCGTGCGGCTGCCAGATCCGTTTCAATGGTCTGCAGAATCTGTGCTGTCTTGCCTTGATATTCCGCCTCCAGCGGGCCGGTAAAGTTTTGCAGTACTTGCTGATATTGGCCGGTGCTTCGCGGAGGGCCGAACCGGCCGCTGTTGGGAATCGTGGTGCCGGTCGAGGGGTTTATTCGCATGCCTGGAGGTGCTTTCCCGATTGTGTGGACGGCCTCGGTCAATTCGAACGACGATGGTTTTTGCATATTCATATCCTTTTGAATGTGCATTGTTTTTCGATAAGTAATGGGTGAGCAGTCAATTGCTTCCTGCCAATCAACGTTACAACGAAGTGCTCAGGGAAATACCCGAGTCTTCTGTAGGCGCTGACAGGAGATAAGGCGGAAGTTTTCGCCAAAAAGAGGGTTTTGGCGGATGCTTCTTTTATGTAATCGGACGTTTCCTATGCAACGAAAGGAAATACCTTTCAAGCCGCATGTTTTGTAGTGCCGTTAAACCTTCATCCAAAAAAAAAGCGCCCCGGTCTGGCCGGGGCGCTTTTTGTGTTGCAGCGGTTAAATCAGAACGTGTACTTGAAGCCGGTCATGATGTTGCGCGGTGCGCCGTACATGCCGTGGTCGCCGGCGTAGCTGAGGTATTCGCGGTCGAATACGTTGTTCAGGTTGACCGAGGCGCTGAGGTTTTTGCTGATGTCGTAACGCGCCAGCAGGTTGGTGACGGCGTAGCTGCCTTGCTGGAAGGTATGCAGGTCGGCACCGGTCTTGCTCTGCCAGTTCACACCGCCGCCAACGGTGACTTTGTCCAGGATGCCCGGCAGGCGATAGCTGGTGAAGGTCTTGAGGCTGTGACGGGGCAGGGTGGTGACGATGCGCTGGTCATCGGCATCGGTGCTGACTGCATAGGCGTACCCGGCAGACGCTTGCCAGCCTTCGGCCAATTCGCCATCGAGGGTGAATTCGGCACCCTTGGTGGTGGTGCCCTGTTCGGATTTGTAGGTGTTGCCGCCTGGGGTGTCGATCCAGATTGCCAGGTTGTCCTGCTCGATCTTGAACAGCGCGAAGCTGGAGTTCAACTTGCCATCGAAGTGGCTGCCCTTGACGCCGACTTCGTAGCCGGTGCCTTCCATCGGGTCCAGAGGCTTGTTGTTGACGTCGCGAACCCACGACGATTGCGGGTTGAAGATCTTGGTGTAGCTGGCGTACAGCGACCAGTTGTCGTTGACGTCATAGACCACACCCGCGTACGGAATGTAGACACCGGTTTCCGATTCCTTGGTCTTGGTTTCTGCACCGCCGTACGGCTTGTCTTCGATGTCGCGATGCCAGTCGACCACGCGGCTGCCGAGCAGGATGCTCAGGTCATCGGTGGCACGCAGGCGGGTGGCCAGGTACGCGGCGTATTGCGTTTCATCGACGGTGGATTTGCCGGTGACGTTGAATTCGGGTTTGACCGAATCGCCGTTCCAGTTCAGCAGGTTGTCGATGGCGCCGGCAGGGGAGCCGGAGTAGTCGTATTTCCAGCTGCCGTAGTTCGGCACGTTTTCGTTGTATTGCGACAGGGTCACACCGGCGATCAACTCATGCTCGCGACCCAGCAGGCCGAACGGGCCGGTCAGGTAGGCGTCGATGTTGTTCTGGCGCGGGGTACCGGAGAAGCGCACCGGCAGTTGGGTCGTGCCGCTGCCGTCCGGGTTCAGGCCACCGTTGACGTAGTTGAAGACCTCGTCGAACTTGTTCTCGGAGTGAGTGAATTCAACCTTGCCGCTCCAGCCATTGCCGAACTGCTGTTCGATCGAGGTGAAGAAGCTGGTTTGTTCGTGATCGTTATACGACCAGGTCTGCGCCGAGTTCAGCGAACGGCTGAGGTTGGTGCGCGAGCCATCGGTGAAGCGGGTTGGCAGGCCCGAACGCATTGGCGAATCGACGTCGGTGCGCTGGTAGCTGAAACCCATGGTCAGCAGCGTGTCTTCGCTCAGGTCGAATTCAGTGATGCCGTACATCAGCTGCGAATCTTGCTTGTAGCGGTCGATCCAGGACTGTTCGGTCTTGAAGTCGCCGACCAGTCGGCCACGGATGTTGCCGGTTTCGGTCAGCGGCCCGGAGACATCGAAACCGGTGCCGTAGCGATCCCAGTTGCCGGCTTCAGCGGTGACGCTGGCCTGAGCTTCGGCAGTCGGACGCTTGCGGATCAGGTTGATGGTGGCCGAAGGGCTGCCCAGGCCGCTGATCAAACCGGTGGCGCCACGCACCACTTCCACACGGTCGTACATCGCCATGCTCTGGGTGTAGTTGTCCATGCGCTTGACGGTCGGCACGCCGTCGATTTCGAAGTTCTGGATCTCGAAACCACGGGAGAAGTAACCGTCGGACTCTGCGCCCTGGCCGTCACGCAGCACAATGATGCCCGGTGTGGCGTCGAGGGTGTCGCTGAGGTTGGTCAGACGCTGGTCGTCGAGGCGCTGACGGGTCATGACGGTCAGTGACTGCGGGGTTTCCTTGGGTGTCAGGTTCAGGCGCGTCGAGCTGCTGGACGAGTACGTGGTGTACAGCCCGGAGCCTTCAGTGGTCGACCCCGGCGCCTTGCCGGAAATCGATACCGCGCCCAGCTCCAGTGCGTTTCCCGCGCCTGCACCGGTGGCCGGCACCAGCGAAACGGAGTTGCCGGTCAGTTGATAGGTCATGCCGCTCCCCAGCAGCAAGTTGTCCAGTGCCTGTTTCGGCTCCAGGTGCCCGGATACCGCGTTCGAGTTCAGGCCAGCCAGGGATTCCGGGCTGTAGAGAATCTGCAGATTGGCTTGTTGCCCCAGCTGTTGCAGTGCTCGGGACAGCGGTTGCGCAGGGATGTTGACGTCGACCGGCGTCGCTTGAACCTGGGTGCTGCCCAACAGCATCAGCGTCAGCAGAGCACCTGACAGCATTGCGCCACGCGGATTGCGGCGGGAGATGGCCTCGGCCAGAGGGGTGCGGGACAACTTTAAGGCTTGCATTTGCTCGGGATGCTCCTGAAGTGCGAGTGCAGTTTTATTAGTTAATGATAATTAGACGCAACACTGCGTAAAAACCGGAAAAATCCCGCGAACCGCGAAAGTCTCTGCTATCGCGCGAAGGCGGGATCAGCTCATCCCTGAGCGGTTGGCGTATCAGGCCGGGTTGAGCGCGGTTTTGACTTTGCCGGCATCCATGCGCACCAACTGGTCGGCGACATCGAAATAACGGTCATCGTGGGAGATCACGATGATGGTCTTGCCAAGGCGTTTGAGATCGGGCAGCAGCTCGGTGTAGAAGATCCGGCGGAAGGTCGGGTCCTGATCCGCGGCCCATTCGTCGAACACCAGCACCGGGCGCTCCTCCAGCCACGCATTGACCAGCGCCAGACGCTTGCGCTGGCCGGTGGACAGGTCGGTGGTGGTGAAGCTGCCGTCCTGCACGCTTACCTTGTGGGCGATTTCCAGGCGTTGCAGGTATTTGTTGGCGTCGTCGGGAATGTGCGTATCGCCTTGCACCACGTCATCGAACAGGTAGTAGTCGGCAAACACCGTGGTGAACAACTGGCGGTAATCGTCGCGGGTGAGGGCAGTCACGCATTCGCCGTTGAGACGGATTTCTCCTTGTTGTGGCGGATACAGGCCCAGCAGCAGTTTGATCAGGGTGGTCTTGCCGCAGCCGTTTTCGCCGACGATGAATACGATGTCGCCTTGTTCGATCTTCAGGTTCACCGGCCCCAGCGTGAACGGCTTGGCCTCGCCCACGGCCGGGAAGGCGTAGCGCACGTCCTTGAGTTCCAGGCTCTGCACCGGCTCGGCTTTCTTGCCCTGATCGCTGAGCAACAGATGCGGCTCGGGCGAGGAGAACTGCGCCGACAGTTCAGCGATGCGGCGGAAGGCAATCTGCGCGCGGCTGACCACCGGCAACGTGCCGACCAGGTGTTCCAGCGGACCTTTCATGTACAGCAGCACCAGGACGAAACCGCTCATCACGGTTTTGTCAGCGCTGGGCCAGAACGATTGCAGGGCCAGCGCCAGACCGATGACCACAAAGAACAGCATCGAGCCGAAACTCTTGGCAATCACGAACGTGTTGATCGATTTGATCTGGGTCTTGCAGATGAAATCGGCCGTGCCCTTGATGCCACTATTGAACATACGCTGGCGGCGCGGGCGGTGTATGCGCAGTTCCTTGGCGCCTTCGGCAATCGCGTTGTAGTGCTTTTGCAGTTCGTCTTCAGCGTCACGGGCGGCGAAGAAACCTTTGATCCCGCGACCTTGGGCGAAGTACTGGATGCCAGTGCCGATCAGGATCGCCACGACCATGATCAGGAACATTGGCCACGACAGCATCGCCAGGTACCCCATGCAACCGAGGGTCACGGTCAGCGAGATGGCCAGTGGCGCGAAGGCGAAGGCGAAGTCACTGATGGTGTCGACGTCGTGGGTCAGCACCGGAATCAGGCGATGGCTGCGATAGCGTTCAATCTGTTCGATCGGTGCCGACAGCACTTTCTCGCCCAGCTGTTTGCGCAGGGTGGCGATGATGTGCTGGCCGACATAGTTGGTGCCGATGTCCGAGCAGATCGAGCTGAGCAGCGCCAGCACGCACAGGCCACCGAACAGCGCGACCACGCCCTGGGTCAGGCCGGATTCGGAGTGCAGCGCGTTATTGATGGTGGCCAGCAGGACCGTAACACTCAGGCCACCGACCATACCCAGAATGACCGACAGTGCGACGACGAGCCGAAAAGGTTTGAGTAGGGTGAACAATTCATGAATTGCACCGCGCGTAGGCTGGGTCATGACAGGACAGTTCCTTGGGTCGTAAGGCAGATACCCTGTAGAACGTCTGATCCGGAGCTTAATTTAGACGGTCGCCGACTGGCGGCGACCGTGGGGAGAGCAGAAGCGTTACTGCGGATTACAACTCACGCACGACACGGAAACCGATCCAGTCGCCGCGGGTCTTCGGATCGATGTCGTTGCGGTTGCCCGAACGAGAGAATACCGGCGCTTCCCCCCAGTCATTGCCACGAATGCGCAGGGTGTCGCAGTTGGGTTCAAGCCACGCGCTGCCATCGGTTGGCGCACCCTTATAGTCCGGGTGATAGCAGTCTTCGACCCATTCATAGACATTGCCGTGCATGTCGTACAGGCCAAAGGCGTTGGCCGGGTAGCTGCCCACCGGCGAGCTGAAGCTGTAACCGTCCGCCGGGCCGTAGGTGTTGGCGTGTTTGGCGATGCTATAGCCTTTGCCCTCGTCGAACGGGAAGGGAAAAGGGCCTTTGGATCCTGCCCGGGCACCGTATTCGCGCTGGGCTTCACTGAGCATGCTGTACTTCTGCCCGGTTTTTTTCGACAGCCAGGCGACGTAGTTCTTGATGTCCTGGAAATCCATGCACACCGCCGGCTGACGCGGGGTTTGCGGATAGCGCGGTTTGCTGGCGATGCACTCGCGACCGGGGCGCGTGTCGCCGTTGGCGATCACTGCACCGCTCTGGCGAATGTAGCTGTCCCATTCACCGGCGGTGATCTGGAAGCGGCTCATGGCGAAGGGTTTGGCGAAGGTTACTTCATGCATCGGGCCTTCGTCAGGTTCGCGGCCCACTTCATCCTCAGGCGTGCCCATGGTAAAGGTGCCGGCCGGCAGTACGACCATTTCCGGGCAATCTTTGCAGTCCTTGAATACTTTACCCGCGGCGGGCGGTGTCGCGGCCTGTGCGGCGGTCGGCAGCAGACCGGTCATGAGGGCGGCGAGGGCCAGTGCCTTGAGCGCGTTGGCGCCGTGGGCAGGGGGCAACAGATCACGTTTCATGAGTCATCTCGTTTAAAGGAAAGCGGGGTGTCAGAGCTGTTTGTCGAGTACGGCCATGAAACGCTCGATGTCGTTTTCGCTGTTCAGCAGGCCGGGGGCGATGCGGATCACCGGGCCGACGTCGCGCTCCACCGCGTCACACACCACGCGGTTTTGCATGAGCTGGGCGGCGACCTGTTCGCAGTCGCGATCCTTGATCCGGAAGAAGGTAAAACCGGCAGACAAATCGGCGCTGCGGGGTGTCACCAGTTCAATCGAGCGGTGTTCCAGCAAGCGGTTCTTGGCGTAGGTGTTGAGTTCGTGAATGCGCGTTTGCACCTCGCGTTTGCCCAGCGCCAAATGCAGCTTGAACGCTTCGTCCAGTGCCCAGCGGTGTTCGAAACTGTGATACCCGCCGGGGGTCATGATGGTCGAGAACGTGGTGGCCTCGGAAAAGGTCGGGATGGTCGGGGTGACGTCCTTGAGTTCACTGGAACGTGCGCAAATGATCCCGGTACCGCGGGGGCCGAACATCCACTTGTGGGTGCCGGCGATAAAGAAGTCGCAATGCATGTCGGGGAAGTCGAGGTCATCGACACCGAAACCATGCACGCCGTCGACGACGTACAGGATGCGATCCTTTTCCTCGCGCTGGCGATTGTGCTGATCCACCAGTTTGCCGATCTCGCCGATCGGCAGTTTCACGCCGCTGCCCGATTGCACCCAGGTCATGCCCAATACGCGTGTTTCGCGGCGAATGCCTTTGTCGATGTTGCTCAGCACTTCGTCGACGGACACTTTGGCGCTGCTGTCGAACAACTTCAGTTTGCGCACCTTTACGCCATCTTTCTGTTGGCGATAACCCAAGGTGTAATTCGTCGAGTAATGTTCGTGTTCGGTGGTGAGGATTTCCTGATCGGCGCGTACATGAATGCCGCCATAGATCAGCGCCAGACCTTCGGTGGTGCTGCCGGTGAGAGCAATCTGCTCGGGCTTGGCCTTGAGGTAGCGACCGGCCCATTCGCGCACGGCTTGCTCGCGCTTTTCGCTTTCACCCAGATCCCAATCCATCGCACGTCCGGGGTTGCGGTCGAGGGTTGCGCGGTAACGCTCGATGGCTTCGCGCACCGGGCGCGGATGGGAGGTCACGAGGAAGTTGGCGAAATGCAGGTAATCCGGGTCCTGATCGAACAGCTGGTGCAATTGCGCCCATTTGTTTCCGGCGGGCGGTTGTGGATTGGCGGCGCCGGCCGGCAGGTTGACGGCAGCGCCCAAGGGCAGGCCGGCGGCAAGGATGCCGGCCTGTTTGAGGAAAGAACGACGGTTGGTCATGAGATCAGATCGCTTGTTCGAAGAGGTGTCAGCGGTTGACCACAGGCCTGGAGGATTTTTGTACCTGTTCCCAGACCCGCAAGAAGTTGCCGCCCCACAATTTGGCGATGTCGGCCTCGCTGTAGCCACGCGAGATCAGCTCGGCGGTTACGTTGCGCGCTTCGCTGACGTCCTTCCAGCCATCCAGGCCGCCGCCATCGTTGAAGTCGGAACTGATGCCGACATGGTCGATGCCGATTTTCTTCACGGCGTAATCAATGGCGTCACCGAAGTCCTTGAGGTTGGCCTTGGGTTCTTCGTCGACGATTGAATAGAGCTGGCCGGCGTACTCGCCAAAGCGTTGTTCCGGCCACACAGTGATGATCGGGTCGCCAGGCATCAAGGCCATTTCCAGGCCCTGCAGCGGCTGCAGATCAAACTTCGCACGCAACGCGTTGAGCTTGTCCTGGGTGGCCTGGCTCAACGGGCGCAGGTAAGTCGGGAAACCGACAATCTGCACGACGCCGCCGCTGTTCTTGATCAGTTGCATTTCCTGGTCGCTGATATTGCGCGGGATATCCACCAGCGCCCGGGGAGCCGAATGGGAGGCCACGATCGGTGCGCGGCTCAGCTGTGCGACTTGTTCCAGGGCCTTGGTCGACATCTGCGAGACGTCGATGATCACGCCCAGATCGTTGAGCCGATGCACGGCCTGTTTGCCAATGTCCGACAGACCGCCAAGCGCATCGCGGGTGTCATTGAAAAACGGCAGGGGGCGCGAGGAGTCGGCCCAGTCGTTGTTGCCCACGTAACTGAAGCCGAACATGCGCATGCCGCGTGCGGCCCACTTGTCCAGAGCGTTGAGATCGTTGCCCAGTGGATAGGCGTTGAGCATGCTGATGAAAATCGCAAACTTGCCTTCGCCATGCAGGCGGCGGAAATCGTCCGGGGTGTAGGCGATGGCGACCTGATTGGGGAAATCGCGGACCAGGGTGCTGATGATCTTGTAGCGGGTTTCCTGTTCGAAGCGGGCCTCTTCTACAAAACCGGCGGTGGGACGGTGAGGCGCGTTGGCGCCGTTCCAGATTTCCGGCCAGCCGAAGATCGTCAGGGCGGCACCGGACAGGCGCCCGCGGGCGGTTTTCACCAGATCGAACTGGCCGCTGCCATCCTTGTCGGCTTCGTTGCCGGCGGTGCCGAAATCCAGCGGCACGGTGATGTGGCTATCGAACGAAATGATCCGATCCTGCAACTCATCGGCTTGCTGCATGACTTTGACCGGGTAGCCGGGATTGTCCTTGAACCAGTGTTCCCAGACCGCAAAGCCTGCGGCAGCACTGATCGCCAGGGCCAGCGGCAGGCCAATGTAAAGAGCCTTTTTCGAACGTGGTGTTGTCATTGCCATCTCAGTCAGGTTCGCCGTCGAGTTGCGGGCGCAGGGGCCTTCGCTATTTGGGTGGAACGACTGGGCAGCCGGGTAATTTAGGCCTGGCTGAAAAGAACGCAGCCCGATTCAGGCACTGCCGAAGGCTGCGAACTTTTCGGGGCGCCATAAATTTACCTCTGCAACAAACGTTCTAGCTTGGATAAAGCCTGCTTCATGGCTGACACAGGTAGGGCAATGAAGATTTCTCGACGATGGTTCATGGCGGGCCTGGCACTGACCGGCGCCGCTGTGCCAGCAGCGTATTTTGGGCATCGTGAATGGACGAAGCCGGATCCGACGATCACCCCGGGTGAGGCGTCGTTCGACATCGCGGATGTTGCCGGGCAACGCCTGGCGGATGCGCTGCGCGGTATCTGGCAGATTCGTTTCGAGGGCCATGACGCCGGTATCGCGGGTTTGCCCAGGGACGGTCTGGAAGTGTTTCTCGATGTGGCCCACAAAGGGCGCGGCGTTATCGGCTTTCTCGACACGGCCGAGCGTTTGCGCTCGCCTCAGGCGCCGCGCTACCGCATTCTCGCGGACCTCGCCGATGTCAAAGCCTCGCAGTTGAGCTGGCGTCTGGTCAGCACATCGGCGGCCGACGGTGCACCGGACTACGAATTCAACATGGCGCTGGATGAAGTCTGGGGCGGCTTCGGCAACGCCGGCAGCGGCAGCCTCAGCGGGCGCGTCCTCAGACTGGATCGGCCGTTAATGCTGCCGGCGCAGGACAATCGTTTTATTGCCGTAAAACGCATGTTCCCCGAGGCACGCGAGCGGGCCGGGTTGAACCCGACGTTGCTGGCCTGGCTGATCTCCCCCGAGCACCGCCTGTTCCACCAACTCTGGCACGCCAGCCGCGACAAGTGGCACACCTTGAGCGAGGAAAAACGCGGCGCCCTGCGCGGTATCGGCTGGCAGCCTGGCCCGCGTGGCAAGGAGCGCGACGCCCGTGGCCCGCGCAAGGATCGCAATGGCTCGGGTATCGATTTCTTCTTCATGCACCGGCACATGCTGGGCACGGCGCGATCAATGCAGGATCTGCCGTCGTGGCAGCATTTTCCCCTGCCGCAGCCGGAATTGATCCGCGATCGCCAGGGTTTTGCCGATTATTTCGACAATCACGACGGCACTTCGCTGCCGCCGACCTGGCTGGCCGAGGACGATGACGAATACTCGCAATGGGTCAGCGACATCAAGACGGCCGAGACTTATCACAGTAATTTCCTGGTGTGGGAATCGCGCTACCGTGACCCGCGCTACCTGGCCAAACTGACCTTGGGGCAGTTCGGCTCGGAGGTTGAGCTGGGGCTGCACGACTGGCTGCACATGCGCTGGGCGTCTGTGCCGCGCGATCCCTCCAACGGGCACCCGGTGCCGTTTGCGCGTGATCCGGCCGATTTTTCCGCGCGTTGGTACGCCGCTGAAAACGATTTCCTGGGCGATCCGTTCTCCTCTCATGTGAGCCCGGTGTTCTGGGCGTTCCATGGCTGGATCGATGATCGTCTGGAAGACTGGTTCCGCGCGCACGAGCGCTTTCATCCGGGCGAAGTCAGTCGCTTGCAGGTCAATGGCGTGCCGTGGTTTGCACCGGGACGCTGGGTGGAAGTCGCCGACCCGTGGCTCGGGCCGAGCACCCACGGCTGCAGCACGGTACCGGGCCTGCAGCCAGGCAAGTCAGTGGAGATGGATCCGGAAACCATGAAGCTGGCCCTGCGCATCACCTTCAGCGATGACGAGAAAGTGTTGTCGTCGTTGTTGCGCAAGGTGCCGCAGCGTCCGTGGTATGCGCGTCATCTGAAGCCCAGACAGACTCCGGTCTGAGACGGTATTCACTGCCATCGCCAGCAGGCTTGCCCCCCACCCATTCAGCTGCACCGATGAATGTGGTGGGGCCCGACCTGCTGGCGATTGCACTTGCAGGTCAGCGCGATGCCAGTACCTGCCAGCCGCCGCCTAATGCCTTGTACAAGGCAATGCTTGCCTGCATTCGTGACAATCTCAACTGCACATTCAAATCCTGCGCGGCATAGAGCGTGCGTTGGGTTTCCAGTACCGTCAGCAAATCCTCTGCGCCGGCCTGGTAGCGACTCTGGGCGATGTCGAACGCCGTTTGCGCTTGCCGCAGCTCCTCGCTTTGCCATTGCCGTTGCTCGTCGAGGCCGCGAATGCTGTTCAAGGCTTTTTCGACATCGGCGAAGCCATTGATGATCGCGCCGCGATAGTTCTGTAGCAGTTCTTCCTGGCGCGCAGTGGCTTTGTCGCGCTCTGCGCCGAGACGACCGTTATTGAAGATCGGCCCGATCAATCCGGCGGTCAGGTTGTAGAAGGGGTTGCGCAGAACGTCGCGGAACTGGTCGGCCCCGGAGCCGATATCGGCACTGAGGCTGACAGTCGGCAGCATGGCAGCGCGGGCAACCTTGACGTCGGCCTCGGCGGCGGCCAGTTGCGCTTCGGCGCGCGCGATGTCCGGGCGGCGATTGAGCAGATCGCTTGGCACGCCAGTGGCGATTTCCGGCCAATGCAGTTGATCGAACGATTCCCGGTTCAGCACGAGAGCCTGAACCGGGCGACCCAGCAGGGCTGCGAGGCTGATCGAAGCGTCCCGGGCCTGTTGTTGCACCAGCGGCAATTGCCGTTGCTGGGCCGCTACCAGGCTTTTCTGCTGAGCCAGTTCCAGGGCGGTGGCTGAGCCTGAGTCAAAACGTGTTTGCACCAGTTTCAAAACGCTTTGCGCGTTGGCCAGATTGAGCTCGGCAATGCGGCTCTGCTCGCGCAGCGACAAGGTTTGCGCATAGGTGTCGGCGACACTGCCGAACAAGGTCAGCTCCACCGTGGCACGATCGAACTCGCTGGCCTGCAAGGCGAATTGCGCACTGTCGCGAGAGGCTTGTTTGCCACCCCAAAAGTCGATTTCGTAACTGGCATTCAGATTGGCGTCGAAGTAATCCACGGCCTTGTTACTGCTGTCGGCGTCCAGTTGGCTGTAGCCCTTGCCGCGTAACAGTTTCTGCCGATTGGCATTGAGCGTGGCCTGCACTTCAGGCAATTGTGAGCCGCCGGCGATCACGGTGCCGGCCTGGGCCTGGCGTACCCGAGCCATGGCAGCGGCGAGGTCGAAACTGCCAGTGCGAGCCTGTTCGATCAGGCGATCGAGCTCCTGGCTGCCGAACTGCGTCCACCATTGCGGGTTGTTGCGGGCAGTGCTGGCAGCCTGCGCTGACTGCCACGCGGCGGGAGGCTGCAAGCCGCTGTCCGGACGCTGGAGGGGATTGGCGCAGGCGCTGAGAATCAGGCACACGGTCAACAAACTGAAGCGCGGTTTCATAGATCGATCATTCACTGGTAAGGGCCGTGACCGGGTCGAGCCGGGCAGCTTTGCGGGCCGGCATGAAGCCGAAGACAACACCGGTGACCAGGGCGCAGCCAAAAGCGCCGAGCACTGCCAGCAGCGAGAAGGCGACGGCGATGTCACTGAGGATCAGCACGCCACCGACGATCAACGCCAGGGCAATCCCGGCGATCCCGCCGACCACCGAGAGCATCACCGCTTCGGTGAGGAACTGACGCAGGATGTCGCGCTGGCGAGCGCCGGTGGCCATGCGAATACCGATCTCGCGGGTACGTTCGCGCACCGTCATGAGCATGATGTTCATCACGCCGATACCGCCGACCAGCAGCGAAATCGCCGCAATCGATCCGAGCATCAGCGACAGGGTATTTTGCGTGCGCGCTTCGGCCTGGATCATGGCGGCGTTGTTGGTCAGTTCGAAATCCTTTTTGCCGTTATGCAGGCGCAGCATCATGCGCTCGATTGCCTGTTCGGTTTCCTTGACCTTGCGTGCATCGGCGGCAGCGATGGCGACGTACTCCGGGTTATACGTGCCAAACAGGCGCGTGCTGGCGGCGGAGTAGGGAATGGCGATGCGGTCGTCACTGTCGGAATCGCCGGAACTGGAGCCTTTTTCGGCGAGAACCCCGACCACTTGAAAGGGCACGTTTTCAATCAGGATGTACTGCCCGATGGGATTGGCGACGTCCTTGAGCAACTTGCTTCGGACTTTGTGGCCGATGACGGCAACCGCAGCGCCACTGGCTTCGTCGGCGGCGGTGAAGTAAGCCCCTTCAACCACCGGCCAATTGAAAATCTTCGGGAAATTGGTGTCGTTGCCGCCCACGTAACTGTTGTGATCGAGATTGCCGTAACGCACCACGGCTTCGGCGCCGTTGACGGGCATGATCTGCTTGATCAGCGGCAGGGTGGCGAGCACTGCGAGGTCGTCGAGGGTGATGATGCCCTGCGGTGCACGTGGGTGCGGAGGGACGCCACCCAGGTAAATGATGTTCGAACCGAAAGCGCCCATCTGCGCCATGACCTGACGCTTGCTGCCTTCGCCCACTGCGAGCATGACCACCACCGAGGCTACGCCGATGATGATCCCGAGCAGGGTCAGCGCCGTGCGAAAGCGGTTGATCCACATCACTCGCCAGGCGGCATGCAGAGCGTCCACCAGCTCGCCTTTCCAGGCACCGGAGGCTTGCGCACCTTCGCTCAGGCGCTTGCGCAGATCGACGGCTTGCAGGGCGCCGGGGTTGGCCGTGGCCTGGGCTTCGGGGTTGTCCCGGGCGCTGTCGCTGATGATCAGGCCGTCGCGGATCTCGATGATGCGCTTGGCCCGCGCTGCGACTTCGCGGTCGTGGGTGATCAGGATGACCACGTGGCCCTGGCTCGCCAGCTCGTCGAGCAACGCCATGACTTCCTTGCCGCTGTGGCTGTCGAGGGCGCCGGTGGGTTCGTCGGCCAGGATGATGTGGCCGCCGTTCATCAGTGCCCGGGCGATCGACACCCGCTGCTGCTGGCCGCCCGACAACTGATGTGGACGGTTGCCGGTGCGCGAGGCCAGGCCGAGGCGATCGAGCAGGGCGGCCGCGCGGGCGTGGCGTTCGGCGGCGGGGGTGCCGGCGTAGATTGCCGGCATCTCGACGTTCTCCTGGGCCGAGCCGGACGGAATCAGGTGATACCCCTGAAACACGAAACCGAAGGCTTCACGCCGTAGCCAGGCCAGTTCGTCGGTGTCGAGGCCGGCGACGTTTTCCCCGGCAAAACGGTATTCGCCAGAGGTGGGCCGGTCGAGGCAGCCGAGAATGTTCATCAGCGTCGATTTGCCGGAGCCGGAAGCGCCGACAATCGCCACGAACTCACCGGCGTGGATCGACAGGTCGATCCCGCGCAGCACATGCACTTCGGGGGCGTCGCCACCGCCGTAGGATTTGCGGATGTCCTGCAGGTCGATCAGGGGCGTCTGCATTCAGCCTCCGCTGCCGTCGGCCGGGCCGATCAACAGGTGATCGCCCTCGTTCAAACCTTCCAGCACCTGGACTTTCAAGCGATCGCTGATGCCGGTGTGTACTTCGCGGGACTGGATGTCGCCATTGGCGGCGATCACCTGCGCGGTCTGCCGGTTTGCCGTGGCAGTGCCTTGCAGGGCGGCAACCGGTGCGGTGAGAACGTCTTTTGCCTGACTGGCGACGAAGAATACCTGGGTGGTCATTTCCGCCATCAGTGCGTTGTCGGCGTTGTCGACATCCAGCAGCACGGTGTAGAGCACCACGCGGGCGCTGCCGCTTTTGCTGGAATTGGCAGGACTGCCGCCGCCCTGGCTGGTCTGGTCCAGCGGCTTGGGCGGCACCGGCAGGATTTGCCGCACGGTGCTGCTCCAGCGCCGCTGGCCGCCGCTGAGGGTGGTGAAGTAGGCGGTCATGCCCGGTTTGACGTGGCCGATGTCGGCTTCGGAAACCTCCGCCCACACGGTCATTGGCGACAGCTTGGCGATGCGCAGGATCAGCGGTGTCTGTTGTTGTGCGTTGAGGGTCTGGCCTTCGCGGGCATCGAGGGCCACCACGGTGCCGGCCATCGGCGCATAAATGCGGGTGTAGCCGAGTTCCGCCTGATCGCTGCGCAGGCTGGCTTCGGCCTGACGGATCTGGGCCTGGAACATGTCGATGCGTGCCTGGGTGGCTTTCAGTTCGGCGCGGGCGGTCTGCACGTCTTCTTCGCGGGTGGCGCCGCCAGCGGCGAGATGCTGCTGGCGCTGGTATTTCTGCTGCGCGAGTTCGTGCTGAGCTTTCTGTTCCTGTAATTGGGCCTTGAGGTTTTCGATGGAAAAACGCCCGGCGTCGAGTTTGGCTTTCTGGGTCGACGGATCGATTTCCACCAGCAGCTGACCTTCCTTGACCACGTCGCCGACCTCTACATGGATCTTGCGGATCTGCCCCGACGCCTGGGCGCCGACGTCCACATAACGCCGTGGTTGCAGGGTGCCCAGTGCGGTGACGCTGCTTTCGATATCGCCGCGGGTCACTTGTACGGTGGCGAACCTGTCCCGCCCGGGAGGCAGGATCTGCCAGGCGGCGTAGGCGATAACGGGGATCAAGCAAAGGACTACGAGCAGGGCGCGTCGGGCGGGGCGGGGACGTTTCATGCAGGGTTCCGGCCAGTGGAAATCGGCCCGTCGTTCAGAGGAGTGCGCGGGGTCAGGCACCGTTGAACGCTGCCGCAGGGCGCGACAGACACGGGGAGCTGTCCTGTAAACGAAGAAAGCGGAACGGAATTTAAGTGGCGACACAGGTTGTTACAGCAATCTGAAGTTATAGCCGGCCACTATTTGTCGGGCAACGACAAACACTACTTTAAATCTATATGAGAATTACTATAAATTACGCACCTCAAGTTGCCACTATCTTGCTACTGCCTCGGGCGGCTCGGCAGAACAGTGTGCTCAAGGACAAAACCCGCACTCGAGCGGCCGGGAGTCATGTTGGAAAACTACTATCGTGAGCTGGTGTGTTTCCTGAACGCCAGGCTCGGCAACCGACAGGTGGCCGAAGATGTGGTGCATGACGCTTATGTACGGGTCCTGGAGCGTTCCAGCGATACGCCGATCGAACAGCCCCGGGCCTTCCTTTATCGCACCGCGCTGAACCTGGTGATCGACGACCATCGGCGCAATGCCCTGCGTCAGGTCGAATCGCTGGAAGTGCTCGACAGCGAAGAGCGCTATTTCACGCCGTCCCCCCACAGCACCCTCGATCATGGCCAGCGCCTGGACATGTTGCAGCGTGCGCTGGCCGAGCTTTCGCCGCTGTGCCGCGAGAGTTTTCTATTGCGCAAGATCGAAGGCCTGTCGCACCCCGAGATCGCCGAGCACCTTGGTATTTCCAAGGCCCTGGTGGAAAAGCACATCGTCAACGCCATGAAACATTGCCGCCTGCGAATCAAACAATGGGATGCCCATTGAGCCGTCGCCGTTAAATTTTATTTCACTGTCCTCGTTCCTACTCAACAGACGATCTGCTGTCCTGCTCCGGGCCGGCCGGTCACCCAAGCTCTTCCTCCGCGCTGTTCGGGGGTTCATCCAGAGGACACTGGAAATGACACAGGCAATTGCATCGCCCATCGTTCACGACCTGATCGGCGTCGGTTTCGGCCCTTCGAACCTGGCGCTGGCCATCGCTCTGCAAGAGCGCGGCGCGACCCAGGGCGAGCTGGATGTGCTGTTCCTCGATAAACAACCCAACTACAGCTGGCACGGCAACACCCTGTCGACCCAGAGCGAGTTGCAGATTTCCTTTCTCAAGGATCTGGTCACCTTGCGCAATCCGACCAGCCCGTACTCGTTCGTCAACTACCTCAAGCACCACGGCCGTCTGGTGGACTTCATCAACCTCGGCACCTTCTATCCGTGCCGCATGGAGTACAACGACTATCTGCGCTGGGTGGCCGCGCAGTTCACTGAGCAGAGCCGCTACGGCGAAGAAGTGCTGACCATCGAGCCGGTGCTGCACAATCATCAGGTCGAAGCCCTGCGGGTGATTTCCCGCGGCACGGACGGCCAGCAGTTGGTGCGCACCGCGCGTTCGGTGGTGGTCAGCGCCGGCGGCACGCCGCGCATTCCCGAGGCGTTCAAGGCGCTGAAGGGTGACGCTCGGGTTTTCCATCACTCGCAATACCTGGCCGAGATGGCCAAGCAGCCGTGCATCAACAACCAGCCGATGAGCATCGCAATCATCGGTGGCGGCCAGAGTGCGGCGGAAGCCTTCATCGACCTGAACGATTCGTTCCCGTCGGTGCAGGTGGACATGATCCTGCGTGGCTCGGCCCTGAAGCCGGCGGACGACAGCCCGTTTGTCAACGAAGTGTTCTCGCCGGAGTTCACTGACCTGATCTTCCAGCAGAACAGCAGCGAGCGTGAGCGTCTGGTCAACGAGTACCACAACACCAACTATTCGGTGGTCGACATCGACCTGATCGAGCGCATCTACGGCATCTTCTATCGCCAGAAAGTCTCCGGCGTCGCACGTCATGCGTTCCGCACCCTGACCACGGTCGAGAAAGCCACCGCCACCGAACGCGGTATCGAGCTGACCGTGCGCAACAACGCCACCGGTGAAGTCACCGTGCGTGCCTACGATGCAGTCGTGCTGGCCACCGGTTACGAGCGTCAGATGCACCGCAAACTGCTGGCGCCGCTTCAAGAGTACCTGGGTGACTTCGAAGTTGATCGCAACTACAAACTGATCACCGACGAGCGCTGCAAGGCCGGTCTGTACATGCAGGGCTTCTGCCAGGCCAGCCACGGTCTGAGCGATACGCTGTTGTCGATCCTGCCGATCCGCGCGGACGAGATTGCCGGCTCGCTGTATGAGCATGGCAAGAACCGTGGGCACAGCCGTTCGGTGATGGACTTGTTGTTGGCGACTGCCAGCTAAGTTTCACGATCGCCATCGCGAGCAGGCTCGCTCCCACAATGAATCTGTAAATGCAGGAAAAATGTGGGAGCGAGCCTGGTCCGGGCGGCGATCCGACGATGACTCTTCCAGAGCACCGGAAGTTTCCAATCCTGAACCCTTCCTGAACACCCGCCACATTCCCCGACACACTTCCTTTCGCGGGTTTACTCTCCAGACATCGGGGCGTAAGCTTCGCGCGTTTTCATCAATAGCGGAGACCCACAGTGGGTACTTGTTCGAGTGACAGTTGTCGGCCGGTCCTTGTAACCGGCGGATTCTCGGCAAGATAACGCGCATTCCTTTGTGCCGTTGTCTCGCCGAACAGCGAGCAGCGGCATCCCGATCATGACCGGTCCCGGTCATGTCCCGACGTCCTTCTCATCGACACTGAAAAGCCTGTGAAGTCGACTTCATCGTCGTCATTGCAGCCCTATCGACACGCCTGTCTTTTCTGACCGGCGCGCCACGCCTTGCCGTGCCGGTTTTCCGGTGCCCAGGACGAGGACGTACCTGCTCGACGGTTTCCCGGCTGACCATAGGGGCAACAGCCATGAAACTTACGCTCAAGGAATTTTTCGCAGGCTTCCTGCGGACCCGCCACATCGCCCGGCACTTCCGTCGCCTGGCCTTGCTGGAAACCCTCAGCGACACCACGGTCAGCCGTGAAGTGCCGCCCACCCTGGCCAATACACTGGTGGACGCCGCCCATTGCGACAGCGGCGTGCTGTTGTCGAACCTCGGCACCCACACCGATGGCCTCACTGATTTCGAAGTCGATGTACTGCGTGCGCAGCACGGCCTCAACGAAGTCGAACACGAGCAACCGCTGCCGTGGTGGACCCACCTGTGGCACTGCTACAAAAACCCGTTCAACCTGCTGCTGACTCTGCTGGCGGTGATCTCCTGGCTGACCGAAGACCTCAAGGCCGCCATCGTGATTTTCTCGATGGTGGTGCTGTCGACGCTGCTGCGCTTCTGGCAGGAAAGCAAATCCAACCAGGCCGCCGACGCGCTCAAGGCGATGGTCAGCAACACCGCCACCGTGCTGCGCCGGGATGCGCCGCGCGCTGAACTGCCGATCAAGCAACTGGTACCCGGCGATCTGATCGTGCTCTCGGCCGGCGACATGATTCCTGCCGATTGCCGGGTGCTCAGCGCCAAGGACCTGTTCGTCAGTCAGGCGGCAATGACCGGTGAATCGATGCCGGTGGAAAAATTCCCGCGTCAGGCCAATCGCGACACGCGCAATCCGCTGGAACTCGAGAACATCCTGTTCATGGGCACCAACGTGGTGTCCGGCACGGCGGTGGCGGTGATTCTCACCACCGGCAACAGCACCTATTTCGGTGCACTGGCACAGCGGGTCGGGGCGACGGATCGTGCGGTGACTTCTTTCCAGCAAGGGGTGAACAAAGTCAGTTGGCTGTTGATCCGCTTCATGTTCGTCATGGCGCCGCTGGTGTTGTTCATCAACGGTTTCACCAAGGGCGACTGGACCGAAGCGCTGCTGTTCGCGCTGTCGATCGCCGTGGGCCTGACCCCGGAAATGCTGCCGATGATCGTCACCTCGACGCTGGCCAAGGGCGCGGTGTTCCTGTCGCGCAAGAAAGTCATCGTCAAACGCCTGGATGCGATCCAGAACTTCGGCGCCATGGACGTGCTGTGCACCGACAAGACCGGCACCCTGACCCAGGACAGGATCTTCCTGGCGCGTAATGTCGACGTCTGGGGCGAAGACTCCGATGACGTGCTGGAAATGGCTTACCTCAACAGCTACTACCAGACCGGCCTGAAAAACCTGCTGGATGTGGCGGTGCTGGAACACGTGGAAATCCACCGTGAGCTGAAGGTCGGTACGGCGTTTCGCAAGGTCGATGAAATCCCGTTCGACTTCAACCGCCGGCGCATGTCGGTGGTGGTCGAAGGGCGCGGCCAGCCGCATCAACTGATCTGTAAAGGCGCAGTGGAAGAAGTATTGGCGGTGTGCAGCCGGGTGCGTCACGGTGAAGTCGACGAAGCCTTGAGCGATGAATTGCTGGCGAAAATTCGTCAGGTCACCGCAGCATTCAACGCTGAAGGCTTGCGTGTGGTAGCAGTGGCGGCACGGTCGATGCCTGAAGGTCGCGACACTTACAGCCTGGGCGACGAGCAGGAACTGACGCTGATCGGTTACGTGGCGTTTCTCGATCCACCGAAGGAAAGCACCGCCCCGGCACTCAAGGCCCTGGCCGAGCACGGCGTGGCCGTGAAAGTGCTGACCGGCGACAACGAACTGGTGACCGCCAAGATCTGCCGCGAAGTGGGCCTGGCCCAGCAAGGCCTGTTGATGGGCAACGACATCGAACGCATGAGCGACGCCGAACTGGCGGTGGCGGTAGAAACCACCAACGTGTTCGCCAAACTGACGCCGTCGCACAAGGAACGCATCGTGCGCATCCTCAAGGGCAACGGCCACGTGGTCGGGTTCATGGGCGACGGCATCAACGACGCACCGGCGCTGCGCACCGCCGACATCGGAATTTCCGTGGACAGCGCGGTGGACATCGCCAAGGAAGCGGCCGACATCATCCTGCTGGAAAAGAGCCTGATGGTGCTGGAGGAGGGCGTGCTGGAAGGGCGTCGGACCTTCGCCAACATGCTCAAGTACATCAAGATGACCGCCAGTTCGAACTTCGGCAACGTGTTCTCGGTGCTGGTCGCCAGTGCGTTCATTCCGTTCCTGCCGATGCTGCCGATGCATCTGTTGGTGCAAAACCTGCTCTACGACATTTCGCAGATCGCGATCCCGTTCGACAACGTCGACGACGAGATGCTGAAACAGCCACAACGTTGGCAGCCAGGGGACGTCGGGCGCTTCATGCTGTTCTTCGGGCCGATCAGTTCGATCTTCGACATCACAACGTTCGCCTTGATGTGGTACGTGTTCGATGCCAACACCCCGGATCACCAGACCCTGTTCCAGTCCGGCTGGTTCGTGGTGGGGCTGCTGACCCAGACGCTGATCGTGCACATGATCCGCACGCCGAAGATTCCGTTCCTGCAAAGCCGCGCGGCGATGCCGCTGCTGGTGATGACCGCAATCATCATGGCCGTGGGCATCTTCCTGCCGATGGGGCCGCTGGCGCACTACTTCAAATTGCAGGCGCTGCCGTCGATGTACTTCGTGTTTCTGCCGGTGATCCTGCTGGCGTACATGGCGCTGACCCAGGCCGTCAAAGGCTTCTACATCCGCCGGTTCGGCTGGCAGTAACAGGCCAGATTCCCCCCTTGTGGGAGCAAGGGGGGCGGTTTCAAGGAGTTCGACATGCAAGCGATCAACAATCTCAACCTCAGCTCATTGCTCGATACCCTGGTCAGCCTCAGCGCGGCGTTCATTCTCGGCGGCCTGATCGGCTTCGAACGCCAGTACCGGCAGCGCACGGCGGGCTTGCGCACCAACGTGCTGGTGGCGGTCGGCGCGGCAATTTTCGTCGACATGGCCAACCGTCTCGCCGGGGCCGAAGGCGCGGTGCGGGTGGTCGCGTATGTGGTCTCCGGCATCGGTTTTCTCGGTGCCGGGGTGATCATGCGCGAAGAGGGCAACGTGCGTGGGCTCAACACCGCCGCCACGCTCTGGACCTCGGCGGCGGTTGGTGCCTGCGCCGGTGCCGACCTGCTGGCCGAAGCGGTGCTGGGCACCTTGTTTGTGCTGGCCGCCAATACCTTGTTGCGGCCGATCGTCAACAACATCAACCGTCAGCCGCTGGACGTGGTCTCGGCAGAAGTCACCAACATTGTTTATGTCATCGCTCGGCGTTCGCAGCAGAAAGCCGTTTTCGCCTTGCTCGAGGCCGAGCTGGAACGCAGCAATTACCCGGCCAGCGATGTCGATGTACATGCCTTCGGTGCCGATGAAATCGAGATCGAAGCGACGCTGGCCACCACCTCGGTGGACGGTGATGAACTGGATGCGCTGGTGGCGCGAATCTCGACGTCGACGCTGGTGGTGCAGGCGTTCTGGAGTCCGAGCACCACGGAGTAACTTTTTCAATCCCGATGAGTGACCGTGTTTTTCGGAAAAGTCCTACAGAGTGTATCCCGATGCTTGGGTAGTCTTGCCGCCACTTGAAGCGACTACCCGGACTTCCACATTGACCGACAAAACCCTGCGCATCCTGATCGCCGACTTGCAGCATTTTCAGCGGATGAAGATCGAGCGCCTGTTCAATGGCCTTGATTATTACCGCATTGCACCGGTGCAAAGTCTTGCCGAACTGTTGACCCTGGTCGATTACGGCTGTCAGCCGTTCGATGTCCTGGTGGTTAATGCCGAACTGGCGAGCGGGATCGCGGATCTGCCCGGTGTTCTGTTCGATCACCCACAAGTCCGACGGGCCCTGGTCTATGGTGAGCCGGCGGATTCCACAGGGGTTCCCGGGCATTTTGGGGCAAAGGTCATCACCAGCCCTGCAGCGCTGCCTTCATTCGACGAAATCGAACAGCTGATGACCTCGGTCGAGGCATCGCTTGGGCGGTCATCGCGTGCGCTATCACAGATCGGTCTGGCGCGCACCTGTCAGATCTGACAGGTGCTTCATCGTACAGTCTGTGCAACAGTTGTAGCGCAGCTACCAATAGTCCCGTTCATGCAAGATCGGTGGCTTCATCACTATGTAATCGCACCGGGAGTGGTCATGGGTCGAGTACTGCTTGCCGAAGATCACCCGGTGGTCGTCTCTGCCATCCATATGCTGTTGCATGGGTTGGGCTATAAGCAGATTCACGTGGTGTCGAGCGGCGTCGACGTCGTGCCGATGATTCGTGAACATGCGCCGGATCTGATGATTCTCGACCTGAACCTTGCAGGTATGGGCGGGCTGGATGTATTGGAGCGTATCAGGGCTATCGGGCTGGTTTGCAAAGTCGTGATTTTCACCTCGGCTCCCCGGAACAGTTTCCTGATGCGTTGCCGGCGTGCCGGAGCGATGGCCTTCGTGGAAAAGTCTGCCGACCTGAAACAGCTCGAGAATGCGATCAAGGCTGTGCGTTCGGGCTACACTTTTTTTCCTGAAATGCACGGTGTCAGTTCAGGACAACTCGATGCACTGAGTGATGAGCGGCAGTTGATTGATCGGCTGTCCGACCGCGAATTGCATATTCTGGTGCAACTGGCTCACGGCAAGTCCAACAAACTCATCGCCTTGGAAATGAACCTGAGTCACAAAACCATCAGCACCTACAAGACCCGATTGATGCTCAAACTGGGAATAACGTCCTCAGTGACGTTGCGAGAGCTGGTCGTGCGCAACGATCTGTTCTGAGAGGCTTTCCATGATGAGGCCGTTGCGGTTGGTTTTTCTCTTGGCACTGTTGTTTGCAGGCACAGCTCAGGCGGCGACGAGTGCGCAAAGACTGGAAATTGTTTCCCGCACCCGCCTGGAAGGCGTGCAGGTTCGCCTTGATGATCAGGATAAACAGTGGCTGAGCGCGCATCCGGTATTGCGCATCGGTGCCTCCTGGCCGGATTACCCGCCCTTTGAACTGACCCGCAAGCGCCATGAGCTGGAAGGCCTCACCGCCGATTACGCCGATGCGATTGCACAGGTACTCAATCTCGCCGTCGAAGTCTGGTGCTATCCCGACCGCGCAAGTGCGATGGCCGCGCTCAAGGCCGGTGATCTGGATTTGCTGGGCACGTCGAACAACTTCGAGATCGCCGACCCCGAACTGATGCTGTCCCGTGCCTACGCCGAAGATCAGCCGATGTGGGTGACCCGGCTCGACGAACCATTGCCCGACGATCTGGCCGGCAAGCGAATCGCCATGGTGGACGACTACCTGCCAGCCTCGACCATCGAGCAGGCTTACCCGCAAGCCTCCCTGCAGCGTTATCGCTCGATTCTCGATGCCCTCGGCGCGGTGGCGTTCGGTCGGGATGCGCTCTACCTTGGCGACTTCATCAGCGCCAGCTATCTGATCAACACTCATTTTTATAACGACCTGCAACTGGCGGGCCCCTCGGGCCTTGACGCCAACCCGTTCGGCTTCGCCCTGACCCGCAGCAACACGCGGTTGAAACGTCTGGTCGACAAGGCCCTGCTGGCGATTCCCATGGAGCAGCGCCTTGCGATGGAGCTGCGCTGGAGTGCCGGGCGCGCCGACAGGGCAGCGCAGTCGCGGGTAAGTCTGAGCGACAGCGAGCAGCAATGGCTGGATCAGCATCCGGTGGTGCGGGTCGGTGCTATCGACGATTTTGCGCCGCTGGCATTCTTTGATGCCGATGGCCGGTTCAGCGGCCTGACTGCACAACTGCTCAACCTGATCAGTCAGCGCAGTGGCCTGACATTCGAGGTGGTCCGAGGTCAGTCTCTGGATCGTCAGGTCGAGCAGCTCAGGAGCGGGGAGCTGGATCTGTTGCCGGTGCTGACACCGAGCCGCGAGCGTGAACTTGAAATGCGGTTCACCCGGTCGTACACCAACAGCCCCTTCGTCTTGATCACCGATTTGAAGGCACAGGCGCCGCGCAGTCTCGAGGAGATGGCGGGTAAACGTCTGGCGCTCTATCGCGGTAATCCGCTGCGCGAATATCTGTTGGAGCACGTGCCGCAGATCAGCCTGATCGAGTTGCCGAGTCCGGCGGACGGTACGCGGGCGCTGCTTGATGGTCGGGCTGATGCGACATTGAGCTCGTTGCTGGTGGCGCGTTATCAGATCGATCACCAGTACCGTGAGCGCTTGCGGATTGTCTCCACGCTGGGTGATCAACCGGCCCGGATTGCCATGGCCACGGCGCCCGATGCCCCGCAACTGCAATCGATTCTGAACAAAGCGCTGCTGGGCATTGCACCCCAGGAAATTGATGGCCTGGTCGCGCGCTGGAGTCGTAACGTGGTGTTGCAGGACAGCTATTGGCAGCGTCATAGAGAGCAAATCCTGCGCGGGTTTGCCATTGCCGCCGGGTTGCTGTTGCTGGCGTTGGGCTGGATCGCCTTTCAGCGTCGGCAGATCCGTCAGCGTCAACAATGGTTAAGACAGTTGCAGGAGGCCAAGGAGGCGGCCGATGAAGCCAATCGTGCCAAGAGCACGTTTCTGGCGACCATGAGCCATGAAATCCGCACACCGATGAATGCCCTGATCGGCATGCTTGAACTGGCCCTCAAGCGTGCCGATGAAGGCGTGACCGATCGCCAGGCGATCGAGGTGGCGTCCAGTGCCGGGCAGCAATTGCTGGCATTGATCGGCGATATTCTCGACATCGCGCGCATTGAGGCTGGGCATTTGTCGCTGGTTCCCGAACGGGTCAATCTGCGCGAGGTGGTGCAGTCGGTGTGTCGGATTTTCGAAGGCCTGGCCCGGCAGAAGCAATTGTTGTGGCATGTGGAGCTGGATGAACGCAGCAACGTCGAGGTGATGATCGATGCCCTGCGTTTCAAACAAGTGCTGTCGAATCTGTTGAGCAATGCCATCAAGTTCACCGATGACGGCGAGGTGAGCCTGCGCTTGCGCGTATTCGGCGAACAGGACGGGCTGATTGAAGTGGGTGTAGCCATTGAAGACAGTGGCCGGGGAATCAGCGCCGAGGATCAGCAACGCTTGTTCAGCCCGTTTGTGCAGGTCGGCGATCATCAGACTGCGGCGCAGGGCGGTTCTGGCCTGGGGTTGGTGATCAGCCGCAACCTGTGCCGGATGATGGGGGGTGATTTGTGGATGACCAGCGAGCCGGGCAGGGGCACTCAGGTCATGCTGCGACTGGAACTGCCAGTGCTGCAGCCGCTGGTGCAGGAGGCTGCACCGGCACCCGTGGCGACGGCGGTCAAGTCGCTGAACGTGCTGGTGGTGGATGACCATCCCGTGAATCGCCTGTTGTTGTGCCGACAGTTGAGTGAACTCGGCCATCGCCCCGTTGAAACCGAAGGTGGTGAGAGCGGGCTGGCGCTGTGGCGCAGGCACTCCTTCGATGCACTGATCACCGATATCAACATGCCGGGGCTCAATGGATATGAACTGACGCGCGCGGTGCGTCAGGAAGAAGCCGCAACGGGCAGGGGGCCCTGCCTGATCCTTGGATTTACCGCCGATGCGCGGATGGAACAGAAGCACCGATGCCGGGCGGCCGGGATGGACGATTGCCTGTTCAAGCCGGTTCTGCTGCGGGAATTGAGCCAGGCGCTGATGGTCGCCACATCCGGGGGAACGCAGGTCGAGAGTGTGGACGATCCGGCAGTGGCCGCGTTCGACCTGAGTGCGCTGTTACAAATGGCAGGCGCGGACAACCCGCTGATCGGGCAATTGCGTGAGGAGGTGCTGAGCAGTCTGCGCATCGACCTGAAGCGTCTGGATGAATCAGGCCGCAAAAATGACCGCGCCGATTTGCGTGATCTGGCGCATCACATCACGGGCGGGGCGCACATGATCGGTGCCGAGCGTGTGGTCTCGGCGTGTCGGCTGCTCGAACAGGCCTGCCGGGCCGATCAGCCCGAAGCGGCATTGATGGCCGCCATCGATTCGCTGCGCGAGGCCATGCACGACCTCGCGCAGCAGCTTCAGGCCTGATCGATCAGTCCCACTGCGGCGCGATGCCTTTGGGGCTGGTCAGGCGATGGCCGCGCTCCAGTGTGGCGATCAGCGCCATGTCGGCGTTGCTCAGGGTCAGCGCCGTGGCACCGAGGTTGCCTTGCAGGTTGGCGCGTTTGGTCGACGACGGAATCACCGCGTAACCCGATTGCATCGCCCACGCCAGCGTGACCTGCGCCGGGGTGGCATGCAGGCGCTCGGCGATCTGCACGATCAGCGGATCCTTCAGCACTTCGCCGTAGGCCAGGGTCATGTACGACGTGATCTGGATGCCCTGACTTTGCGCGAACTCGACGACCTTGCGGTTTTGCAGGTATGGGTGCAGTTCAATCTGGTTGGTGGCGATGTTTTGCGCACCGACCGCAGCAATCGCCTGTTTCATCAGGTCGATGGTGAAGTTGGACACGCCGATCTGCCGGGTCAGGCCCAGGCGTTTGGCTTCCAGCAACGCGCCCATGAATTCCTCCACCGGCACCTGATCTTCCGGCGACGGCCAGTGGATCAGCGTCAGGTCGAGGTAGTCGGTCTGCAGCTTTTGCAGGCTTTCCTTGAGGCTTTCGATCAGACGATCCCCGGCGAAGTTGGCGATCCAGATCTTGCTGGTGATGAACAGCTCTTCACGGGCAATGCCGCTGGCAGCGATGGCTGCGCCAACGTCGGCCTCGTTTTCGTAGATCTGTGCGGTGTCGATGACTCGGTAACCAAGTTCAAGGGCAGTGCTCACCGAATCGATGACCACCTGGCCTTGCAGGCGAAACGTACCAAGACCGAAAGCGGGAACAGACATGCAGGACTCCAGGGTTGCAGTGGGAATGGGCAGGAGTATCCGCGTCTGATTCCTTGGGAAAAACCGCTGTCGGGGCAAAGTACTGTTGACTGAAAGTCACGAATCACGCCAATCGGTCATTGTTCCATCAGTAGGACGATGAGGACGGTTTTGGCTGACTAGTACTAAATAGGTGGCGAATTTATGATTGGCCCATGATCAACCTGATGACGGAGTCCACCATGAAAAACCTGATCGGTATCTACACCAGCCCTCGCGGCCACTGGGTCGGCGATGGGTTTCCGGTGCGCACCCTGTTTTCCTACGACAATCTGGGCAAACACATCAGCCCGTTCCTGCTGCTGGATCACGCCGGGCCTACACAATTCACCCCGACTACTGAACGCCGCGGCGTGGGGCAGCATCCGCACCGTGGCTTCGAAACCGTGACCATCGTTTACGAAGGCGAAGTGCAGCACCGCGACTCCACCGGCAGCGGCGGTACCATCGGCCCGGGCGATGTGCAGTGGATGACGGCGGCTTCCGGCATCCTGCATGAAGAATTCCACTCGGAAAACTTCGCCAAAACCGGCGGCAACCTGGAAATGGTGCAACTGTGGGTGAATCTGCCGGCCAAGGACAAAATGGCCGCGCCGGGTTACCAGACCATTCTGGACAGTGATATTCCGCAAATCGCGCTCAAGGACGGTGCCGGCAACCTTCGTCTGATCGCCGGTGAGTTCGACGGCCACAAAGGTCCATCCCGCACGTTCACGCCTATTGATGTGTGGGATCTGCGACTGAACACTGGCAAGTTGCTCTCGCTGGATCTGCACGAAGGCCGCAACACGGCGCTGGTGGTGTTGAAGGGTTCGGTTCAGATCAACGGTGGGGAGTCGATGCGCGAAGGCCAGTTGGCGCTGTTCGAGCGTGATGGCGATCGCATCACCCTTGAAGCCAGCGCGGACGCGGTGGTGCTGTTGCTCAGTGGCGAGCCGATCGACGAGCCGATTGTCGGCCACGGCCCGTTCGTGATGAACACCGAGCAGGAAATCCACCAGGCTTTCGCCGACTTCCAGTCCGGCCGCTTCGGCCAGATGCACGGCTGAAAATCCCGGCAGGCGCCACGTGCGCCTGCCGGTTTTTTTTGAGCGCGCGCAGTGGCGCTCATCCCGCCAAATCAATTACTCCTACACTGAGGCCAATCTGTGCGATCTTCTCGCGACTGGCCCCTGTCGGAGTTGTTTGATGCTGTCTCTGCTCACCGATCATCCGTTGTTTTGCGCCTTGATCCTGATCCTGGTCGATCTCGGTCTGTGGCGCCTGATCAGCGCCCACGGCAGCGCGTGGAAACTGCTGGTGCGGGTGCTGATTTTTGCCCTGTTCAGCATCCTGCTGTTCAACGAAGGGCTCAATCCGATGGAGCCTGCGCCGTGGGCCGACAATGTACCGTTGCACCTGGCGGCGACCGGGTTGCAGATCGGCTGGTGGCTGTTCGGCGCGCGCACCCTGACGGTTCTGATTGGCGCGGTGATGATGCAGCGGGTCGGGCACACCGGGCGGCTGTTGCAGGATCTGCTCGGTGCGGTGATCTTCCTGATCGCCATTATCGCGGCGCTGGCCTACGTGCTGGATCTGCCGGTCAAGGGCGTGCTGGCAACCTCCGGGGCGCTGGCGATCATCGTCGGTCTGGCGTTGCAGAGCACCTTGAGCGACGTGTTTTCCGGGATCGTGCTCAACACCACCAAGCCTTATCAACTGGATGACTGGATTTCCATCGACGGCACCGAAGGCCGGGTCACCGACATCGACTGGCGCGCCACGCGCCTGCAAACCAGTCAGGGCAGCATGGCGGTGATTCCCAACTCGCTGGCGGCCAAAGCCAAGATCATCAACTTCAGCCGGCCGAGCAATATGTTCGGGGTTGCCGTCAGCGTGCAGGTCAGCCCCCATGCGCGGCCCAGTTCGGTGATCGAGGCCCTGGAGCGGGCGATGCAGGGCTGTCGCCAATTGCTGGAGAGTCCCGCGCCGAGCGTCGCACTGAAGAACTCCAACAGCGCCGGCGCCGAATATGAAATCAGCGGGTTCGTCGCCTCGATGAGCGAAAAGCGCGTGGTGCGCAATCAGCTGTTCGACCTGGCGTTCCGGCACTTGCAAGCGTCCGGGGTCAATCTGCTATCGAGCGATGAGCCCGGCGTGGCGAGCAATCTCTCGCGCCCTCGGGCGTTGCTCGACAGCTCGCCGATTTTCTCCACCCTGCGTCAGGAAGAGAAAGAAACCTTCAGCCAGAACATGACCCTGCAAACTTTCCGGGCCGGTGAGATGATCCTCGCGGGCGGCGAGGTCAGCGATCACTTGTTCATCATCGAGTCCGGTGTGGTCTCGGTGACGCTCAAGCGCCATGGCACGCCGTTCGAGTCTGGACGGATGGGGCCGGGTGAGGTGATCGGCGAGGCGGGGATTCTGTCCGATACGTCGTTGCCGGCCGACTTCTCCGCCAAGACCTTCTGCGCGCTGTATCGCATTGAAAAGTCTTATCTCAAGCCGTGCCTGGACGCTCGTCACGACATCAACGACGCGATGCAGGCGCTGCTCGATTTCCGCCTGCACAAGGCGCAATCCCTGACGGAAGAAACCCCGGTGCTGGCGCCGAAAAAAGGGTTCCTGCAATGGCTGCGCAATCGCGTCTGAGCCTTCAGCGCAGGCCGTAATCCGCCAGTTTGCGTTCCAGGTTCAGGCGCACCTGCGGCCATTCGTCATCGATGATGCTGAAGCGCACCGAGTTGCGCTTGCGGCCGTCCGGCATGATGCGTTCGTGGCGGACGATGCCTTCCTGCTGCGCGCCGAGCCGCAGGATCGCGTTGCGCGACTTCTGGTTGTTCTCGTCGGTGGTGAACTGCACCCGAACACAATCGAGTACTTCGAAGGCGTGGCGCAGCATCAGGTACTTGGCCTCGGTGTTGACGAAGGTCTTCTGAAAACGTGCCGAAATCCAGCTGCTGCCGATCTCCAGCTTGCGGTTGAGCGGGTCGATTTTCCAGAACCGGGTCGAGCCGATCAGCTCGCCGGTTTCCTTCAATACGATGACAAACGGCATGACCGTCCCGGCCTCACGGCCGTCGAGGGCCTTCTTCAGGTAAGCGTCGACGGTGGTCGCCGACGGCACCACGGTGACCGTGAGGTTCCACAGTTCACCGTCGGCGGCAGCGCGGAGCAGGGCATCGGCGTCGGCGTATTGAAGCGGGCGCAGGATGATTCCCTGGCCTTGCAGCGTGGTTTGCATGAGCGGGTTCTCGGCGAATCGGGCGAGGGCCCATTACGCCGCACGGGAAGGATCCGACGCAACCGTCGCAGTGGGCGGATGTCAGAGTTTTTATCGGTCAATGGCAGGAACCCCGACGATGAAAAAAATGCGCATTGCCACGTTCAACGTCAACGGCCTGCGGGCCCGACTGCCAAACCTGCTGGAATGGCTCAGGCGCGAGCAGCCGGACATCGCCTGTTTGCAGGAGCTGAAACTGGTGGACAGCGCGTTTCCCGCCGCCGATCTGGAGGCCGCCGGCTACGGCGCCATCTGGCACGGTCAGGCTTCATGGAACGGCGTGGCGATTCTTGCCCGCGATGCGCAACCGCTGGAGAGCCGGCGCGGTTTGCCCGGCGATCCCGACGATAAACACAGCCGCTACCTCGAAGCGGCGGTGCACGGGGTGTTGGTGGGATGCCTGTACCTGCCCAATGGCAATCCGCAACCGGGGCCGAAGTTCGACTACAAACTGGCCTGGTTCGAGCGCCTGATCAAATACGCCAAGGATCTGCAAAGCAGCGATCACCCGGTGGTGCTGGCCGGCGATTACAACGTGGTGCCCACCGATCTGGATATCTACAACACCCGTTCCTGGCTCAAGGATGCGTTGTTGCAACCGGAGAGCCGCGAGTGCTATCAGCGTCTGCTGGATCAGGGCTGGACGGACTCTTTGCGGCATCTGTATCCCGAAGATCGGCTGTACACCTTCTGGGACTATTTCCGCCAGCACTGGCAGAAGAACTCCGGGCTGCGGATCGACCATCTGCTGCTCAATCCAAAGCTGAGCCCTTATCTGCACGAGGCCGGTGTGGATGCCTGGGTGCGCAACGAACCGCATGCCAGTGATCACGCACCGACGTGGATTCGCATCGATTCGCGTAAAAGACGCTAGCCGGTGATTGGTTAATTCAATTGTCGATTCGAGGCCCGGATCCCGTATACATGGCGACCATCGGCGGAACGATCCGCGCCCCATGCAAAAGGACCCAGCCATGAGCGAGCCACGCCTGACGAATCTGAAACAGTATCTGCAACGCCTGGGATTCGATACGCCCCCGACACCGACCCTCGAAACCCTGCGCCTGTTGCAACTGCGCCATACCGGCGCCTTTGCTTTCGAAAACTTGTCGACGCTGAGTGGCGAACCTGTGCTGATCGATCTGCCCTCCATTGAGCGCAAGGTCCTGAACGACGCCCGTGGCGGTTACTGCTACGAGCTGAACAACCTGTTTCTGGCCTTGTTGCTGGAGCTGGGGTTCGATGCGCGGGGCATCAGCGGGCGAGTGGTCATGAATCAGCCCGAGGGCAGCTGGACGGCGCGCACCCACCGCTTGAGCCTGGTGACCATTGACGACGTGCGCTACATCACCGACGTCGGCTTCGGCGGCATGGTGCCGACCGCGCCGCTGGTGCTGGATACCGACGCCGAGCAATCCACGCCTCACGAACCGTATCGCATCGAAGTGCAGGCCGATGGCTACATGCTACGGGCCAAAGTCGCCGGCGAATGGCGGCCGATGTACCTGTTCGACCTGCAACGCCAGGAAGACATCGATTACACCCTCGGCAACTGGTACGTGTCGACCCACCCGGACTCACCATTCGCCCAGCGCCTGATGGTGGCGCGTACCGGCGACGGCTGGCGGCGTACGCTGAACAACGGCAGTTTCGCCATTCACCGCATCGGCGCCGAGAGCGAGCGGCGCGAAGTGACAGATGTCGATGAACTGATCGAATTGCTGGAACGGGAATTTGGCCTGCACTTGCCGCACCAGCCCGGTGCACGAGAGGCTCTGGCGCGCTTGATTCAGCCAGTTTGAACGCTACGGTTTGACGTCCGGTTCCAGCACCCGCCGGATCTCGTTCACGGCCGCCGACAGTTTTTTCTCAAGGCTCTTGAGGTCGGTGGCGGTGATGCCTTGCTTGAATTGCCCGCTGGAATGTTCGAGTTCATCGGTTGCGTCTCGGCTGTTAAGCAATGCGTGGCGCAGGGTGTTGTTGATTACCGTCTGATAGCCAAACCCTTCCTCTTCGGCGACCGCACGTGCCGCTTCGATGACCGCATCATCAAGCATGATGGTGATGCGCGTTTTGCCCTTGGTGGGCGCCAATGCGCCGCGTTTGCCCTGAGAGAAGTCGTACTCGTCTTTCATCGGTCAGCCTCCAGAAAATATTCGCGACGTTCACTCGGTGTAGCGACACGTGCGGAAATGATTCGAACGAAATTCGGTTCGCGGTAACTGTACGCAACAACCAACAAACGTCCTTTGCCGTCGTTGCCGAGTGTGATCCAGCGTTGCTCGTCATGGTCGTTGTCTTCAATGGTCAGTGCTCGGTCGTCGTAGAAGACCGGTTCGGCCTCGGCGAGGCTGATCCCTCTGTGCTTGAGTTTGTTGGCAGCATTCTTGCTTTTGTCGAACTGAATCTTGAATGACTTCATTATGCATACTTTATATGTATAAAAAAGAGTGCGGCCGCGCCGTCGGTCGCCGTGAACACTTCAGCCTAGGCGGATAAAGCGTGGACTCGATTGGGGATGTGTTGCCGAATTTGTGGGATGAAAGCAGCGGGATAGAAGGTTGGGTGGCTAGCTAACCATTATGTGACTGACAAGTTGTATACAAGTCTATGGACATTTGTCCTGACTCTTGCATACAGTGTGTGCATAACAAAAACCAGGGAACTCCCCCACCATGAAAACGCCCCATGTTTCACACCAACGGCCCGAGGACGAGAATCTCGGGGTCGGCGCGAATATGGCTTACGGCCTGCAACACGTTCTGACCATGTATGGCGGTATCGTCGCGGTGCCACTGATCATCGGTCAGGCCGCCGGGCTTTCGCCGGCGGACATCGGTCTGTTGATTGCTGCTTCATTGTTTGCGGGGGGACTGGCCACGTTGCTGCAAACCCTGGGTTTACCGTTTTTCGGCTGTCAGTTGCCGCTGGTGCAGGGCGTGTCGTTCTCTGGCGTTGCCACCATGGTGGCGATTGTCAGCAGTGGCGGGGAGGGCGGCTTCCAGTCGGTGCTCGGCGCGGTGATAGCCGCGTCGTTGATCGGTTTGCTGATCACGCCGGTGTTCTCGCGAATCACCAAGTTCTTCCCGCCGCTGGTAACCGGCATTGTGATCACCACCATCGGCCTGACGCTGATGCCAGTGGCCGCACGTTGGGCCATGGGCGGCAACAGTCACGCCCCTGATTTCGGCAGCATGCAGAACATCGGTCTGGCGGCGGTCACGCTGGTGCTGGTGTTGCTGCTGAGCAAGGTCGGCAGCTCGACCATCTCGCGTCTGTCGATCCTGTTGGCCATGGTGATCGGCACGGTGCTGGCGGTGTTCCTCGGCATGGCGGACTTCTCCAGCGTCACCCAGGGCCCGATGTTCGGCTTCCCGACGCCGTTCCATTTCGGCATGCCGACCTTCCACTTCGCTGCGATCCTGTCGATGTGCATCGTGGTCATGGTGACTCTGGTGGAAACCTCGGCGGACATCCTGGCGGTCGGTGAAATCATCGGCACCAAGGTCGACTCCAAGCGTCTGGGCAACGGCCTGCGGGCGGACATGCTATCGAGCATGTTTGCACCGATCTTCGGCTCGTTCACCCAAAGCGCCTTCGCCCAGAACGTCGGGCTGGTGGCGGTGACCGGGATCAAGAGCCGCTATGTGGTGGCGACCGGCGGTATCTTCCTGGTGGTCCTCGGCCTGCTGCCGTTCATGGGCCGGGTCATCGCAGCCGTGCCGACCTCGGTACTCGGCGGCGCCGGTATCGTGCTGTTCGGCACCGTGGCGGCGAGTGGCATCCGCACGCTGTCCAAGGTCGATTACCGCAACAACGTCAACCTGATCATCGTCGCCACCTCGATCGGTTTCGGCATGATCCCGATTGCCGCACCGAACTTCTATGATCACTTCCCGAGTTGGTTCGCGACCATTTTCCATTCGGGCATCAGCTCGTCGGCGATCATGGCGATCCTGCTGAACCTGGCGTTCAACCACTTCACAGCGGGTAACTCGGATCAGCAGTCGGTGTTTGCGGCGGCAGAAGAGCGGACCCTGCGTTATCGCGATCTGGCAGCGCTGCGTGAAGGCGACTACTTCAGCGACGGCAAGCTGCATGACTGCGACGGCAATGAAGTGCCGGTGATCGATCCGGATGCGGATCACGGTCATGGCGTACCGAAGGCACATGCCAAGAGCAGCGAGCACGTCTGACCGTTGTAGTTGAATGAAAAGGGCCGATCAGCTGGAAAACTGATCGGCCCTTTTTCTATGTCGCCGTTTTTTTCAGCGCCCACTAAAAAGCCCCTGAATCTTTCGATTCAGGGGCTCTGTATTTGGCTCCACAACCTGGACTCGAACCAGGGACCCAGTGATTAACAGTCACTTGCTCTACCAACTGAGCTATTGCGGAATTGGTGCGTATGTTACTGATTTAAAAAGACTAGTCAAGCGCGAGATGTAAATTTGTTGGAAAGGTCAGGACGGGCGGCGGTTTATCGGCGATTGGCGGTTACCAGAACTCCACCAGAGGTCTACCATGGCCGCCCGGAAGTGGTCACACGCGCTGCCGGCCATTCGCCGAAAAGGTACGCGCCATGAATAGTCCCATCCTCACCCATTGTCCTGTCGAGGTGTTCGCATGAGCACCGCGCAAATCAGCCTGCCCAAAGGCGTTGGCCCACATGCCGAAAAGCTTTACGACGCGATCACTCAGGCCGGTACGGCTGAAGAGCTGAACCGCGCAGGCGGCAAGGCCGAAGGTTTTGTCCTCGGCCTAGAAAGCACCAAGGCCATCAAGAGCCAGATCGCCGAATCGCTCTACGTCGTTTATGACGATGCGGCGACTCAGCGTGCAGCGGAACTGGCTTAACCGCCGAACGTGAAGGTGCCGAGCATCAGTTTGGCGTACAGCATCGTCGCACCCAGTTGCACCAGCCACAGCGCCAGCCCGCCGAGAAACACCCCGGCCGCGACTTGCAGCACCAGGTTGTTGCCGCGTTTGGCCGGGGCGCGGGGGATGAAGTCATCCAGATCGTCGCGGTCAGCGCGCAGGTCATCGTTTTTCATGTCGTCTCTCTGAAATATCGTTTGGGTGCAGTCTAGAGGGTGTAGCGGCTTTTCTTCAGACAAATAAAAAACGGGAAGCGCGAAGGCTTCCCGTTTTCAGTGCGGCGCCGGATCAGATGACCTGAACGATGGCGTCCGTCACGGCTTCGATGTTGCTCTGGTTCAGCGCAGCGACGCAGATGCGGCCGGTGTCCAGGGCGTAGATGCCGAACTCGTTGCGCAGGCGATGAACCTGTTCGGTGGTCAGGCCGGAGTAAGAGAACATGCCGCGCTGACGACCGACGAAGCTGAAGTCACGCTGCGGGGCTTTCTTGGCCAGCAGAGCAACCATCTGCTCGCGCATGCCGCGAATGCGCAAGCGCATTTCAGCCAGTTCGGCTTCCCACTGAGCGCGCAGTTCCGGGCTGTTCAGCACCGCGGCAACGATGCTTGCGCCATGGGTCGGCGGGTTGGAGTAGTTGGTGCGGATCACGCGTTTGACTTGCGACAGGACGCGGGCGCTTTCTTCTTTCGATTCGCTGATGATCGACAGCGCACCGACGCGCTCGCCGTACAGCGAGAACGACTTGGAGAACGAGCTCGATACGAAGAAGGTCAGGCCGGATTCGGCAAACAGACGCACGGCAGCGGCGTCTTCGGCGATGCCGTCACCGAAACCCTGGTAAGCCATGTCGAGGAACGGCACGTGACCTTTGGCCTTGACCGCTTCCAGCACGTTGTTCCAGTCCGTCGGGCTCAGGTCGACGCCGGTCGGGTTGTGGCAGCAGGCGTGCAGCACGACGATCGAGCCATTCGGCAGGGCGTTGAGGTCTTCGAGCAGGCCGGCACGGTTCACGTCGTGGGTGGCGGCGTCGTAGTAGCGGTAGTTCTGCACCGGGAAACCAGCGGTTTCGAACAGCGCGCGGTGGTTTTCCCAGCTCGGGTCGCTGATGGCCACAACGGCATTTGGCAGCAGTTGCTTGAGGAAGTCGGCACCGATTTTCAGTGCACCGGTCCCGCCGACGGCCTGGGTGGTGACAACGCGGCCAGCCGCCAGCAGTGGCGAATCATTGCCGAACAGCAGCTTTTGCACGGCCTGGTCGTAGGCCGCGATGCCGTCGATCGGCAGGTAGCCGCGCGAGGCGTGCTGAGCGGCGCGAAGGGTTTCGGCTTCGATGACGGCGCGCAGGAGTGGAATTCGCCCCTCTTCGTTGCAGTACACACCCACCCCGAGGTTGACCTTATTGGTCCGGGTATCGGCGTTGAATGCTTCGTTGAGGCCCAGGATTGGATCGCGGGGTGCCATTTCGACAGCGGAGAACAGGCTCATTTTTACGGCAGCTCTAATGGAGAGTGGAGGGACGTGTGGCGCTCCAGCCGAATGCACTAGAGCGGTGCACAAACGGGGAGCTAGTATAGAGGCCATCATCGATCAATGGCGACAGGCGAATCGGCTTTTAAGGTAAGTTTTTCCGATTATTTCTCGACCGTTAGTCGAATGGACTTGTCGGAGACTTTACCGGATGTAGGACGTTTGCCTTGAAAGGCGAGGCAATCGGCTCCACATTCAGCACAATCTTCGTTTTTTCTTGCGCGACATCGGTCGTTTGCGGTCATTCTCATGGTGCTGCGGTTTGCCAGCAGTGTCGTGATTCCAGAGGTGTTTATGTCTGAATTCCAGCTCGTCACCCGATTCGACCCTGCCGGCGATCAGCCTGAAGCCATTCGCCTGATGGTCGAAGGCATCGAAGCCGGGCTGTCGCACCAGACGCTGCTCGGGGTGACCGGGTCGGGCAAGACCTTCAGCATCGCCAACGTCATCGCCCAGGTGCAGCGCCCGACCCTGGTGCTGGCGCCGAACAAGACCCTGGCCGCGCAGTTGTACGGCGAGTTCAAGTCGTTCTTTCCGAACAACGCCGTCGAATACTTCGTTTCCTACTACGACTACTACCAGCCCGAAGCCTACGTGCCATCGTCCGACACCTTCATCGAGAAGGATGCGTCGATCAACGACCACATCGAGCAGATGCGCCTGTCAGCGACCAAGGCACTGCTCGAGCGCAAGGACGCGATCATCGTCACCACGGTCTCGTGCATCTACGGTCTGGGCAGCCCGGAAACCTATTTGAAAATGGTCTTGCACGTCGATCGCGGCGACAAGCTCGACCAGCGTGCGCTGGTGCGGCGCCTGGCCGACCTGCAATACACCCGCAACGACATGGATTTCGCCCGGGCGACCTTCCGGGTGCGCGGCGATGTGATCGACATCTACCCGGCGGAATCCGACCTCGAAGCGATCCGCATCGAGTTGTTCGATGACGAAGTGGAGAGCATTTCCGCGTTCGACCCGCTGACCGGCGAGGTCATCCGCAAGCTGCCGCGCTTCACCTTCTATCCGAAAAGCCACTACGTGACGCCTCGGGAAACCCTGCTCGACGCCATCGAGGGGATCAAGGTCGAGTTGCAGGAGCGCCTGGAGTATCTGCGCAACAACAACAAACTGGTGGAAGCCCAGCGCCTGGAGCAGCGCACCCGATTCGACCTGGAGATGATCCTCGAACTCGGTTATTGCAACGGCATCGAAAACTACTCGCGCTATCTGTCGGGTCGTCCGGCCGGTGCGGCGCCGCCGACGCTCTACGATTACCTGCCAGCCGACGCCTTGCTGGTGATCGACGAATCCCACGTCAGCGTGCCGCAGGTCGGCGCGATGTATAAGGGCGACCGCTCGCGTAAAGAGACCCTGGTGGAATACGGCTTCCGCCTGCCATCGGCGCTGGACAACCGGCCGATGCGCTTCGACGAGTGGGAAGGGGTCAGCCCGCAGACGATTTTCGTCTCGGCCACGCCCGGCAACTACGAAGCCGAACACGCCGGCCGGGTGATCGAACAGGTTGTGCGCCCGACCGGTCTGGTCGACCCGCAGGTTGAAGTGCGCCCGGCGCTGACCCAGGTCGACGATCTGCTCTCGGAAATCACCAAGCGCGTCGCGGTAGAGGAGCGAGTGCTGGTCACCACGCTGACCAAGCGCATGGCCGAAGATCTGACCGATTACCTGGCCGATCACGGCGTGCGTGTGCGTTATCTGCACTCGGACATCGACACCGTCGAGCGGGTGGAAATCATCCGCGACCTGCGTCTGGGTACTTTTGATGTGCTGGTGGGGATCAACCTGCTGCGTGAAGGTCTGGACATGCCGGAAGTGTCGCTGGTGGCGATTCTCGACGCGGACAAGGAAGGTTTCCTGCGTTCCGAGCGGTCGCTGATCCAGACCATCGGCCGGGCGGCGCGTAACCTCAATGGCCGGGCGATTCTCTACGCGGATCGCATCACCGGTTCGATGGAGCGGGCCATCGGCGAAACCGAGCGTCGTCGCGACAAGCAGATCGCCTTCAACCTGGCCAACGGCATCACGCCGAAGGGCGTGTTCAAGGACGTCGCTGACATCATGGAAGGCGCCACCGTGCCCGGTTCGCGCAGCAAGAAGCGCAAAGGCATGGCCAAGGCCGCCGAAGAAAACGCCAAGTACGAAGCCGAACTGCGCTCACCGAGCGAGATCACCAAGCGCATCCGTCAACTGGAAGAGAAGATGTATCAGTTGGCCCGCGACCTGGAATTCGAAGCGGCAGCACAGATGCGCGACGAAATCGCCAAGCTGCGTGAGCGGCTGTTGGCCGTTTGACGGATCGTTCCCACGCTCTGCGTGGGAATGCAGCCCTGGACGCTCTGCGTCCGCTCAAGGTTAATGTGCCTCGCCGGCCTTCAGTCCGGCGGGCAATTTCTTGGTCAGCAAAATCGCCAGCATGCTGATCCCCAGCGCAATCCCGACAAAGTGAAACGCATCGTTGTAGGCCATGATCAGCGCCTGCTGATGGACGATTTCGCTCAATTTTCCCAGCGCCGCCGTGTCACTGCCGAACCGATCAGTCATCGACGCCAGGCGTTCGGCCACCTGCGGGTTGGTCGGCACCACCGCTTCACGCAGGTAATCGAAGTAGGTCTTGGTGCGCGCATCCAGCAGGGTGGCGAGCAGGGCGATGCCGATGGCGCCGCCGAGGTTGCGCAGGATGTTGAACAGGCTCGATGCCGAACCCGCGTCCTGCGGCAGGATATATGCTGTGGCGATCAGCGAAATGGTCACCATGATCAGCGGCTGGCCCAGCGCGCGGATGATCTGGATCTGGTTGAACTGCGGCCCGGCGAAATCCGGGTTGAGCACCCCGGATGAAAAACTCGCCAGCCCGAACAGGCCGAATCCGATCGTGCACAGCCATTTCGGCGAGACGAATTTCATCAGTTTCGGCACCAGCGGAATCAGAAACAGCTGCGGCACGCCCATCCACATGATCACTTCGCCGATCTGCAGGGCGTTGTAGTTCTGGATCTGCGCCAGATACAGCGGCAGCAGATAGATCGAACCGTACAGCCCAACGCCCATGCCGAGGCTGGAAATACTCGACAGCCCGAAATTGCGGTTGCGCAGGATACCCAGGTTGATCAGCGGATTGGGCTTGGAAATCTGCACGATCACAAAGGTGATCAGGCTCAGCAGGGCGATGCTGCCCAACGTCACGATCAGGCTCGACTCGAGCCAGTCCTTGCGATGGCCTTCCTCAAGAAAAACCTGCAGGCAACCGAGGCCGATACCCAGGGTGAGAATGCCGGTGTAATCGGTGCTTTTCAGCAGCTCCCAGTGCGCTTCTTTCTTCTCCAGCCCGTACATCAGCCCGGCGATCATGATCAGCCCCGGCGGGATGTTGATATAGAAGATGTATTCCCAGCCCCAGTTCTCCGTGAGCCAGCCGCCGAGGGTCGGTCCGATGGACGGGGCGAAGGTAGCGGTCATGGCAAACATCGCCATGCCTTTGGCGCGGTGATGTTCGGGGAGTTTGATCAGGGTCAGGGTGAATGCCAGCGGGATCAGCGCGCCGCCGGTGAAGCCCTGCATGGCGCGAAACACGATCATGCTCTCCAGGCTCCAGGCCATTGAGCACAGCAGCGACGAAATCAGAAACCCCAGCGACACCCACACCGCCAGCCGCCGTGCCGACAGCAACTGCACCAGCCAGGCGGTCAGCGGGATCATGATGATTTCCGCCACCAGATAAGACGTCGAAATCCACGAGCCTTCTTCCAGCGTCGCCGACAGGGCGCCCTGAATATCCTTGAGCGAGGAGTTGGTGATCTGGATGTCGAGCACCGCCATGAAGGCGCCGAGCATCACGCTCATCACCGCAATCCAGTCCCGCCGGGTCGGTTCGCCGACCGGGCGGATCAGTGAATCACCGGCCATTGTCGGCGGCGTCTTTGATATTCACGGTGGCGGTGACGGACATGCCCGGACGGATCTTGCCGTGCAGCGGGTTATCGGCCTTGAAGGTCAGCTTGACCGGAATCCGCTGCACGACCTTGGTGAAGTTGCCGGTGGCGTTGTCCGGCGGCAACAGGCTGAACTGCGCGCCGGAGGCGGCGAACAGGCTGTCGACCCGGGCCTCGATCGGCGTATCGCCGTAGGCATCGAAAAGCAGCTCGGCTTTCTGGCCCGGCTGCATGTGACCGATCTGGGTTTCCTTGAAATTGGCCTGCACCCAGATGTCTTCGTCCGGAACGATTGAAAGCAGATAGGCGCCGGCCTGCACCACCTGACCATTGCGCGCGGCACGCTGGCCGATCAGGCCGCTGATCGGTGCGTGGATTTCGCTGCGGGTCAGGTTCAGTTCGGCCTGGGCGAGGTCGGCGCGGGCGTTGGCAATCTGCGCATCGAGGCGTTTGATCTCGGCGGTCAGCGCGTTGACCTGCTGGCGCTGGCTCTGGGCATCGGCCTGGGCCTTGGCCACTTGCGAGCGAGCGATGTGGGCGTCGGCGGAGAGGGTGGTGACCCGCTCCTCGGAGACGTAGCCGGGTTTACGCAGGGTTTCTGCCCGCGACAAATCCATCTGCGAGCGCCCGAGGGTGGCTTGTGTGGTTGCCACTTGTGCATCGCTGGCGGCGATCAGGCTCGATTGCTGAGTTAATTTGCTCTGGGCCTGCAGGCGTTCGGCTTCGCGGGTGGCGAGGGCGGCATTGGCGCGATCGACGGCGAGGCGGAAATCATTCGGTTCGAGACGAATCAGCAACTGGCCTTTTTCCACATGCTGGTTGTCCTGCACCAGCACTTCCTCGATGCGTGCGCTCAACTGGCTCGACACGCGGGTGATTTCACCCTGGACATAGGCGTTGTCGGTGCTTTCATAAAAGCGTCCCTTGAAAAACCAATGGGCCAAAAAGCCCCCGGCAATCAGCAGGACCAGCAACAGGAAAATGAACAGACGACGCTTGAGTTGGGCAGGCATGGGCAAACTGTAGTCGAGGAATTGTAAGGAAAGTTATCAGCAGGCGAATCTGGCACACAGCCGATGAGCGGTAAATGCCGTCTGTTGATATTCGGCCATTCACCACGGCCAACGGGCGTTCCAGACGCAACCTTGGCTTAAATGCCCTGCCCGCTGGAGCGGGGCGGGTGTCGCCTGTTACCATTCGCCGCTTGATCGTTCTTTGCTTTTCATTCTTTTCGAGACATGCCATGACCACCGTCCGCACTCGCATCGCGCCATCGCCTACCGGGGATCCCCACGTAGGTACCGCTTACATCGCACTGTTCAACTACTGCTTTGCCAAGCAGCACGGCGGTGAGTTCATCCTGCGGATCGAAGACACCGATCAGTTGCGTTCGACCCGCGAGTCCGAACAGCAGATCTTCGACGCCCTGCGCTGGCTGGGTATCGACTGGAGCGAAGGCCCGGACGTCGGCGGTCCGCACGGTCCTTACCGTCAGAGCGAGCGCGGCGATATCTACCAGAAGTACTGCCAGCAGCTGGTCGACATGGGCCACGCCTTCCCGTGCTTCTGCACCGCTGAAGAACTGGACCAGATGCGCGCCGAGCAAATGGCTCGCGGCGAAACCCCGCGTTACGACGGCCGGGCGCTGTTGCTGTCCAAGGAAGAAGTCGCCCGTCGCCTGGCTGCCGGCGAGCCGCACGTGATCCGCATGAAGGTGCCGAGTGAAGGCGTCTGCGTGGTGCCGGACATGCTGCGTGGCGATGTCGAGATCCCGTGGGATCGCATGGACATGCAAGTGCTGATGAAGACCGACGGCCTGCCGACGTACTTCCTGGCCAACGTGGTCGACGATCACCTGATGGGTATCACCCACGTGCTGCGTGGCGAAGAATGGCTGCCGTCGGCGCCGAAACTGATCCTGCTTTACGAGTATTTCGGCTGGGAACAACCGGAACTGTGCTACATGCCGCTGCTGCGTAACCCGGACAAGAGCAAGCTGTCCAAGCGCAAGAACCCGACTTCGGTGACGTTCTACGAGCGCATGGGCTTCATGCCTGAGGCGATGCTCAACTACCTGGGCCGCATGGGCTGGTCGATGCCGGACGAGCGCGAGAAGTTCTCGCTGCAGGAAATGGTCGACAACTTCGACCTCAAGCGCGTGTCGCTGGGCGGGCCGATTTTCGACATCGAGAAACTGTCGTGGCTCAACGGCCAGTGGCTGCGTGATCTGCCGGTGGAAGAGTTCGCCGCTCGCGTACAGAAGTGGGCGTTCAATTCCGAATACATGATGAAGATCGCGCCGCACGTTCAGGGCCGCGTCGAAACCTTCAGCCAGGTTGCACCGCTGGCCGGATTCTTCTTCGCCGGTGGCGTGAACCCGGATGCCAAGCTGTTCGAATCGAAAAAGCTGTCGGGCGATCAGGTTCGTCAACTGATGCAGTTGATCCTGTGGAAGCTTGAGAGCCTGCGTCAGTGGGAGAAGGACAGCATCACCGCGACGATTCAGGCGGTGGTTGAATCCCTCGAGCTGAAGCTGCGTGACGCGATGCCGCTGATGTTTGCTGCAATCACCGGGCAGGCGAGTTCGGTGTCGGTGCTCGATGCGATGGAAATCCTTGGGCCGGACCTGACCCGTTTCCGTCTGCGCCAGGCGATTGACCTGCTTGGCGGCGTGTCGAAAAAAGAAAACAAAGAGTGGGAAAAGCTGTTGGGCGCCATCGCCTGATTGCGTTTGACTCTGCAGGACGCGCCGAAGGTCATGATCTTTTGATCATGTCCTTCGGCGTTTTCCCCCGAATTTACGGGGGGAGGGCGGTAAGTGATTGTAATGCCGACAAAAAATTTTGAATTTTTTCAAAAATAAGTTTGACAGCCTTTCGATACGCCCTTAAGATTCGCCCCGTCCTCAGCGATGACATCAACGATGAGGGGCTATAGCTCAGCTGGGAGAGCGCTTGCATGGCATGCAAGAGGTCGACGGTTCGATCCCGTCTAGCTCCACCAATTTACACTTCGAAGCCTGGCCACACCGGCTTCGAAGCGATCAACACTCAGCGTTGATCAGTTGTATAGAAGGGTTTGCGTCCCCTTCGTCTAGTGGCCTAGGACACCGCCCTTTCACGGCGGTAACAGGGGTTCGAGTCCCCTAGGGGACGCCAGTTTTACAGAAGCGATGTTGCAAGATGTCGCTCCGCCGAGAGGCGAAAAATCCGGGGCTATAGCTCAGCTGGGAGAGCGCCTGCATGGCATGCAGGAGGTCAGCGGTTCGATCCCGCTTAGCTCCACCAATTTACAGTTCAAGGTCTGGCCACACCGGCCTTGAATCGATCAGTACTCAGCGCTGATCAGTTGTACAGAAGGTTTGTGTCCCCTTCGTCTAGTGGCCTAGGACACCGCCCTTTCACGGCGGTAACAGGGGTTCGAGTCCCCTAGGGGACGCCACGATTACCCGCTCTGCGGGATTTTATAAGGGTCATTCAATTATTGAATGGCCCTTTTGTTTGTCTGGCGTTTGGCCAAATCCTCTTTTTCCTTAACACTGTGCTTCAGACCAGCGGTCACGCGTGTGACTTGCGGAATATTATTATGAGAATAATATTGCTATCGTAATATTCGGAGGCGACGATGAACGACAAGAAAGCTCAAACCCGCGAACGCATTCTCAAGGCCGCCAGTGCTGCACTGATCCAGCGCGGTCCGGCTGAACCGAGCGTGGGCGAAGTGATGGGTGCGGCGGGCCTGACCGTCGGCGGCTTCTATGCCCACTTCGAAAGCAAGGACGCCATGATGCTTGAGGCGTTCAAGCAATTGCTCGGTCGCCGTCGCGACCTGATTGCCGACATGGATAGCGAGCTGACTGGTGAAGAGCGCCGCGCTCTGGTAGCCGCGTTCTATCTGTCGCGCAAGCATCGCGATTCCAGCGATTCGGCCTGCCCGATTCCGGCCTCCATTGGTGAGCTGGGCCGTCTGCCGGAGGCCTTTCGGATCGCGTTGAACGAACACTTGGAATTGATGATTGCGCAGTTGGCCGCAGCGCCGGAAGACACCGACAAAGCGTTAGCCGACGTGGCCTTGATGGTGGGTGGCCTGGCGCTCGCGAGGGCGTTGGGTCCTGGGGATTTATCCGATCGATTGCTGCGCGCCGCCAAGTCGGCGGTGCGTTGACCTGAAGGCTACAAGCCCGGGGAGAGAGCGATGAGCACGTTGAAGTGGGTTCGCGGCGTTAATGGCACCTTGGGCTGGTTCGCACCGAAACTGGTGGCGAGCAAAATGCGGTTGGCGTTCATGACGCCGCGCGTGAATAAACCGAGGGACTGGGAATTGCCGCTGCTGGCGAAATCCGAACGCATCACCTTGCGCTTCGGTCTTTCGGCCCTGCGCTGGGGGCAAGGCCCGACTGTTTTGCTGATGCACGGCTGGGAAGGGCGGCCCACCCAGTTTGCCGCGTTGATCACCGCGCTGGTTGAAGCGGGTTACACCGTTGTCGCGCTTGATGGCCCGGCCCACGGTCGCTCGCCGGGGCGTGAAGCCAACGTGGTGCTGTTCGCTCGGGCGATGCTTGAAGCCGCTGCCGAATTGCCCCCGTTGCAGGCTGTCATCGGTCACTCCATGGGCGGCGCCAGCGCCATGCTGGCGGTGCAATTAGGATTGCGCACCGAAACCCTCGTGAGCATTGCCGCTCCGGCGCGGATTCTCGGGGTGTTGCGCGGGTTTGCCCGTTATGTCGGCATGCCGCCCAGGGCTCGCTCGGCGTTCATTCGTCAGGTCGAACAGGACGTCGGCATGCGCGCCGCCACCCTTGATGTCGCCCACTATCAACTGGATATGCCAGGCCTGATCGTGCATGCCGAGGACGACACCTTCGTTTCGGTCAAGGAATCCCAATTGATCCACGAATCCTGGTTCGACAGTCGCCTGCTGCGCCTGGAAGCCGGCGGCCATCAGCGCGTGCTGGCCGACCCCCGAGTGATTGATGGCGTGTTATCACTGCTGGCCGGGCGCAGCCTTCAGGCGCGGCAATCGGCGTAGTCATCCGTTACACTGCCCCGGTTGAATCATCTGACCGGGAGTAGGGCATGGGCTGGGATCGGGCAACGCCATTTACCATTGATCTGCAAGTGGGCGCCGAGGACATCGACGGGCTGGGCCACGCCAACAACGCGGTCTACGTGACCTGGCTCGAGCGTTGTGCCTGGCGCCACTCGCAGCGCCTGGGCCTGGATCTGGTCGAGTACCGGCGTCTGGATCGGGCGATGGCCGTGGTGCGACACGAAATCGATTACCTGGCCGCTGCCTACGAAGGCGATGAACTGCAACTGGCGACCTGGATCGTCGATTGGGATCAGCGCCTGAAAATGACCCGTCACTTCCAACTGATCCGCCCCAGCGACAACGCCACGCTGCTGCGCGCCCAGACCACCTTCGTCTGCATCGAGCTGTCCACCGGCAGGCCCAAGCGCATGCCTGCCGAGTTCATCGAGGGCTACGGCCCGGCCATACAGGCGGCAGACATGGGTTTAACCCGCGAAACCCAGTAAACTGCCGCACGTTTTTCCTTGAGTGTGTGTTTCCCATGCAAATTGCTCTGGCGCCGATGGAAGGGTTGGTCGATGACATCCTGCGCGATGTCCTGACCCGTGTCGGCGGTATTGACTGGTGCGTGACCGAGTTCATTCGGGTCAACGACCAGTTGCTGACCCCGGCCTATTTCCACAAGTTCGGCCCTGAACTGCTCAACGGTGCGCGTACCGCCTCCGGTGTGCCGCTTCGTGTTCAGCTGCTGGGTTCCGATCCGGTGTGCCTGGCGGAAAACGCGGCGCTGGCCTGTGAGTTGGGTTCTGAGGTGATCGACCTGAACTTCGGCTGCCCGGCCAAGACCGTCAACAAATCGCGCGGCGGTGCGGTGCTGCTCAAGGAGCCGGAGCTGCTCAACCAGATCGTCGAGCACGTGCGTCGCGCCGTGCCCGCACACATTCCCGTCACCGCCAAGATGCGCCTGGGTTTCGACAGCCCGGACGGCTCGCTGGTCTGCGCCACGGCGCTGGCCGAAGGTGGCGCCGAGCACATCGTGGTTCACGCCCGCACCAAGGTCGACGGCTACAAGCCGCCGGCGCATTGGGAGTGGATCCCGCGCGTGCAGGACGTGGTCAAGGTGCCGGTGTTCGCCAACGGCGATATCTGGAGCGTCGAAGACTGGCGCCGCTGCCGGGAAATCAGCGGCGTCGAAGACATCATGCTCGGTCGTGGTCTGGTGTCGCGCCCGGATCTGGCCCGTCAGATCGCCGCCGCCCGTGCTGGCGAGGAAGTCGTCGAGATGACCTGGACCGAACTGATGCCACTGATCCAGGACTTCTGGCTGCAAGCCAAAGCGCAAATGACCGCGCGCCAGTCGCCGGGCCGTTTGAAGCAGTGGCTGGCCATGCTGACCCGCAATTACCCTGAGGCCGTCGAGCTGTTTACCGTGCTTCGGCGTGAAACCGAGCCGGATCAAGTCTCGCGTTTACTGGGTTTGCCGGTCGCTGAAGCGGCCTGAAAAAAATCTGCAAATACGCTCTTGAAAACAAAACGCAGGTCCCTATCTAAGGGTTGCGCGATGCCGAATTCGGGTCGCGGAGACAAAAAAACTTGCTGATTGTTTTCAGGAGATTTGAATCATGAGTACTGCATTTTCCCTCGCTCCACTGTTCCGTTCCTCGGTGGGTTTCGACCGTTTCAACGACCTGTTCGAAACCGCCCTGCGCAACGAGCCAGGCAGCACCTATCCGCCTTACAACGTGGAAAAACACGGTGACGATCAATACCGCATCGTCGTGGCGGCGGCCGGTTTCCAGGAAGAAGACCTGGAACTGCAAGTCGAAAAAGGCGTGCTGACCATCAGTGGCGGCAAGCGTGATGCCAACGAAGGCGTCACGTTCCTGCACCAGGGCATTGCCCAGCGTGCATTCAAGCTGTCCTTCCGTCTGGCCGATCACATCGAGATCAAGGCCGCCGGCCTGAGCAACGGTCTGTTGAGCATCGACCTGTTGCGCGTGATTCCGGAAGAGGCGAAAGCCAAGCGCATCCCGATCAACGGGGCGCAGCCGGCTCTGCAACACTGAGTCACTTGCAGAAACAAATCGTCTGAACGGGCGATAAGCCGCTGAATGAAGGCCCCGATACGTCGGGGCCTTTTTTATGTGCGCAAGAAACGGCTGTTCGACTTTGCCCCCAGCGACGGTTTCTCTACAATCCGCCGCAGTTTTGCCGACCCCATCCTAATCGGTCGGCCTGGAGCCTTTTTTCATGGACGATATTCAACAGCGCTGGCTGTGCGCCCTTTCTGCGCCAATGGCAGCGCTCAACACCGGCGCCGGGTACGACGACCCCGCTTTCTGCGACGACCGCTACATCGATCTGAAAGACAGCTGGGGTATCGATGACCGGCGGCAATTGTTCGACATGCTCCAATGGATGACGGACGACGGACATGCCAAGCACCTGAGTGGAGCCTACTCGGCATGGCAACGTTGTCTGCCGAGTGAATGGCAACGCCTGCTCGAAGGGCTGAGCCCTCGCGATCGTGTTCTGCATGAGTTTGCCAGTCGCACTTTCGGCGGTTGTGGTCCCGGGGGAATTTTGTCCTGGGACTACGGGCGGATGGGATTTCTCCTGCGTTGCGCGGTGCGCAATCAGTGGATTGATCTGGCCGAAAGCAACTGGCTGCACAGTCGTTTGGCCGTCAGGGCGCAGTTTCACTACGGTAACTGGATGTCCTACTTCAATGGCTTTGTTGTGGGTCGCAGCTTTTGGTGCTGCCTGAACACAAGCGATGACGAGTTGGCCTGGGAGCTGGAACGGCAGGGTGACAGTGCTCATAACCTGCGGATCACCCGCGGCCTCGCCCGGAACATCCCGCATTTTCTGGCCGACCTGCCCTGGCACATGGAGATTGATCTGCTGCCCCGCCCTGCATCGCTCAAGGAGTTCGACTGGTCATGAGTTGCTGGATTCGACTGGGCATCGAGCCCACCTCCGACGAAGCCCGGATTCGTGATGCCTACCGCGCACGTTTGCCGTCGCATCATCCGGAAACCGATCCGGAAGGTTTTCAGGCGCTGCGCATGGCCTACGAAAATGCCTTGCGCCTGGCGCGTGAAGACGAGCAAGAAGTGCTCGAGGAAGAAACTGAAGAGTCAAAGCAGGAGGTTGTCGAGATCCCGCAGGCGTTCGCGGATTTCTGCGAGTTGCTTGACGATCCCGCGCGGCGGTTCAATGTCGCGGCATGGCAGGCATTTGTCCGGGCGCTTGATGAGCTGTCGCTGGAGCAGCTTGATGAACTCAGTTGGGGGCTCTACCACCGGATGGCCGACGCCGGTCCGCTGTCCTGCCGCTGCGCGAATCTTTTGGCCAGGCGAATGGCCTGGGATCAGCAGTTGCTGGATCTGGAATTCGAAGACGCACAGCGGATTGAAGCCTTTCTGCAACGAATTGAAACGCCTGACCCGTTCGATACCGATCTGATGAGCGCTTGGTCAGAGGCTGCGCAGACCGAAACACTCTGGTACGCACGCAGCCTCGACTTCATTTTCGCCAAGCGTCCACTCCATGAGTTTGCCGACTTCGCCGGTCAGCACACCTGTCTGCCGTTGCCGGATGATGCTGCGTTCATCAAGCGTTTGCTGGTGCAGTTCACTCAGGCGGGCATCGGTGCATCGACATTTTTGCAGTGCTGCGTCGAAAAGCAGCTGGAAGCACCTGATGACGTGGACTGGCTTTACCTGTTGGCGTGTCAGAGCAGTCTGCTGGGGCGGGACGATCAGGCATTGCCTTGCTGGATCCGACTGTGGAACGAGTTCCGCCATCCGATGGCCGAAAGTCGTCTGTTGGAATTGTGCGTCAAGCGGCAACCGACTTTTCTGCCCCTGCTGATTCAGGCGTTCGATTGTCTGGACGAGTTTTCTGACTGGCCTGCGGATCTCGGGGATGACGCCCAGGTATACGGCAGTCCGTCACAACGCCCCGAGACGCTGAACCGTTGGTTGGGTGTCGGGCGGTTGAAGCTTGATAGCCTGGCGCAGAGCTTTGTCGATTGGCGCATGACAGGCGATGAGCTCCCGTTGCTTGCCCAACTGCTGGGTGAGAATGCCGACAGCCGGCTGCTGCAACTGTACCGGCATGCCTGGGCGCTGCATCGCGGTGATGCGGTCTTGCTGCAGCGGATTCTGGATCAGCCGCTCCCGGTCGATGCGCTCGAATGCCTGGTGTTGAGCGGGTTCAAAGTTCAGGCCGGGCAGCATCTGCGCTGGTTGGCGAATGCGCCGATTGCACAGGCGATGAGCGCCTTCAGCGAAGCGGATTCAACATCGCAGCAATTGCCGCAGGAGCTGACAAAAGGCGAGCTGCACAAGGTCTGTCGCCTGTGGCTGCGTCGCTTGCGGCCGTACAATGACACCGCCCTGGAGCGCATCGCCGAAGCGTTCAGGTTGGGTGCCGTCAAAGACGACTGTGACCTGTCCGAACTCGATCTGCTTTTTCAGTTGAGCCGTCGCGGGATCGGGTTGCCGTCGGTCGGGCTGGGGGAGGCAGTGTGGGAGTGGCACGCTCAAACCATGTTTTTGCTGGCGTTGCTGGATCAGCCGGAACGTTGTCTGCAATTGATAGATGGGCAGTGCCTGGAGCGTCTGCCGTTCAATCCGGCTCATCCCTTGAGCCGATTGCAGCCACTGTTGCGCCGTTTGCAACGCGAGCAAGGCAATTGCGACGGTTTGCTGGGCTGGCTGCAAGGCAATGATCCGGTACACGGCTTGTTGGTGCAGCAATTGTTCAGCGTTCAGCAGGCCCTCGATAGTTCCCGATTGCCTTCCAATACCCTGCTTTACACCTGCATCGAAAGCGATCGCGCTGCATGTGGCGACGACCTGCTGGGTTTGTTGATGTTCTGGGGCGTGCTCTATCACGACCCGAGCCTGAGCGCCGAGCAGCATCGTGCCTTGCTGCAATCCATCGCGGCGGTCAGTTGCGAAGACGACTGGTTCGAAGGGTTTCGTGACGGCTTGATCAAGGGCGAGCCAGTGTGGCCGCCGCGCAAGTTGTTGACGGATTTCGGGGTCGACAAACTGTTGGCGTACGAGGCCCTCGATTCGCTCAAGGCCATGGTTCGCTATGGCGCTGCCGGAGTGCCGAAAACGCGAGTACTGCGCCAATTGCAGCAGGGCAAGGATGACGTGCAGAACAGTATCGGCTTGCGCCTGGCGCTGTGCGCCTTGCTGTCCTGGTCGGAGCGTTTGATGTTGGCCAAAAGTGATATTCAGCCGGTGCCGGCAGGGGCGATCTGGCGCCTGGGGTCGCGGCTGGGGCGCAAGGCTTTTATCGCTCAGGTTCTGGGGTGTGTAGTGATTGCGCCGGTGGCAGGATTGGTCAGTGGTACTACATTTTTTGGCGCTCTGATCCTGTTACTGGGTGTTCTGGTGTTATTCGGCGCCACTCTGCGCCGTTTGCATGATATGGGGCGAGGCCTGCCCACATTGCTGATATTCATGGCCTTGTCGCCGATCTTGCCGTTCCTGCCGCTGCTGCTGTTCGGCTTTCCCGGTGACAAGTTGCCCAACCGATATGGCGTGCCACCGGACAGCGGCGCTGGCGAGATGCTGTCCGGTGGTCTGCAGGCTGCTCTGCGGCGGCTCAACGGTTAGAGGCGCAGTTGGTCCAGCGCCTTGTTGAGTTCTGAGCGGTGGCTGGCGATCTCTGCCGGCTGCTGTCCGGCGAGTACCGTGGTGAAGTTGTGCAGCCACTCGGCAATGTGTTCGCGCTGCGTGCCCAGACTTTGCATCCATGCCCGCTCCAGACGGGCCAGCAGTGTGCGGTTGGGCAATGCGTCGCGTGGATGGACCTTCAGCGTCGACAGTCGGTTATGGCTGTCTCTGCGCGCTTGTTCATTCAGCCCGGTGGGACTGCGGTCGATGCTGTGGCTGTGGCGTTCGCCGGTCTCGAGCAGCGTGACGTCTACTTCGAGCAAACCGTTGATGTCGTAACTGAAGCGTACGTCCAGCTCCTGAATGTTATCGGTGGGCGTCAAGGTGACATCGAAAGCGTCAATGAGGATGTTGTCACGTACCCACGGCCGCTCACCCTGATAAACGGCAATGCGCAGCAGCTCCTGTCGGGGGTGGGTTGTGTGGTAGCGCTCGACCCGTGACGTCGGAATGATGGTGTTGCGTTCGATGATCGGCGAAAAGGCGCCGTCGATGCCTTTGCCACGCATGGTTGCGATGCCCAGCGTATACGGGCAGACATCGGTCAGAATCAGTTCTTCGATCGCGCCATCGCGCGCCTTGCAGGCCGCTTGCGTGGCTGCACCCAGTGCAACGAGGGTGTCGGGATCAAGATGCCGGTAGGGCAGGCGTCCGAACAGGGTCGCGACCATCTGTTGTACCGCAGGCATCCGCGTTGCCCCACCAACCAGCACCAGACTGTCGAGATCCCGTGGTTTCAGGCGCGCATCGCGCAGGGCCTGCTCGATCGGCGCGCGCAATCGTGCCAGCAACGGTTCCCAGATCTTCACGGCAGCGGCTTCGTCCAGCGACCATTCGTGCAGTTTGTCGGCATGGTGCCAGCTCAAAGATTGAGTGCCTTCGCCGAGTTTGCATTTGAGTTGTTCCAGGGCATCGCCCAGGCTGGCCATGCCTTGCGGATCAATCATCGACGGAGTCAGTCGCCAGTTTTTCAGACAGGCATTCAGCAGTGCAGCGGTAAAGTCCTCCCCACCCAAAAAGTTGTCGCCGGTGGACGCATGCACTTCAATCAGCGGCAATGCATATTCCAGCACCGTGACATCGAACGTCCCGCCGCCCAGATCGAAGATCAGCGTGCGTTCGAATTTTTGTTCGTGCAGCCCGTACGCCATTGCAGCGGCGGTTGGCTCGTTGATCAGTCGGGAAACCTTCAGGCCTGCCAGTTCGGCGGCAAACAGGGTGCGTTTGCGTTGTTCGTCACTGAAATACGCCGGCACGGAAATCACCGCTTCAGCCACCGGGTGGCCGAGAAAAGCCTCGGCGTCCTGCTTGAGAGAGCCAAGTACCAATGCCGATAACTCTTCCGGGCTGAAGCTTTGTGTGCCGAGGTCGATCTGCCTGTCGCTGCCCATGAAACGCTTGAACGCGGCGGCGGTGCGTTCCGGGTGGGTTGTCAGGCGTGCGCGTGCAGCCTTGCCTACCAGAATGGTCCCGTCTTCATCGAGGCTGACCACCGACGGGGTCAGCACCTCGCCGAGGGCGTTGGGGATCAATCGGGCCTGACCGTCCTGCCAGACGGCGATCAAACTGTTGGTGGTGCCAAGGTCAATGCCCAGCAGGGCCGGGCGGGGGAGGGATGCATCCTGCATGATCGATCTCGAAACAGCGCGAAAAAACGCGACCCTACAGGTTGCCGCCAACCCTGGCAATTACCGGCCTGGCGACAATGCCTGTGGTAAGCGACTGCAGGTGTCTGGTCATTCCAGCAATCCTTTTAACCCTTCCAGCGGCAACGGCCGACTGTGCAAATATCCTTGATACAAATGGCAGCCCAACCCTTGCAGGAAGGCCAGCTGTTCCGGGGTTTCCACGCCTTCGGCGATCACTTCCAGCTCCAGGCTGCGGGCCATGGCGACGATGGCGCGGATGATTTCGGCGTCGTTGGGGTCGGTGGTGGCGTCGCGGATGAATGACTGATCGATCTTCAGCGTGTCCACCGGCAATCGTTTCAGGTACGTCAGCGATGAATAGCCGGTGCCGAAATCGTCCATGGCAAAACTCACGCCGAGTTTTTTCAGGCGGCGCATTTTGCTGATGGTGTCTTCCAGGTTCTGGATGACGATGCCTTCGGTGATTTCCAGTTTCAACAGCGAGCAAGGCAGGCCGTGGCTGCTCATGCTGTGTTCGATGCGCTCGACGAAGTCGTTCTGGCGGAACTGCCGGGGGCTGATGTTCACACACAGGCTGAAGGCCAGAGGATCGATCAGCTTTTCGGCGATCAATTGCTTGAAGGCTTCGCACGCCTCGTCGAGGATCCAGGTGCCGACCTCCAGAATCAGCCCGCTGTCCTCCAGCACCTTGATGAATTCGGTGGGTGATTGCGCGCCGAGTTCCGGGTGATTCCAGCGTACCAGGGCTTCGGCGCCGATGATGCGGTTGTCCTGGGCGTCGATCTGCGGTTGGTAATGCACGTCGAATTCCCCCCGGGCCAGCGCCAGACGCAGGTCGGTCTCCATGCGCAGCCGTTCGCTGGCCGCTTTCTGCATGGTGTTGTGATACATCTGCGTGGTGTTGCGCCCCGAATCCTTGGCGCGGTACAGCGCAATGTCGGCGCGCTTGAGCAGGTCGGTCGGGGTCGAGCCGTGATCGGGAATCAGCGCCACGCCGATGCTCGGCGTCACTTGCAGACGCTGGCCGTCGAGGAACATCGGCTCCGACAGCAACTCGCGAATGGTGTCGGCCAGCTCGCGCACCTGAACGCTGACGTCATTGCGCGTGCCCTCCAGGCCACTGAGCAGCACTACGAATTCATCGCCACCGAGCCGCGCCACGGTGTCTTCCATGCGCACACTGGCCTCAAGCCGCGCAGTGATGATTTTCAGCACCGTGTCGCCGACCGGGTGACCCAGCGAGTCGTTGATGTGCTTGAAGTGATCCAGGTCGAGAAACAGCAGCGCCCCGCGCAGGTTGTGGCGCTTGAGCAGGGCGATCTGCTGGCTGAGGCGATCCATCAGCAGTGCGCGGTTAGGCAGGTTGGTCAGCGGATCGTGATACGCCAGATGGCGGATCTGCGCTTCGGCGTTCTTCAGCAGGCTGACGTCCCGTGCGGTCAACAGCAGACAGGCGGTTTCGTTGAGAGTGATCGGTTCGACCGAGACTTCCACCGTCAGGATCTCGCCGCGCTTGTTGCGCCCGAGCATTTCCTGATGGTGCACACGGCCTTTGATCTGGAGCTCGGCCAGCAGTGCCGAACGCTGTTTTTCCTCGGCCCAGATACCGACCTGATACACGGTTTTGCCCACCACTTCGTCGGCACGGTAGCCGGTGAGGCGACAGAAACCGTCGTTGACCTCCAGATAGCGCCCGGTATCGCGCTCGGTGATGGTGATCGCATCGGGGCTGGAGTGGAACGCCTTGGCGAATTTCTCTTCGCTGGCTTTGAGCGCCGCTTCCGAGCGCTGTTGCTGGGTGATGTCGCGCAGCGTGGTGACGATGCACGGCTGGTTGCCGACGCTGATCTGGCGGCTGGAAATCACGCAGGTCAGCGACTGGCCGTCCTTGTGCTGGACGATGATCGCGACATTGCTCAGGCCCTGTTCGCGGATCACCCGTTCAATGCGTTGCAGGCTTTTCGCCGAGGCGTCCCACAGGCCGATTTCTTCGGCGGTGTGGCCAATCACATCGGCGGCACTCCAGCCAAAGGTCTGGGAGAAACTGGAGTTGATCTCGATGAATTCCCCGGTTTCCTGGCGCGTGACGCAGATCGGGTCGGGGCTGACCTGGAACAGCGTGGCGAATTTCTCTTCCGAAGCCACCAGCCGTTGTTCGCGTTCGACCTGATCGGTGATGTCCAGCAGGGTGCCGGCCATCCGCAGCGGCACGCCGTTGTCGTCGCGATAGAGGCGGGCGCGGCTTTCCAGATAACGCGAGCTGCCGTCGGGCAGTTGTACGCGGTAAGTCAGCTGGTAATTGCCGGCCGGGCCTTCGCGCAGGCTGCGATAGGCGTCGCGCATGCTGTCGCGCTCTTCACCGGGGACGCCCTCGAAGAACTCTTCGAACGACTCATGGAACGGTTTTGGCTCCAGACCGTGTAATTGCGCAGCGCGGGCCGAGCCGTAGAGCATGCCGCTGGGAATGTGCCAGTCCCAGGTGCCGAGTTGCGCCGAATCCAGCGCCAGGTCGAGGCGTTCCTGGCTGTCTTTCAGGGCATGTTCGGCGGCTTTGCGTTCGGTGGTGTCGAGAAAGGTGCTGAGCAGGTAAGGCTGGCCTTCGAGTTCAACCTTTTGCGCGCTGAGGATGCCGTCGTGGATCTGGCCGTTGCTGGCGCGGAACTGCACCTCCATGCTGACCAGTTCACCCTTGGCCTTGGTCTTCTTGACCAGTTCCGCCCGTTGCTCGGGATGCACCCACAGGCCCAGTTCCAGGGTGGTGCGCCCGATGGCGCTTTGTACCGGCCAGCCGAACAGGCTTTCGAAATACTGGTTGGCCTCGCTGATCAGGCCGTCTTCCTGGCGGGTCAGCAGCACCATGTTCGGGCACAGATGAAACAGTGTCGCAAAACGTTTCTCCGAACTGCTGAGCGCCTGTTCCCGTTGCCGCTGGTGGGTGATTTCGCGGATCACCCCGATCATTCGGGGGCGGCCGTGTTTGTCGGGGAGCAGGCTGCCGTTGATCTCCAGCCAGTGCAGGCTGCCGTCGGGCCAGCGGATGCGGTGGTGCATCGCCTGTTCCAGCGGTGCGCCGGCAATCACCGCGTGGAAGGCGCGGATGGTTTTCGCCCGGTCTTCCGGCGGCAGCAGATCGAGGTATTCCAGGTCTTCGGGCAGCGGTTGCCGCGGATCAAAGCCGAACAAGGCCTGAGTGCCGCGTGACCAGCTGATCTGCCCGCGCTCGATGTCCCAGTACCAGGCGCCGAGCCGGGCACCGTTGAGCGCCGCGAGCAATTGCGGCGCGCTCTCCCAGCTCTGCTCGGATCGCCGTGGATCAATGGCCTGGATACGCGGCATCGGCGGAATACGGTCAACAGATTTCGGCATTGTTAAGGGGCCTTGAGCTGATTTGGGCGTTTGGCACAGGGGCGGCAGCTCTATAGGAGTAGCACAAGTTAGCCGAGAGTCCCTGGCAGATCGATTTGAGCGTCCAGCAGGGCCATAAACGCCCGTGCAGCATTCGACAGCGTCCTTTCAGTGTGCAGGATATAGCCTAGCTGGCGACTGAGCTGTATGCCCGGTAAAGGTATGCGCGCCACCTGTTCATCGAGCATGGTGCGCGGCAAAACGCTCCAGGCCAGGCCGATCGACACCATCATCTTGATGGTTTCCAGGTAGTTGGTGCTCATGGCGATGTTCGGCGTCAGGCCCTGAGCCTCGAACAGCCGCTGCACAATATGGTGGGTAAAAGTGTTGCCGCCGGGGAAAACCGCCGGATGACCGGCAATGTCCGCCAATGTGACGGCGCCGTTGCTGATCAATGAATGTTCCGGGGCCACCACGAAATCCAGCGGGTCATCCCAGACTGGCGTGGCCTTGACCAGCGTATGCGGCTCCGGCGCCAGGGTGATGACTGCCAGTTCTGCCCGGCCGTGGAGAATTTCCTCGTAGGCCACTTCCGAATCGAGGAACTGAATATCCAGCGCCACCTGTGGGTAGCGGCGGGTGTATTCCCTCAATAAGGGCGGCAGACGGTGCAGGCCGATGTGGTGACTGGTGGCCAGCGTCAGGCGGCCGGTGACTTCGCCGGTCAGGTTGGTCAGGGCGCGGCGAGTGTCGTCGAGCACGTTGAGAATCTGGTAAGCCCGTGGCAGCAGGGCCCGACCAGCCTCGGTCAGGCCCACTTCACGACCGAGCCGGTCGAACAGCCGCACATTCAATTGCTGCTCCAATCCGGCGATGCGTTTGCTGATGGCCGGTTGCGTCAGGTGCAGCCGTTCGCCGGCGCCGGAGAAGCTTCCGGTCTCGGCAATCGCGATAAAAGCATTGAGGTTGGCCAAGTCCATGTTCGTATTCCAGTTGGTTATCCAAAGCATAAAAAATATGAATTTGAGTTATTTAATCTAACCCCATAGGATCGGCCTCACAAGCCAAAGGGTTATTGATAAGCCCAGGGCATAGAAACAAGCTGATGAGGAACCGTCTGATGGCCGGCAAAACGCTCTACGACAAGCTCTGGGATTCGCATTTGGTCAAACAGCGCGACGATGGCTCGGCGCTGATCTATATCGATCGTCACATCATCCACGAAGTGACCTCGCCGCAAGCCTTCGAAGGCCTGCGTCTGGCCGGGCGCAAGCCGTGGCGCATCGATGCCAACATTGCCACCCCGGACCACAACGTACCGACCACCCCGGAGCGCAAGGGCGGCATCGAAGCCATTGCCGACCAGGTCTCGCGTTTGCAGGTTCAGACCCTCGACGACAACTGCGATGAATACGGCATCGTGGAATTCAAGATGAACGACGTGCGCCAGGGCATCGTTCACGTGATCAGCCCGGAGCAGGGCGCGACCTTGCCGGGCATGACCGTGGTCTGCGGCGACTCGCATACCTCGACCCACGGCGCGTTCGGCGCTTTGGCTCACGGGATCGGCACTTCCGAGGTCGAGCACGTGCTCGCCACCCAGTGCCTGGTCGCCAAGAAAATGAAGAACATGCTGGTGCGCGTCGAAGGCCAATTGCCGTTCGGCGTGACCGCCAAGGACATCGTCCTCGCGGTAATCGGCAAGATCGGCACCGCCGGCGGTAACGGCCATGCCATCGAATTCGCCGGTAGCGCGATCCGCGATCTGTCCATCGAAGGCCGCATGACCATCTGCAATATGTCCATCGAAGCCGGCGCCCGCGTGGGTCTGGTGGCGGCGGACCAGAAGACTGTGGATTACGTCAAGGGTCGTCCGTTCGCACCGAAAGGCGCCGAGTGGGATTTGGCTGTCGAGTCCTGGAAAGACCTGGTGTCCGACGCCGACGCGCATTTCGACACCGTGGTCGAGCTCGACGCCACACAGATCAAGCCGCAGGTCAGCTGGGGCACTTCGCCGGAAATGGTGCTGGCCGTTGATCAGAACGTGCCGGACCCGGCTAAAGAGATGGACCTGGTCAAGCGCGACTCGATCGTCCGCGCCTTGAAATACATGGGTTTGACCGCCAATCAGGCGATCACTGACATTCAGCTCGACCGCGTATTCATCGGCTCCTGCACCAACTCGCGGATTGAAGACTTGCGCGCTGCGGCGGTGATCGCCAAGGGTCGCAAGGTTGCGTCGACCATCAAGCAGGCCATCGTCGTGCCGGGCTCGGGTCTGGTGAAGGCGCAGGCCGAGGCCGAAGGTCTGGACAAGATCTTCCTCGAAGCCGGTTTCGAATGGCGCGAGCCGGGTTGCTCGATGTGCCTGGCGATGAACCCGGACCGTCTGGAGTCCGGCGAGCATTGCGCCTCGACCTCCAACCGTAACTTCGAAGGCCGTCAGGGCGCCGGTGGCCGTACCCACCTCGTCAGCCCGGCCATGGCCGCTGCGGCGGCGGTGAACGGTCGTTTCATCGACGTTCGTGAATTGATCTAAAGGAGCGCAGTATGAAAGCTTTTACCCAGCACACTGGTCTCGTCGCGCCTCTGGATCGTGCCAACGTCGACACCGATCAGATCATTCCGAAGCAGTTTCTGAAGTCGATCAAGCGCACCGGTTTCGGCCCGAACTTGTTCGACGAATGGCGTTACCTCGATGTGGGGCAGCCGTATCAGGACAACTCCAAGCGCCCGCTGAACAAGGAATTCGTGCTCAACGCCGAGCGTTATCAAGGCGCCAGCGTACTGCTGGCCCGCGAGAACTTCGGTTGCGGTTCCAGCCGTGAACACGCGCCGTGGGCGCTGGAAGAGTACGGTTTCCGCAGCATCATCGCACCGAGCTATGCCGACATCTTCTTTAACAACAGCTTCAAGAACGGTTTGCTGCCGATCATCCTGAGCGACGCCGAAGTCGACGAGCTGTTCAAACAGGTCGAGGCCGAACCGGGCTATCAGTTGCAGATCGATCTGCACGAGCAGACCGTGACCAGCCCGAACGGCAAGGTCTACCGCTTCGAGATCGACGCCTTCCGCAAACACTGCCTGCTCAATGGCCTGGACGACATCGGCCTGACCTTGCAGGACGGCGATGCGATTGCTGCGTTTGAAGCCAAGCATCGCGCGAGCCAGCCGTGGTTGTTCCGCGACGCGTGAATCTGAAAGGTTGAAACCCAGAAAAGGACGTACCCATGACCAGCACCGCCCACAGTCAGGTTGTACAGAAGCAATTCGGTGAACAGGCCGCCGCCTACCTGAGTAGCGCCGTTCACGCTCAAGGCACTGAATTTGCGCTGCTGCAGGCTGAGTTGGCGGGGCAGGGCGAGGCGCGGGTGCTGGACCTGGGTTGCGGCGCCGGGCACGTGAGTTTTCACGTCGCCCCGTTGGTGAAGGAAGTGGTGGCCTACGACCTGTCGCAGCAGATGCTCGACGTGGTCGCCGCCGCTGCGGTTGATCGCGACTTGAGCAATGTGTCCACGGTCAACGGCGCCGCCGAGCGCCTGCCGTTCGCCGATGGCGAGTTCGACTTCGTGTTCAGCCGTTATTCGGCGCACCATTGGAGCGATCTCGGCGTGGCCTTGCGCGAAGTGCGCCGGGTGCTGAAACCGGGCGGCGTGGCGGCGTTCATCGATGTGCTGTCGCCGGGCAGCCCGCTGTTCGACACCTATTTGCAGAGCGTCGAAGTGCTGCGCGACACCAGCCATGTGCGCGATTATTCGGCCGGTGAGTGGTTGCGCCAGGTCAGCGAGGCCGGTCTGCACACCCGCAGCACTACGCGCCAGCGCCTGCGTCTGGAGTACAACAGCTGGGTCGAGCGTATGCGCACACCCGAAGTGATGCGCGCCGCGATCCGCCAGTTGCAGCAGTCGATGGGCAACGAAGTGCGCGAATATTTTGAGATTGAGGCCGATGGTTCGTTCAGTACAGATGTACTGGTGCTCTGGGCTGAAAAGTAAGTTTCGAACGACAAGCATTTTTCCCGGCGCGCCCGTCGACGGCGCACCGACTGAAGACACGAGGAAAGCATGAGCAAGCAGATTCTGATTCTCCCAGGCGACGGTATTGGTCCGGAAATCATGGCCGAAGCGGTCAAGGTGCTGGAGCTGGCCAACGACAAGTACAGCCTGGGCTTCGAGCTGAGCCATGACGTGATCGGTGGCGCCGCCATCGACAAGCACGGCGTGCCGCTGGCCGATGAAACCCTCGATCGCGCCCGTGCCGCCGACGCCGTGCTGCTGGGCGCCGTCGGCGGCCCGAAATGGGACACCATCGAGCGTGACATCCGCCCTGAGCGCGGTCTGCTGAAAATCCGTGCGCAACTGGGCCTGTTCGGCAACCTGCGTCCGGCGATCCTGTACCCGCAACTGGCCGAGGCTTCGAGCCTGAAGCCGGAAATCGTTGCCGGCCTGGACATCCTGATCGTCCGTGAGCTGACCGGCGGCATCTACTTCGGCGCACCGCGCGGCACCCGCACCCTGGAAAACGGCGAGCGCCAGTCCTACGACACCCTGCCGTACAGCGAAAGCGAAATCCGCCGTATCGCCCGCGTCGGTTTCGACATGGCCCGCGTGCGTGGCAAGAAGCTGTGCTCGGTGGACAAGGCCAACGTGCTGGCGTCCAGCCAACTGTGGCGTGAAGTGGTCGAGCAGGTGGCCAAGGATTACCCGGACGTTGAACTGAGCCACATGTACGTCGACAACGCCGCCATGCAACTGGTGCGTGCACCGAAGCAGTTCGACGTGATCGTCACCGACAACATGTTCGGCGACATCCTGTCCGATGAAGCGTCGATGCTCACCGGCTCCATCGGCATGCTGCCGTCGGCCTCGCTGGACGCCAACAACAAGGGCATGTACGAGCCTTGCCACGGCTCGGCACCGGACATCGCCGGCAAAGGCATTGCCAACCCGCTGGCGACCATCCTGTCGGTGTCGATGATGTTGCGTTATAGCTTCAACCTGCACGAAGCCGCCGACGCCATCGAGAAAGCGGTCAGTGTGGTGCTGGATCAAGGTCTGCGCACCGGCGACATCTTTTCGACCGGTTGCACTAAAGTCGGTACGCAGGAAATGGGTGACGCAGTAGTCGCCGCGCTGCGGAATCTGTAATCTCTCGGGCCCGCTGCGAAATTCAAGACAAAGCAGCGGCCCACTTTTCAAGAAGGTGTAGTTGCGATGAAACGTGTAGGTCTGATCGGTTGGCGCGGCATGGTCGGTTCCGTGCTCATGCAGCGGATGCTGGAAGAGCAGGATTTCGATCTTATCGAGCCGGTGTTTTTCACCACTTCCAATGTCGGTGGCCAAGGCCCGTCCGTGGGCAAGGACATTGCTCCGCTCAAGGACGCTTACAGCATTGAAGAGCTGAAAACCCTCGACGTGATCCTGACCTGCCAGGGCGGCGACTACACCAGCGAAGTATTCCCGAAGCTGCGCGAAGCCGGCTGGCAGGGTTACTGGATCGACGCGGCCTCGAGCCTGCGGATGAACGACGACGCCGTTATCATCCTCGATCCGGTCAACCGCAAGGTCATCGACCAGCAGCTCGATGCGGGCACCAAGAACTACATCGGCGGCAACTGCACCGTCAGCCTGATGCTGATGGGGCTGGGCGGTCTGTTCGAAGCCGGTCTGGTCGAGTGGATGAGCGCCATGACCTATCAGGCGGCGTCTGGTGCCGGTGCACAGAACATGCGTGAACTGATCAAGCAGATGGGCGCGACCCACGCCGCTGTCGCCGATCAACTGGCCGATCCTGCCAGCGCGATCCTCGACATCGACCGCCGTGTGGCCGAAGCCATGCGCAGCGACGCATACCCGACCGAAAACTTCGGCGTACCGCTGGCCGGCAGCCTGATCCCGTGGATCGACAAGGAACTGCCGAACGGCCAGAGCCGCGAAGAGTGGAAGGCCCAGGCCGAGACCAACAAGATCCTCGGTCGCTTCAAGAGCCCGATCCCGGTCGATGGTATCTGCGTGCGCATCGGCGCCATGCGCTGCCACAGCCAGGCGCTGACCATCAAGCTGAACAAGGACGTGCCGATCGCCGATATCGAAGGGCTGATCAGCCAGCACAACCCTTGGGTCAAGCTGGTGCCGAACAACCGTGAAATCAGCATGCAGGAGCTGAGCCCGACGAAAGTCACCGGCACCCTGAACGTACCGGTTGGTCGTCTGCGCAAGCTGAACATGGGTTCGCAGTTCGTCGGTGCCTTCACCGTCGGCGACCAACTGCTGTGGGGCGCGGCCGAACCGCTGCGCCGCATGCTGCGGATTTTGCTTGAGCGTTGATCGCTTGATGCAATGAAAGAACCCGCGCCTTGCAAGAGGCGCGGGTTTTTTTGTACCTGTTGATCGTTCCCATGCTCTGCGTGGGAATGCAGCCATGGACGCTCTGCGTCCGCTCTTCGCGGCGGGCGCGAATTGCCTGCGTGCGACTCACCCGGTAAAGTGCCGCTCCCCCCGTTTCGCCAGAGGTAGCAACATGACCCAGACCCTTGATATTGCCGTGATCGGCGCCACCGGTACTGTCGGCGAAACCCTTGTGCAGATTCTCGAAGAGCGCGACTTCCCGGTCGGCACGCTGCACCTGCTGGCCAGCAGTGAATCCGCCGGCAGCTCGGTGCTGTTTCGCAACAAGAACGTGCGCGTGCGTGAAGTCGACGAGTTCGATTTCAGCAAGGTCAAACTGGCGTTCTTCGCCGCCGGCCCGGCCATCACCCTGAGTTACGCCGCCCGCACTCACGCGGCGGGTTGCTCGCTGGTCGATCTGTCCGGCGCCTTGCCGGCGGATCAGGCGCCGCAAGTGGTGCCGGAAGCCAATGCCGATGTGCTGTCCGGTTTGAAAGTGCCGTTCCAGGTCAGCAGTCCAAGCCCGTCGGCCACTACTTTGGCCGTGGTGTTGGCGCCGCTGCTCGATCTGATCGAACTGCAATACGTGCATGTCACCGCCAATCTGGCGGTTTCCGCCCAGGGCCGCGAAGCCGTGACCGAGCTGGCGCGCCAGACCGCCGAGCTGCTGAACATGCGTCCGCTGGAGCCGACATTCTTCGACCGGCAGATGGCTTTCAACCTGCTGGCCCAGGTCGGCACACCGGATGCGCAAGGTCATACGCTGCTGGAAAAACGCCTGGTGCGCGAGCTGCGTCAGGTGCTGACCAAGCCTTTATTAAAGATTTCCGCAACTTGTGTTCAAGCCCCGGTGTTTTTTGGCGATAGCTTTAGCGTGACCTTGCAGTCAGCGAGCGCGGTGGACCTGGAAAAGGTTAACGCCGCGCTTGAAGAGGCCGAGGGCATCGAGCTGGTCGAAGCCGGTGATTATCCGACCGCCGTCGGTGACGCGGTGGGGCAGGACGTGGTCTACGTCGGGCGGGTACGTGCCGGTGTCGACGAACCGTCGGAACTTAATCTGTGGCTGACGTCAGATAACGTACGCAAAGGTGCGGCCCTCAACGCCGTGCAGGTCGCCGAGTTGTTGATAAAAGACCTGCTGTAAAAGATACTTGGCAACAATTTGTCGACTGATTCTAGCCGGGCGCTATGCTTGGCCGGAGCAGTTGGCAACGTGTCACCCTCCGGGACTTTCCGGGGCATCAAAGAAATGATCGCGCGCGGCATGCTGTCGTCGTCGCGCGCAATGCCTTACGGCAGCGACTATCAACATCTTCTCGCTGGCCGAGGAACGTTCAAACAAAGGAAGAGGCTATGGTTCAAGTTCGCAAACTGGTGTTAGCAATAGCGGCCGCCTCGGCGCTGTCCTCCGGTATGGCGCATGCCCTCGGGCTCGGGGAGCTGACCCTGAAGTCGACCCTGAACCAGCCGCTGGTAGCGGAAATCGAGCTGCTCGATGTCAAGGATCTGACCGCTGCCGAAGTGGTGCCGAGCCTGGCCTCGCCGGAAGATTTCGCCAAGGCCGGGGTCGATCGCCAGGCCTTCCTCAATGATCTGACGTTCACCCCGGTGCTTAACGCCAGCGGCAAAAGTGTGCTGCGCGTTACCTCGAGCAAACCGCTGTCGGAACCGATGGTGAAATTCCTCGTGCAGGTAATGTGGCCGAACGGCCGCCTGCTGCGTGACTACAGCGTGCTGCTGGATCCGTCGAAGTTTTCGCCGCAGACCGCCGATGCCGCCGCTCAACCCGCGCCAGCGCAAACCATTACCGCACCGACCACCGGCGCCACCCATTCGACCCACACCACCACGCCGCGCGACACCCTATGGGAAATCGCCGCGAAGGCGCGCACCGGCGGTTCGGTGCAGCAGACCATGCTGGCGATCCAGGCCTTGAACCCGGACGCGTTCATCGGTGGCAACATCAACCGCCTGAAAACCGGTCAGGTGCTGCGTCTGCCGGACCAAGTGCAAAGCACCGCACTGCCGCAGTCCAAAGCGATTGCCGAAGTGGCCGCGCAGAACGAAGCCTGGCGTCAGGGCCGTCGTTATGTGGCCAAGCCGGGCACCGGTCAGCAGCAACTCGATGCGACCAATCGTGGCCGCGCCAATACCGGCGCTGCGCAAAACGCCAAGGACAACCTGAGCCTGGTGTCCGCCGAAAGCGCCAAGGCGCGTGGCAAGGGTCCGGCCGGCGACGCCAAGGCCCTGAGCAACAAACTGGCGGTGACCCAGGAGAGTCTCGACACCACCCGCCGTGACAACGAAGAGCTGAAAAGCCGCATGGCCGATCTGCAAAGCCAGCTGGACAAGCTGCAGCGCCTGATCGAGCTGAAGAACAATCAACTGGCGAAAATGCAGGCCGAAGGCTCGGGCGCTGCTCCCGCGACCGCCGCCACTGCGCCAGTGGTGCCGGCGATCACCGCGGAACTGGCGGCCACGCCGCCGGCCACTCCGGCAGAGGCTGCTCCGGGCGCACCTGCGCCTGAAGCCGCCGCTCAGGCACCAGTCGAGCCGGTTGTCGAGCCTGTGGTTGAAACCACGCCGGCCGCCGATGACGAGAAAACCTTCAACGAACTGCTGACCAATCCGATCCTGCTGGGTCTGGTCGGTGGCGGTGCGGTGGTTCTGCTGCTCCTGCTGTTGCTGCTGGCCCGCCGCCGCAAGGCGCAGCAGGAAGCCGAAAAACACCTGCGCATGGCCCGTGCCCTGGAGGAGCAATCCTTCTCCCAGGATCTCGATCTGCCTGAAAGCAGCTTCGAAGGTCTGGAAGTGCCAGCCGCCAGCGTCAAGCTGAACCCAGCCCCAGCCCCAGCCCAAGCCCCAGCCGCTGCTGCTGTAGTGGCGCCAGTCGTGATGGCCGAGCCGATCGCCGCGCCGTTGGTGGCGCCGGCCGCCGAGCGTTCCGACGACGTGCTGGACAAGGCGCAGTCGCACATCGACGGCGGTCGTCTGAATCAAGCCGCCGCGTTGCTGGAGGAGGGCGTGAGCCTGGAGCCGCAGCGCAGCGATCTGCGTCTGAAACTGATGGAAGTCTACGGTCGTCAGGGTGATCGCGATGCGTTCGTCGGTCAGGAGCGCCAATTGGTCGCCAATGGCGACAACTTCGCCAAGGTCGAAGAGCTGAAAAGCCGCTTCCCGGCCATGGCGGTCGTCGCGACCAGCGGCCTGGCGGCTGCGGCCATGGCTGCCGAGCTGGACGCGGAATACGTCAAGGAGCTGCTGCTCGACGAGCCTGAAGCGCCTGCCGCGGCAGATGCTGAACTGGACAGCGCTTTCGACCTGAGCCTCGACGATCTGGATAACATCACGCCAGTAGAGCCTCTGGCGACTGTCGAGCCGGAAGCGCCAGTCGAGCTGGATGCGTTCCCGACTGACGACGACCTGAGCTTCGAGTCCGTGCTGCAACAGCAGACCGACATCAAGGAAAACCTCGACGACCTGTCGGATTTCGACCTGGATATGGATCTCGGTGCCGACCCTGCGCCTACGCCGGTCGAGCTGGCAGACGATGATTTCCTGCTGGATCTGGACGAAGGCGTGAAGGATCTGCCGCTGGTCGAAACTCCAACCGTGGCCGACGTGCCGCAGGATGATCTGGAGCTGCCAGCCGATTTCGACCTGTCCCTGGCTGACGAAATGGACGCGGCGCCCGCCGAGCCGGATGCGTTCGCCGCCGAACTGGACGACGTCAACGCCGAGCTGGATCGCCTGTCGGGCAGCATCAACGAGCCAAGCTTCACCGAGGCCGATGCCGCGCTGGGTGATGATCTGGGGGAGGATGACTTCGACTTCCTGTCCGGTACTGACGAAGCCGCGACCAAGCTCGATCTGGCGCAGGCCTACATCGACATGGGCGACAACGACGGCGCGCGCGATATCCTCAATGAGGTCATCAGTGAGGGGAACGACAAGCAGAAGAGCGAAGCGAGCGAAATGCTGTCGCATCTGGCCTGAGTCGGCATTCAGCGGTAAACAAAACGGCAGCCCATGAGGCTGCCGTTTTTGTTTGGGTCTGGTTTCCCCGTCCCGCCGCCTTATAATGCCCGCCTTTGTAGATCAGCAGGCTGTACCGACTTGGCAAACATAGATAACCCGGCCGCCGAAATGGCACCCGAAGGCTTTTTCCGCGTCGCGCTGGGCGTTGAATACAAGGGCTCGCGCTACAGCGGCTGGCAGCGCCAGTCCACCGGTGTGCTCACCGTGCAGGAAACCCTGGAAAAAGCCCTGTCGAAGGTCGCCGACTCGCCGATCTCACTGCAATGTGCCGGGCGCACCGACGCCGGTGTGCATGCCTGCGGGCAGGTGGTGCATTTCGACACCCAGGTCGACCGTTCGCTGAAAGCCTGGGTCATGGGCGCCAACATCAATCTGCCCCACGACATCAGCGTCAGTTGGGCGAAGGTCATGCCGGCGCATTTCCATGCGCGATTCAAGGCGATTGCCCGGCGTTATCGCTACGTGATCTACAACGATCAGATCCGCCCGGCGCATCTCAACGAAGAAATCACCTGGAATCACCGTCCTCTGGACGTCGAGCGCATGGCCGAAGCCGCGCAGTACCTGATCGGTACTCATGATTTCAGTGCCTTCCGTGCCGGCCAGTGCCAGGCCAAGTCGCCGATCAAGAAGATGCATCACCTGCGCGTGACCCGTCACGGCAAAATGATCGTTCTGGACATCCGCGCCAACGCGTTCCTGCATCACATGGTGCGCAACATCGCCGGCGTGCTGATGACCATCGGTGCCGGCGAGCGGCCGGTAGAGTGGATGAAAGAAGTGCTGGAGAGCCGCGAGCGGCGTTCCGGCGGGGTCACGGCGCATCCGTTCGGCCTGTATCTGGTGCAGGTCGAGTACCACGACGAGTTTCCGTTGCCCGAGCGTTTCATCGGGCCACATTTCCTTACGGGTTTCGCGGAACTTGACGGCTGACGCCCTCGAACGCATTTGTTACCATCCGGGACTTTCTCGGATTTGCCTTGGGGTTTTTATCGACATGTCAGCCGTTCGCAGCAAGATTTGCGGGATTACCCGCATAGAAGATGCGTTGGCAGCCGTCGAGGCCGGGGCCGATGCCATCGGTTTTGTGTTCTACGCTAAAAGTCCCCGGGCCGTGACCGTACAGCAGGCGCGGGCGATCATCGCTGCATTGCCGCCGTTCGTGACCACGGTCGGGTTGTTCGTCAATGCCAGCCGCTGCGAGCTCGGGGAAATCCTCGATGCCGTGCCGCTGGATCTGTTGCAGTTCCATGGCGACGAGACCGCCGCCGAGTGTGAAGGCTGGCACCGGCCGTACATCAAGGCCTTGCGGGTCAAGGCGGGCGATGACATTGCCGCTGCCTGCGATGCCTACCCGAGCGCCAGCGGCGTGCTGCTCGACACTTATGTCGAAGGCGTGCCCGGCGGAACCGGCGAGGCGTTCGACTGGTCATTGATTCCGCAAGGCTTGAGCAAGCCGTTGATTCTGGCCGGCGGCCTGACGCCGGAGAACGTCGCCGATGCGGTCGCCCGGGTGCGGCCGTATGCCGTGGATGTCAGCGGCGGGGTAGAGGCGAGCAAGGGCATCAAGGATCACGCAAAGATTCGTGCATTCATCAACGCCGTACGCTGATGTGACGGCTGGCAGACTGCCGCCGTCCACAGCTCTGTAGAAAAGAGGCTGAGGGTCTTTTCGGGGTGTACGCAGGTCAGTTCCGCTGACCCGGCAGCCCGGACGATCATCGCCACACATGAATTTAGCTGAAGGGCATACGCGGGGCCGCGAACCAGAGCGTTCGGGCCGCCGGTACTGGAGAAAGAAAGCATGAGCAACTGGTTGGTAGACAAGCTGATCCCTTCGATCATGCGTTCCGAGGTCAAGAAGAGCTCGGTCCCTGAGGGTCTGTGGCACAAATGCCCGTCCTGCGAGGCTGTGCTGTATCGTCCGGAGCTGGAAAAGACCCTGGACGTTTGCCCTAAATGCAACCACCACATGCGCATCGGCGCACGGGCGCGCATCGACATCTTCCTGGACGCCGAAGGCCGTGCCGAACTGGGTGCTGACCTGGAGCCGGTTGACCGTCTGAAATTCCGTGACGGCAAGAAGTACAAGGACCGTCTGGTCGCTGCCCAGAAGCAGACCGGCGAGAAGGACGCACTGGTTTCCATGAGCGGCACCCTGCTGGGCATGCCTGTCGTGGTTTCGGCGTTCGAGTTCAGCTTCATGGGCGGTTCCATGGGCGCCATCGTCGGTGAGCGCTTCGTGCGCGCCGCCAACTATGCACTGGAAAACCGTTGCCCGATGGTCTGCTTCTCCGCCTCCGGTGGTGCGCGGATGCAGGAAGCCCTGATCTCTCTGATGCAGATGGCCAAGACCTCGGCGGTGCTGGCGCGTCTGCGTGAAGAAGGCATTCCGTTCATCTCCGTGCTGACCGACCCGGTCTACGGCGGCGTTTCCGCCAGTCTGGCGATGCTGGGCGACGTGATCGTTGGCGAGCCTAAAGCGCTGATCGGTTTCGCCGGTCCACGCGTGATCGAGCAGACCGTGCGTGAAAAACTGCCGGAAGGCTTCCAGCGCAGCGAGTTCCTGCTGGAGCACGGCGCCATCGATTTGATCATCGACCGTCGCGAACTGCGCCCGCGTCTGGGTAACCTGCTGGCGCAACTGACCGGCAAGCCGACGCCTAAATTCGTTGCTGCGCCGATCGAGCCGATCGTCGTTCCGCCGGTGCCTGCCAACGTATGACCGAGCGCACCCTTGGCGAGTGGCTCGCCTACCTTGAACAGTTGCATCCATCGGCCATCGACATGGGGCTGGAGCGTTCGCAACAGGTAGCGTCCCGCATGGGACTGGGCCAGCCGGCGCCACGGGTGATTACGGTCACCGGCACCAACGGCAAGGGTTCGACCTGCGCTTTCGTGGCTTCCTTGCTGCGGGCACAGGGCCTGAACGTCGGTGTCTACAATTCTCCGCACCTGCTGCGTTACAACGAGCGGGTGCAGCTCAATGGCGTCGAAGCCACTGATGCGCAGCTGTGCGAAGCCTTCGCGGCGGTCGAAGCGGGGCGCGGCGACACTTCCCTGACTTACTTCGAAATGGGCACCCTGGCGGCGTTCTGGCTGTTTCAACAGGCCGGGCTCGACGCGGTGGTGCTGGAAGTCGGGCTGGGCGGGCGTCTGGACACGGTCAACGTGGTCGATGCCGATATCGCGCTGGTCACCAGCATTGGTGTCGACCACGCCGAATACCTGGGCAATACCCGCGAATCCGTGGCCTTCGAGAAGGCCGGGATTTTCCGTCAGGGCAAACCTGCACTGTGCGGCGATCTGAATCCTCCACAACCCCTGCTGGACAAGGCGCACGAGCTTGCTTGCCAGTTCTTCCTGCGCGGGCGCGATTTTGATCTCGGCATCACTGATCAATTCTGGCAGTGGCGCGGCACTAATGCTGACGGTCAGGTCGTCGAGCTGCGTGATTTGCCGCTGCTTGATCTGCCGATGGAAAACGCCGCGTTGGCGTTGCAGGCTTATCTGCTGCTCGGTTTGCCATGGGAGGCCGGGCAGATTGTTGCGGCGCTGCAGGCAACTCGCGTGGTCGGTCGCCTCGATCGTCGCTCCTTCGAATGGAACGGCAAACGTCTGAACCTGCTGCTGGACGTTGGCCACAACCCGCATGCGGCGGAGTATCTGGCCCGGCGTCTGGCTGCTCGTCCACCGGTCGGCAAGCGTCTGGCGGTGTTCGGCCTGCTGGCGGACAAGGATCTGGACGGTGTCATCGGTGAGTTGAATGCCAGCGTCCAGCACTGGGCGGTGGCGCCACTGGATTCGCCACGTGCGCGTCCGGTGGATGAATTGAATCAGGCATTGCAGAACCTTGGCGCCTCGGTCACGTCTTATGACAGCGTGGCGGCCGCTCTGGAAGGGCAGTGTGCAGTGGCCACCAGCGACGACGAGATCTTGCTGTTCGGATCATTTTATTGTGTCGCCGAGGCCCTCGAATGGCTGTCTCGGCGCTCCACGGAGGAAGCGGCAAATGGCTTTGCTGGATAAAGCGTACAAGCAGCGCATGGTCGGTGCCCTGGTGCTGGTGGCGCTGGCGGTGATTTTCCTGCCGATGCTGTTTTCCCGTCAGGATGAACAGCGTCAGGTGACCGTCGAGGCGCCGACCGCGCCGCAAGCGCCCGCCGTGGCGCAGATCCAGATGGAAACCGTGGCGGTGCCCGAGCCGCAGGTTCTGCCGCAAGAGCCAGTGCCAAGCGATGACGAAGTCGCCGAGCAGGCTGTGCCAACGGCGCCGATTGCTTCCGCCGCGCCAGCCCAGGCTCCGGCGCCGGTAGCCAAACCGGTTGCGCCGGCTCCCGCTCCCGTGGCCAAGCCAACCACGGCTCCGGCGCAGCCGATCGCTGCGCTGTCTGCCAAACCGGATACCACTCAAAGCCGCGTCGATGCCAATGGCCTGTCGGTGAGTTGGTCGGTGCAACTGGCCAGCCTGTCGAGCCGTGCCAGCGCCGAAAGCCTGCAGAAAACCCTGCGCAGCCAGGGTTACAACGCTTACATCCGTTCGGCCGATGGCAAGAACCGGGTGTTCGTCGGCCCGCTGATCGAGCGCGCCGAAGCCGATCGTCTGCGCGATCTGTTGAGCCGCCAGCAGAACCTCAAGGGGTTTGTGGTGCGCTTCCAGCCTGAACGCGGCTGATATCTATCACTTCGATAGAAATGCACTGAAAATCGCAGCTTACCGACAGCCATGCGCTCTGCTAAAATGCGCCGCCTTATCCGTCTGTAGGCTGCACTGTGCCATTTACCTGGGTTGACTGGGCGATCGTTGCAATCATCGCCATCTCCGCTTTGATCAGTTTGAGCCGCGGCTTCGTCAAAGAAGCATTGTCGCTGGTGACCTGGATCATCGCAGGAGCTGTTGCCTGGATGTTCGGTGGCTCACTGTCCGAGTACCTCGCCGGATACATCGAAACACCGTCGGCTCGCGTGATCGCGGGCTGTGCCATCATGTTTGTCGCCACACTGATCGTGGGCGCAATGATCAATTATCTTATCGGCGAGTTGGTTCGCGTCACCGGGTTGTCCGGGACCGATCGATTCCTCGGCATGGCCTTCGGCGCTGCGCGTGGCGTGTTGCTGGTGGTCGTGGCGGTCGGGCTGTTGAGCCTGGGGCCGGTACAGCAGGACGGGTGGTGGAAAGAATCACAGCTCGTGCCAAAGTTTCTATTGGTCGCAGACTGGTCCAAGAACCTGATTCTCGGGTGGAGCAGTCAGTGGCTTGCCAGCGGAATCAGCGTACCCGCTGATATTCCGTTCAAGGAGCAACTCTTGCCGTCGGCCAAAACGCCTCAGTGAGTGTTGTTCAGTTCAGATCCATTAAGTAGGGGTTGCGTCGCATGTGTGGCATCGTCGGTATCGTCGGTAAGTCGAACGTCAATCAGGCGCTGTATGACGCGCTAACCGTGCTCCAGCACCGCGGCCAGGACGCTGCCGGTATCGTGACCAGCCATGATGGCCGGTTGTTCTTGCGCAAGGACAATGGCCTGGTGCGTGACGTGTTTCAACAGCGTCACATGCAGCGCCTGGTCGGCCACATGGGTATCGGCCACGTCCGTTACCCGACTGCCGGCAGCTCGACGTCGGCCGAGGCTCAGCCGTTCTACGTCAACTCGCCGTACGGCATCACCCTGGCGCACAACGGTAACCTGACCAACGTTGAACAGTTGGCCAAAGAGATCTACGAATCCGATCTGCGTCACGTCAACACCAGCTCCGACTCGGAAGTGCTGCTCAACGTGTTCGCTCACGAGCTGGCCCAGCGCGGCAAGCTGCAACCGACCGAAGAAGACGTGTTTGCCGCCGTGACCGACGTACATAACCGTTGCGTCGGTGGCTACGCTGTCGTGGCGATGGTGACCGGTTACGGCATCGTCGGCTTCCGTGACCCGCACGGCATCCGCCCGATCGTGTTCGGCCAGCGTCACACCGACGAAGGCGTCGAGTACATGATCGCCTCCGAAAGTGTTTCGCTGGATGTGCTCGGCTTCACCCTGATCCGCGACCTGGCGCCGGGCGAAGCGGTCTACATCACTGAAGACGGCAAGCTGCACACCCGTCAGTGCGCGACCAACCCGTCCCTGACCCCGTGCATCTTCGAACACGTCTACCTGGCGCGTCCGGATTCGATCATCGACGGCGTGTCGGTCTACAAGGCCCGTCTGCGCATGGGTGAGAAGCTGGCCGAGAAGATCCTGCGCGAGCGTCCAGAGCACGACATCGACGTGGTCATCCCGATTCCGGACACCAGCCGCACTGCCGCGCTGGAGCTGGCCAACCATCTGGGCGTGAAATTCCGCGAAGGCTTCGTCAAGAACCGCTACATCGGTCGTACCTTCATCATGCCCGGCCAGGCCGCGCGCAAGAAATCGGTACGTCAGAAGCTCAACGCCATCGAGCTGGAATTCCGCGGCAAGAACGTGATGCTGGTCGACGACTCGATCGTACGTGGCACCACCTGCAAGCAGATCATCCAGATGGCCCGCGAAGCCGGCGCGAAAAACGTCTACTTCTGCTCGGCGGCTCCGGCTGTGCGCTTCCCGAACGTGTACGGCATCGACATGCCGAGCGCTCACGAGCTGATCGCGCACAACCGTTCGACCCAGGACGTGGCCGACCTGATCGGCGCTGACTGGCTGATCTATCAGGACCTGCCTGACTTGATCGAAGCGGTCGGCGGCGGCAAGATCAAGATCGAAAACTTCGATTGCGCAGTGTTTGACGGCAAGTACGTCACCGGCGACGTCGACGAGGCTTACCTGAACAAGATCGAACAGGCACGCAACGATGCCTCGAAGGTCAAGACCCAGGCGGTCAGTGCGATCATCGATCTGTACAACAACTGAGTTTCAACCGGCCCCTAGGGGCCGGTTTTGTATCTGGCAAAAGACTTTTATTTATCGAGAACAGGGCAAGGAGTGACAGCATGAGTCAGGAATGGGATGCCGGTCGGCTGGACAGCGACCTCGAAGGCGTAGCGTTCGATACCCTGGCCGTACGTGCCGGTCAGCACCGTACGCCGGAAGGCGAGCACGGTGATCCGATGTTCTTCACTTCCAGCTACGTGTTCCGTACCGCCGCTGACGCCGCCGCACGGTTTGCCGGGGAAGTGCCGGGCAACGTTTACTCGCGTTATACCAACCCGACCGTGCGCGCCTTCGAAGAGCGCATCGCCGCGCTGGAAAGCGCCGAGCAGGCGGTGGCCACGGCCACCGGCATGGCCGCGATCATGGCGGTGGTGATGAGTCTGTGCAGCGCCGGCGATCATGTGCTGGTGTCGCGCAGCGTGTTCGGTTCGACCATCAGTCTGTTCGAGAAGTACTTCAAGCGTTTTGGCGTGGAAGTCGATTACGTGCCGCTGGCCGATCTGTCGGCCTGGGACGCAGCGATCAAGTCCAACACCAAATTGCTGTTCGTCGAGTCGCCGTCCAATCCGTTGGCTGAGCTGGTAGATATCACCGCGCTGTCGGAAATCGCGCACGCCAAGGGTGCGATGCTGGTAGTCGACAACTGCTTCTGCACGCCGGCGTTGCAGCAGCCGCTGAAATTAGGCGCAGACATCGTTGTGCATTCGGCCACCAAGTTCATCGATGGTCAGGGCCGTTGCATGGGCGGTGTGGTTGCCGGTCGCAGCGAACAGATGAAAGAAATCGTCGGTTTCCTGCGTACCGCCGGGCCGACCCTGAGCCCGTTCAACGCCTGGATCTTCCTCAAGGGTCTGGAAACCCTGAACCTGCGGATGAAGGCGCATTGCGCCAACGCCCAGCAACTGGCCGAATGGCTGGAGCAGCAGGACGGCATCGAGAAGGTGCATTACGCCGGTCTCAAGAGCCATCCGCAGCACGAGCTGGCTCAGCGTCAGCAGAAAGGCTTCGGCGCGGTGGTGAGCTTTGAGGTGAAGGGCGGAAAAGAGGGCGCCTGGCGCTTCATCGATGCGACCCGTTTGATCTCGATCACCGCTAATCTGGGTGACAGCAAAACCACCATCACCCACCCGAGCACTACGTCCCACGGCCGTCTGGCGCCCCAGGAGCGCGAGGCTGCCGGCATTCGTGACAGCCTGATCCGCATCGCGGTCGGTCTGGAAGACGTGGCTGACCTGCAAGCCGATCTGTCGCGCGGTCTGGCGGCGTTGTGATCGAGTTGTCTACGCCGAAGATCGGCACCCATGGCCGCGTTGCATTGGTCACGGGTGCTGCGCGCGGGATCGGTCTGGGCATCGCTGCGTGGTTGATCAGCGAAGGCTGGCAGGTGGTATTGACCGACCTTGATCGTGTCCGTGGTTCGAAAGTGGCGAAGGTGCTGGGCGAGAACGCCTGGTTCATCGCCATGGACGTCGCGGACGAAAGCCAGGTGGCGCTCGGTGTCGCTGAGGTGCTGGGACAATTCGGTCGTCTGGATGCGCTGGTGTGCAACGCTGCCGTGGCCGATCCGCACAACATCACGCTGGAAAGTCTCGATCTGGCTTACTGGAATCGGGTGTTGGCGGTGAACCTCGGTGGGCCGATGTTGCTGGCCAAGCACTGCGCGCCGTATCTGCGTGCGCACAACGGGGCAATCGTCAATCTGGCCTCGACCCGTGCGGCGCAGTCGGAACCTGATACGGAGGCGTACGCGGCGAGCAAGGGTGGCTTGCTGGCTTTGACTCACGCACTGGCGATCAGTCTCGGGCCGGAGATTCGCGTCAATGCGGTCAGTCCGGGCTGGATCGATGCGCGGGATCCATCCGCCCGGCGCGCGGAACCGCTGACCGATACCGATCATGCCCAGCATCCTGCGGGCAGGGTAGGGACGGTCGAGGATGTGGCAGCGATGGTGGCGTGGTTGCTGTCGAAGAATGCAGGGTTTGTGACGGGGCAGGAATTCGTGGTCGATGGCGGTATGACCAAGAAGATGATTTATACGGAATGAAGCAATTTCGTCTTTTTTAGAAAAACTTCAATCCTGCTATTGACTTAGGTTCGCTACCTGCGTAAATTTCGCGGCCTCGGAGATGCAAACGGGTGATTAGCTCAGCTGGGAGAGCGTCTGCCTTACAAGCAGAATGTCGGCGGTTCGATC
>NZ_JBQEQB010000025.1:0-89588 GCF_052046055.1 Pseudomonas sp. 22082
TGTGGGAGATTCTATGTTGCAGGGGAACCCTGCAACCTTAAATTCGGTTGGTATTCGCTCTGGTTTTTCATGAGGGCGAATGCCACCCGGCAAAGCTTGCGGGCGAGGATGACCAAGGCTTGGGTTCTGGCTAGACCTCTTGCCAGATAGGACTCATAGAACGGTTTCCAGACAGGGGACCGACAAGCTGCCATAGCTGCATTGTGTGCAAGACGCCGTAATTCCCCGTCACCTTTTTTGCTCAAGTGGCGAGGACTGTGTTTCTTACCTGAGTCTTTTGCCTTCAAGTCCATTCCCAGAAAGGCGATGAACGCATCGGCGCTGGCGAACTCACCTCGCATGTATGTAGTTGCCAGGCCCGTTGCCGTGAGTTCACCAACTCCTTCAATCGCTTTGCAGCGTCTGATGTTTTCACTAATTCCGGCTTCTTGGCTGACTTTACGAAGCAACTCCTGAATGGCCTGATCCAGCTGTTTGAAATGCTTCAACCCATCGGCCAAAAGATCTTCAAGAAGAGGTTCGGTTGACCAGCTCAGCTTGATACTGACTCGGACCTTCATCAGCTGTGCACGCTTGTTAAGCAGACTTTTCAACACTGTGTAGTGCCGCGGTGGTGGGTTCCAGACCCGCAGCCGATGCTGTTCACTGGTTAGATAACGCGCCAGAAGACGTGCATCACAAGGGTCGGTTTTTGCACGCTGACCGATGCTTTCGCGGTAATGGCTCACCCGGTAAGGGTCCACGATGTAAACCCGATGCCCCATACCATGGGCCAGTTCGGCCGTGTCCAGGTGGTAGAGATTAGTGGCTTCCAGGGCGATTGAGCTTTGGGCGGGCAGGGTCTTCAGCCAATGACCTACAGATGTGCGGTCGTTGTTGATGGCCTGGATGATTTTCAGATCTTCGCGATAAACGACGATTTCGGCCTTGGCCACATCGACACCAATCACCGTTGGCGAGGTAAGGATTGTCATGACGAATCCTCGGAGCTAGGGTTTAAGAGCTTGTCGGGGTCTACCGTAGCGCTGGCTTGCCTCTATCGTCGGTTTTACCGATGAATTCCTTATCGGCGCTTTAGGTAGAAAGGGCGGGACGAGAAGTCTCCCACGGTCCGTACTGGCTAGAGTCGGAATCGAGCTTTTAGTCCCGCCCACCCCTTCAAGTCTAAACATACAAGCGGGCTTGCTCGCGAAAGCTATTGATCAACCGGTACAAAACTATCGGGATTTACTCCGGCAGTTCGTAGACGTAAATCTTGTCCGCTTCCATCTGATACCCGGCATCGGCCAGTTCGCTGGTGGACTGCTTGACCTGCAACGGCCCTTCCACCCAGTACGGCTGATACAGCTCGTCGAGCTTCACGCCGAGTTCGCTTTTTACGTGCACGATCTGGTTCGACGGCGGTGGCGGCACGTGGATGCAGGCGCCGAAATACGGCACCAGCAGGAAATCCGTGGTGCGACCTTCTTCGCTCACTTCCAGCGGCACGATGTAGCCCGGCAGGCGGATGTTCTGGCCATCGAGGCTTTGCACCACCGGCGCGTTGGGCATGTCCTGTTTGGCCGCTGGCGCGGACTCCGCCGACAGCGCGTCGCCCATCTTCGACAGGTCGTGCAGCGGCGTCATGTTCGGCACTTCGGGCGCGGCGTCCGGCGGGATCATTTCCGACCAGGTCAGGTCTTTTGGCGCCGCCGCCCACACGGGCAGGGCGACCAGCAACAGCAGCGCAAGCACGGCGCGGGGCATGGTGAACATCCTCATAAACGGATCGACAGGCCGTCGGCCAGAGATTGGCGATACGCGCGCCAGGCCGGCACGCTGCCCATCAGCAGCGCGGCCGCCAGAATGCCACCGAGCAGCGTCCATTCATACACGCTTGGCCAGGCCAGCGGCAGATACAGACCGTAATTGGCCTGCACATAACCCTGTGCCGCACTGATGCCGATATACAGCAACGCCAGTCCGGCGATCACCCCGGTCAGCGCCAGAGCGAACGCTTCCAGCACCAGCAGGCTCGCGATATGCCAAGGCCGCGCGCCCACCGAACGCAGGATCGCCATTTCGCGGCGGCGTTCGTTGAGGCTGGTGAGAATTGCCGTGAGCATGCCGATCAACCCGGTCAACACCACGAACAGCGAGACCACGAACAGCGCTTTTTCAGCGGTGCTCATCAGGCTCCACAACTCCTGCAAGGCCACGCCCGGCAGGATCGCCAGCATCGGCTCGCCACGGAACTCATTGATCTCCCGTTGCAGGGCGAAGGTCGAAATCTTGCTGTTGAGGCCGAGCATGAACGCGGTGATGGCTTGCGGCGTCAGATCCATGTTGCGCGCCTGATCGGCGCTAATCCGCCCGTTGCCACGGGCCGGCACGCCGTTGTGCCAGTCGATGTGAATCGCCTCCATGCCGCCGAGGCTGATGTGCAACGTTCGGTCCACCGGGGTGCCGGTGCGCTTGAGAATGCCGACCACGGTGAACGGCTTGTCGTCGTGCTTGACCAGACTGATCGCCGCGACGCCATGGGCCAACACCAGTTTGTCGCCGAGCTTGTAATGCAGCGCTTCGGCCACTTCGGCACCGAGCACCACTTCGAACGGATCGGTGGCGAAGGCGCGGCCGTCGGCCAGTTCCAGATGCTGCTGGCGACCGTACTGGTAATGCTCGAAATAGGCTTCGGTGGTGCCCATCACCCGGTAGCCGCGATGGGAATCGCCGAGGGACATCGGGATCGCCCACTTCACCTTCGGGTTGCTGGCGAAGTGTTCGAAGCTGTCCCAGCGGATGTTGTTGGTGGCGTTGCCGATGCGGAACACCGAATACAGCAACAGGTTCACCGAGCCCGAGCGGGCGCCGACGATCAGGTCGGTGCCGCTGATAGTGCTGGCAAAACTGGCTTTGGCTTCAGTTCGCACCCGTTCGACTGCCAGCAGCAGGCAGACAGAAAGCGCGATGGCGAAAGCAGTGAGCAGGGCGGTGAAACGCCGGTTGGCGAGGCTGGCCATGGCCAGACGGAACAGATACATCTCAGACCTCGGCAGACGTGGCGGCGCGATTGAGTTCGGCCAGGGACAGGTGACGGTCGAACAGCGGCGCGAGGCTCTGGTCGTGGCTGACGAACAACAGGCTCGAGCCGGCTTCGCGGCACTCGGCGAACAGCAGGCGAATGAAGTTTTCCCGGGCGTCGTAATCCAGTGCCGAGGTCGGTTCGTCGGCGATCACCAGTTCCGGTTGCCCGATCAATGCACGGGCAGCGGCGACCCGTTGCTGCTGACCGATCGACAGCGAATCGGCGCGGCGACTCAGGAGCCTTTCGTCCTTCAAACCCAGGTGGGCGAGCAGGGTGGCGGCGGCCTGATCAACGCTGCCGTGACGCTGTTTCGCACGCTCGGCGCGCAGCTTCGAAAAGTGGCACGGCAGCTCGACGTTCTCGCGCACCGAGAGAAACGGCAGCAGGTTGAACTGCTGGAAAATGTAGCCGGTGTGATCGACGCGAAAGCGATCACGGGCGCCGGCACCCAGTTCGGTCAGTTCCTGGCCGAGCAGGCGAATGCTGCCGCGACCGGGTTTCTGCACCCCGCCAAGCAGGCCGAGCAGGGTGGTCTTGCCGCTGCCGCTGGGGCCCTTGAGGAACAGGGTTTCGCCGGCCTCCAGACGAAACGCCGGGATGTCCAGCAGCGACGGGTGACCGGGCCAGTTGAAGCCCAGGTCGGACAGTTCGATGAGTGCTTGGGTCATGGCGCCGTTTCGTGTCAGAACTTCAGGGCGGCGGCCTTGGCCGTCACTTCCGTGCCTTGCTGGCCGCTCGGGCTGATCAGTTGTACCTGAATTTTCTGGGTGGCCGGGAAGGTAGTGAACAGGTTCGCCAGATCCAGGGTTTTCAACGCACCCGGTGCCGCACAGCTGAACTGGTAGTGGGCGTGGATTTCGCTGTGGTCGTGATGATGCTCGTGACCGTCCTTGCCGGCCTCCTCTTCGTCGTGGTCGTCGGCATCCGGCTTGTCGCCGAACAGCGGGCTTTCCAGCTCCTGGCTGGTGACTTTGCAACCGGCGGCGGCCGGCAGGCTGAACAGCGCCAGCGGTTTTTCCAGCTGAGCGCGAGCGGCGGCGACCTTGGCCTTGTCGGCATCGCTGGTGGCGACGTGTTCAAAACCCACAAGGTTCATCGCCGGGCTTTCCAGCTCCAGCTCCAGGGTCTGGCCGTCGAGCGCCGCGTTCAGGCGTCCAACGCCATGTTCGTGGGCAGCGAGGCTGCCGTGCTCATGGTCGTGATCATGCTCATCGGCAGCCTGGGCGATGGCCAGCGGCAACAGGGCAAACGGCAAAGCGAGCAGCAGACGACGCATGGCGGTCTCCGGGAAGTAAAGTGAAGAGTTTGTTATGTAATCTTATAACGAAAGTGCGCAGAGTTTGCCCGCCTGACACGTTTTGCGCAAGGTGTGGCTGCGCACCGCCCGGAGCTCGGTCCGGACGGTGCGTAGATCAGCGAGAGGTGACGTGCTTCAGAATCCGCTACCGGGATAGTCGAACCAATAACGACCCGATAACACTTGAGTGATCAATCCGGTGTCCAGCAACTTCGGCGCATCACGGTGGAAGCGTTCACGCCATGCCGGCAGCCACCAGTAATTGATTGCTGTGCCGCGGGGTTGAAGAATCAGGATCATTACGTCGCGATCAATCCTGCCTTGGGTATAGAGCAGATGGCCGTTGTCCATGAATCCCATGTACTGTTTGATCGGCAACTGGAACATCAATGCTGTGGTGAAGATTTTTTCACTCTGGCTGAACGCAGGGCTTTGCAGAAGCTGTATCGCTTCACAGACATGTGCTTGGGGTTGGCTGGCGATTTTCTGTCCTTCAGGTGTCGATAGCACATCGAATCGATCATCCAGTTCGCGCCAGTCGACACGATCATTGCGCTCGAAGTAGTCCCGTATGAACGCTGTCAGTGATCCGGCTGTGGATGCTCCGGAGGTACAGGTCGACAGGTCGGCGGGCGACCAAAGTCGCCACGCCATGATCAGCAGGAGTGGAATGGCGAGGAGTATCCAGAGCAGTCGTTTCATTGTGGTGTGCTGTATTTGTATCGTCGAAAAATGGTGAAGTCATGATCGCTATCAATGGCGTTGCCGGACGCCCGTCGGAAGCCGACATCGTTGACTTCGATTTTTTCCCAGCTGGCGGATATGCAGACACCTTGGGAAAGCACGAAGCCGACATGGCCGCTGGCGTCCGAATAGTTGACAGCATACGCACCTATGTCACCGGGCAGCGCGGAGCGTTGCACGCTCCAGCTTTTAAGTAATCGATTCTCGTCGGCCCACTCTCCGGCAAGTGGTGGACTGACTTTTGAGTATCCCCAAATGTACTTCGACTTGCCGTGTTCGATCAGCGCTACGTTGATTCCGACAGCTGTCAGCACGTCATAAACGAACAAGTTGCATTTGTTGGTATTGGCGGGGAATTCCACGCTCTTGCTTGATTCATCGGCGGTTCTATGAGGCAAGGATTTTTTGCTTCTGTTGCCTGCCCATGCTGTGGAGTTTCGGTGAGAAAGTGCCTCCAGCAAGATTTTTCGCGGCAGATCCTGAATGAAAACCCTCACCGTATTGGTCTTGTTCTGACGTTTCACCCCGTATTCCACCTCGTAAAACGTATCACCGGTGACGGCTCCGCTGTTGGACAAAGGCACCTTCACCCAAGGTGAAACGGCCACGATGGTCAGCAATTTGCCCTGATTCAGAGTGGCCTTGTGAATCGCTTTCGTTACTCCGCTGCCTCCGATGATCTGCAACGTGATCTCATAGCTATCGCGGCTCTTTATCGTCGATACCTTTTTTTCTTCATCGCGGATGACGGTTGTTTGTCCTTTATCCGAAAAAAAAGTGTAGGTAGTTGGTGTGTCTTTTTTCTGGACGATATTGCCATCAACGAGTTGTTCGTTGATCAGCAATTGAAACTGCACGCCCTTGGGGGGCTGCATCAGAAAATCCTTAAAGGCAAGTTTGATTTTCGATTTCATGACGCGTCCTGTTTCAACGGTTCTTCATAGGAATAGAACGTCCATTCGGCATCTTCACCAATCAGGAGAGTGTCGTAGTCCTCAGGGTTCTCGACCTGGTGTTCGCAACCTTCACCTGTGGCAGTGCAGGTACTGTCCTGCAGAATGGCCGCCTTTTTCTTGTCCTTGAGTTTGTAGGCAAGTCCCGGTTTCCGGGTGTCGTCCAAGCGTTCGATGATGACTTGCAGATAACGATGCGAAGCCAGGGCGGCAATGGGTGGGCCCATATCGATGGGGGCCGGGCGGCCTATGCCGGCGAAACCGCTGTGTTGCTGGGTGAGCAGTTTGTTGGCCATGGGCGGGCAGCCGCAGGCGACGTAGTCACCCTCCAGTGCAGCCGGGCCGGCAGGCAGGATCAGCGTTCTTTCGCCAACGGCGACGATCGCTCCCTGGCCAGCACTGCACGCAGGGCAACTGGCAAGTTGTCCGATCGAGGCGATGATTTCGCCTTCTATACGCAGGTTTTCGTTTCCTTCGAGAATCACACCACCTGTAGAGGTAGGGCCTCCCTTCGACGCCAGTTTTCTTCCTGAAGACATGGGGTTCCTTCCCATGAAAAAAGAAGAAATGTAGTCGATAAGGTAAACGTCGCCAGCTCCTGACACTTGGCGTTACACAAGTCCCATGGGAGCATGCAGATCAGAAATGTGCGGGAGAAAGCTTATGTTGCGGATACGCGGAACCGTCGGCGAGTTGCCGGTGGATTTGACCCTGGAACTGGATGAAAGCGACTGGGCGCGGCTCGGTGCGCAGTTTGGCGTGCAGGTGCAGACGGCCCAGCCGCAAGCAGCAGCGGCGGCGCCGGTGGCGAAACCGGTGAATCAGGATGACGCGTTGTGGCAGGTCGCGAGGGATCTTTTGCGCAAGGCCGGGCAGCTCAGCGGCCCGGATCTGCTGGATCAGCTCGAAGGGCTGACCGGCAGCGCAGCGGCGGGCAAGCGCTTGCTGGTGCGCCTGCGTCATTCATCCGATGTGAAGGTGGCGAGCGGCGGCGATACGCCGCTCTACAGCTGGATCGAGTAAGGGGTTAGTACAGCGCGGCGAACACCTTGCGCCGGTAAGCGGTCACCAGCGGGTGATCGTTACCCAGCAGTTCGAACACTTGCAGCAAGGTCTTGTGCGGCAGACCTTCGCCGTAGCTGCGGTTGCGGATGAACAGCTTGAGCAGGGCGTCCAGCGCCGCTTCGTATTGCTGACGGGCCAGTTGCTGGATCGCCAGTTGATACACCGCTTCATCGTCCTGCGGGTTCTGCGCCAGACGGCTTTTCAGGTCGGCGGCATCCGGCAGGTCGCGGGCCAGACCAAGGAACTTGATCTGCGCCTTGGCGCCGGCCAGTGCGGCTTTGTGCTCGTCGCTCTTGACCGCGTCGAGCACGGTTTGCGCTTCGCCCAGTTCACCGCGTTCGGTCAGGCAGCGAGCGTAGAGAATCAACGCCTTGGCGTTGGTATTGTCTTCGCCCAGCAGCGTGACCAATGTCGCTTCCGCGTCGGCGTAGCGGCCCTCGTCAAACAGTGCCTGAGCCTGTTCGAATGGATCGGCAGCCGACGGCGCGGGCATCTGTACATGGGGTTCGAGCAGGGCGCGCACGGCGGATTCCGGTTGCGCGCCGGCAAAGCCGTCTACCGGTTGACCGTCCTTGAACAGCACCACGGTCGGCAGGCTGCGGATGCCGAAGCGGGCGACGATGTCCTGCTCGATATCGCAATTGACTTTGGCCAGCAGCAACTCGCCCTGATAGCTCTCGGCGATCCCTTGCAGCATCGGCATCAGCGCCTTGCACGGCGCGCACCATTCGGCCCAGAAATCCACCAGCACCGGTTTTTGGAAGGAAGCCTCGATCACCGACTGGTCGAAGTCGGCCGTCGTGGCGTCGAAGATGTACGGCGTTTGCTGACTCATGGGGTATCTCGTAAAAGCGTGAATGGGGCAACTATACGGTCAGGCGCGGGCCGCATGGTAGAGGCTGACATGGCGAAACTCTTCCGGCTCGGCCAGATCCGGCAGGGTCATGGCTTCGAGCATTTCGATGCGTCGGTACAGCGGATGACGGAAATCCCTGACCCGTGAATCCGCCACCAGCGCTTCGCGGCCACGGCTCAGGAAGGCGTCGAGCAGCGGCAGGTTTTCCCGGTCGTAGAGCACGTCGGCCACCAGGATCAGATCGAAGCGATCGGCCTCGGCGAAGAAGTCCGTGGAATAGCTCATTTGCACATCATTGAGTTCGGCATTCGCCCGACAGGCGGCAATCGCCAGCGGGTCAAGGTCGCAGGCCACCACTTCCAGCGCGCCGGCCTTCACCGCCGCGATGCCGGCGATCCCGGAACCGGCGCCGAAATCCAGCACCCGTTTGCCCCGCACCCACTCGGGAAACTCTGCCAGATAGTGCGCCACCGCCAGACCGCTGGCCCAGCAGAAACTCCAGTACGGCGGTTCATGCAGGATTCGTTGGGTTTCTTCCTGGCTGAATTCGCGCGCCATGTTGTCGCCGTCGATCAGCCACAGCTGCAAGTCGGTGTCCGGCAATGTGCAGGCTTTCAGTCGGGCGTCGCCGAGCAACTCGCCCAGCGACTGTTGCAGGTCTGACGGGGCATTCATGGGGCTTTGACAAATTGCAGCTGGCCCAACGCCTGGGTGGTTGGCTGAGTGATGGTCTGCGACGGCAGGTGCAGGATCAACTGGCCGGACTGGCTGGCGCGGCCGCGCAATTCAACCCGCGCGCCAACCGGGAAGGATTCGGGGTTGAAACGCAGGTGAAACGGCAGAATCTGGTTGTTGCCGATCAGGCTGGAACTGGCGAGCAATTGTTGCGGGCGATCCTTCTCGTCGATCACCAGCAGCGCCAGTTCGACTTCGGCGCCGGCCGGCACGCCTTGCAGGGTGCCGCTCAGTTCGCGCTGATACGCCGGCAGCGGGCCGAGGTCGGCGGCTTCCCGGGCTTTTTTCTGCGCCTGTTGCGGCGCCGGGCCCGGCGTGGGCGGCTGAGGCTTGGGCGCGTCGCTGCCACAGGCCACCAGCAGGCTGAAAACACTGAGCAAAACGAGCGGTCGTAGGGACATTGGTGGCTCCAGCAAAATGAAATCCATGGATCAATCGATCATGGCAGTCTGTATACCGCAAAGCCTATGGCTTGTCTTGCCACCGGGATGCGCTACCATGGCCCTCCCTTTTTTTGTTGCCAGCCACCATGCACTGTCCCTTCTGCGGTGCCAACGACACCAAGGTCATCGACTCGCGTCTGGTCGCCGAGGGCGAACAGGTGCGCCGCCGGCGTGAATGCCTGGCCTGCGGCGAACGTTTCACGACGTTCGAGACGGCCGAACTGGTGTTGCCGCGCCTGATCAAAACCGACGGCAGCCGCCAACCGTTCGACGAAGAAAAACTCCGCGCCGGCATGCAACGCGCCCTGGAGAAACGTCCGGTGAGCGTCGAGCGCCTCGAATCCTCGCTGGTCCATATCAAGCACAAGCTGCGCGCCACCGGCGAGCGCGAGGTCAAGTCCCTCGTGGTCGGCGAACTGGTGATGGCCGAGCTGCAAAAGCTCGATGAAGTCGCCTACATCCGTTTCGCTTCCGTGTACCGCCGCTTCCAGGACCTCAACGAATTCCGCGAAGAGATCGACCGCCTCGCCCGCGAACCGGTGAAAGAATGACCACTGCCGCCGAGCAGGCCATCCTCGACGCTCACTTCATGGCCCGGGCCCTGGAGCTGGCGCGCAAGGGGCATTACACGACTCACCCCAATCCACGGGTCGGCTGCGTGATCGTGCGCGACGGGCAAATTGTCGGCGAAGGCTGGCATGAGCGGGCCGGCGAACCCCACGCCGAAGTCCACGCCCTGCGCGCCGCCGGTGAACGGGCCCGGGGCGCCACGGCTTACGTGACCCTCGAACCTTGCAGCCACCACGGCCGCACACCGCCGTGTGCCGATGCGCTGGTGAATGCCGGTGTTGGCCGGGTGGTCGCGGCGATGCGTGATCCGAATCCGCAAGTCGCCGGACGCGGTCTGCAGCGCTTGACCGATGCCGGCATCGCCACCGAAAGCGGCGTGCTGGAAGCTGAGGCGCGCAAGCTCAATCAAGGTTTTCTGAAGCGCATGGAACACGGCTTGCCGTTCGTGCGGGTCAAGTTGGCCATGAGCCTCGACGGTCGTACGGCGATGGAAAGCGGCGAGAGCCAATGGATCACCGGCCCTGCCGCGCGTTCGGCGGTGCAGCGTCTGCGCGCCCAGGCCAGCGTGGTGCTGACCGGCGCCGACACGGTGCTGGCCGATGGCGCACGCCTGACCGTTCGCGGCGATGAGCTGGGGCTGGATGCCGAACAAACCGCACTGGCCCTGAGCCGTCCGCCGCTGCGGGTGTTGATCGACGGGCGTCTGCGAGTGCCGCTGGATGCGCCGTTCTTCAAGGCCGGCCCGGCGCTGGTCGCCACCTGCGTGGCCATTGAAGAACAGTACGCCCACGGTCCGGAATGCCTGATCGTGCCGGGCGATGACGGTCAGGTCGATCTGCACCAGTTGCTGGTCGAACTCACCAACCGTGGCGTCAACGAAGTGCTGGTCGAGGCCGGTCCGCGACTGGCCGGTGCGTTTGCCCAGCTCGGTCTGGTCGACGAGTTCGTGATCTTCATCGCCGGCAAGTTCCTCGGCTCCACGGCGCGTCCGCTTCTGGACTGGCCGCTGGCCTGTATGAAGGATGCGCCGGAGCTGAAAATCACTGAAATTCGCGCGGTTGGCGATGACTGGCGAGTCACTGCCATCCCTGTCCCATCGGCGAGCGTATAATTCCCGGCCATCGCGTTAGCGCTGGCTTCGTTCTCAAGGAGAACCCCATGTTTACCGGCATCATCGAATCCATCGGCAGTATCCGCGCACTGACCCCAAAGGGCGGTGATGTGCGGGTGCATGTCGAAACCGGCAAGCTCGACCTGAGCGACGTCAAACTCGGCGACAGCATCGCGGTCAACGGCGTGTGCCTGACCGCCGTTGAATTGCCGGGCAACGGCTTCGCCGCCGACGTCAGTCGCGAAACCCTCGACTGCACCGCCATGAATGACCTGAAAAGCGGTAGCCCGGTCAACCTGGAAAAAGCCCTGACCCCGACCACCCGTCTCGGCGGCCATCTGGTCAGCGGTCACGTCGACGGCGTCGGCGAAGTGGTTTCGCGCAGCGACAATGCCCGCGCCGTGGAATTTCGCATCCGCGCGCCGAAGGAGCTGGCCAAGTACATCGCCCACAAGGGCTCGATCACCGTTGACGGCACCAGCCTGACCGTGAACGCGGTCGATGGCGCCGAGTTCCTGCTGACGATCATCCCGCACACCCTGAGCGAAACCATCATGGCGTCCTACAAGCCAGGTCGCCGGGTGAACCTGGAAGTCGACCTGCTGGCGCGTTATCTGGAGCGTCTGCTTCTGGGCGACAGGGCCGCTGAGCCTGACTCTTCACAAAAGCTTGGCGGTGGCATCACTGAAAGCTTTCTGGCCGCCAACGGCTACCTCAAATCCTGACTGAAGGGGGTGCCTTGTGGCGCTCAATAGCATCGAAGAACTGGTTGAAGACATCCGCCAAGGCAAGATGGTCATCCTCATGGATGACGAAGACCGCGAGAACGAAGGCGACCTGATCATGGCCGCCGAATGCTGCAAGGCCGAGCACATCAACTTCATGGCCAAATACGCCCGTGGCCTGATCTGCATGCCGATGAGCCGCGAGCGCTGCGAAACCCTGAAGCTGCCGCTGATGGCTCCGCGCAACGGTTCCGGTTTCGGCACCAAGTTCACCGTTTCGATCGAAGCGGCCGAAGGCGTGACCACCGGCATTTCCGCCGCTGACCGTGCGCGCACCGTGCAAGCGGCCGCCGCGAAAGACGCCAAGGCCGAAGACATCGTCAGCCCGGGCCACATTTTTCCGCTGATGGCCCAGGCCGGTGGCACCCTGGCGCGCGCCGGCCACACCGAAGCCGCCTGCGACCTGGCGCGCATGGCCGGTTTTGAGCCGAGCGGCGTGATCTGCGAAGTGATGAACGATGACGGCACCATGTCCCGTCGCGCCGAGCTGGAAGCCTTCGCCGCGGAACACAACATCAAGATCGGCACCATCGCCGACCTGATTCACTACCGGATGATCCACGAACGTACCGTTCAGCGGATTGCCGAGCAGCCGCTGGACAGCGAACTGGGCCAATTCAACCTGGTGACCTATCGTGATTCCGTGGAAGGCGACGTGCACATGGCACTGACCCTGGGCACCGTTTGCGCCGAAGAGCCGACCCTGGTTCGCGTGCACAACATGGACCCGCTGCGCGACCTGCTGATGGTCAAGCAACCGGGCCGCTGGAGTCTGCGCGCCGCCATGGCTGCGGTTGCCGAGGCCGGCAGCGGTGTGGTGCTGTTGCTCGGTCATCCACTGGATGGCGACGTGTTGCTGGCGCACATCCGCGAAACCGGCGATCAGGCCGCACCGAAAAAACCGACCACCTACAGCATTGTCGGTGCCGGTTCGCAGATCCTGCGTGACCTCGGTGTGCGCAAAATGCGTTTGATGAGCGCGCCAATGAAATTTAATGCGATATCCGGTTTCGATCTGGAAGTTGTAGAATACGTGCCCTCCGAATAATGACCGGTTGTTTCCGGCCCTGTATTCGCGGCAAATAAATCACTGAGGGACGCGAAACAGACGCGTCCCGGCTCTTTAAGAGATCTGACGAATGACCCTGAAGACCATCGAAGGTACCTTCATCGCCCCTAAAGGCCGCTACGCTTTGGTAGTGGGCCGCTTCAACAGCTTCGTGGTTGAAAGCCTGGTCAGCGGTGCAGTTGATGCCCTGGTTCGCCACGGCGTGAGCGAAAGCGACATCACCATCATCCGCGCACCTGGCGCCTTCGAAATCCCGCTGGTTGCGCAGAAAGTCGCCCAGAAAGGCGAGTTCGCAGCAATCATCGCCCTGGGCGCGGTCATTCGTGGCGGTACTCCGCACTTCGAATACGTGGCGGGCGAGTGCACCAAGGGCCTGGCCCAGGTGTCCATGGAATTCGGCGTACCGGTCGCTTTCGGCGTCCTGACCGTTGATTCCATCGAGCAAGCCATCGAACGTTCCGGCACCAAGGCCGGCAACAAAGGTGCTGAAGCTGCCCTGTCCGCTCTGGAAATGGTCAGCCTGCTGGCGCAGTTGGAGGCCAAGTGATTAGCGACGAAAGCGATCGTTTCAACCCGCGCGATCCGAAACCTGCGGATGCCGGCAAGCCATCGAAGAGCGCCAAGCGCCGCGAAGCCCGTCAGCTCGCGACCCAGGCCCTGTATCAATGGCACATGGCTCGGCAATCGTTGAACGAGATCGAAGCGCAGTTCCGGGTCGATAACGATTTCACCGATGTCGACGGTGCTTACTTCCGCGAAATCCTCCACGGGGTTCCGCAGTTCAAGACTGAAATCGACACCGCGCTCACGCCTTGCCTGGACCTGGCGATCGAAGAGCTGGACCCGGTTGAACTGGCGGTTCTGCGCCTGTCCACCTGGGAGCTGCTCAAGCGCGTCGACGTGCCGTACCGCGTTGTGATCAACGAAGGTATCGAGCTGGCCAAGGTGTTCGGTTCGACCGACGGCCACAAGTTCGTCAACGGCGTGCTCGACAAGCTGGCTCCGCGCCTGCGTGAAGCTGAAGTGAAGGCGTTCAAGCGCTGATCCGCGCTTGAATACTTTTTCTCAGCCATGGGCGAGTTTGAGCTGATCCGCAATTTCTTCGCCGCCGCGCCTTGTGCGCAGGGCGGCGAAGGCGTTGCACTGGGGATCGGTGACGACTGCGCCTTGCTGGCGGTCCCTTCCGGGGAACAGCTGGCGGTTTCCACCGATACGCTGGTGGCCGGCGTGCATTTCGCCGATCCCTGCGATCCGTTTCTGCTCGGTCAGCGCTCGCTGGCCGTGGCGGTCAGCGACCTCGCTGCCATGGGCGCCACGCCCGTCGCCTTTACCCTTGCCCTGACCTTGCCGACGGTGACCGCCGATTGGCTGCAAGCCTATGCCCGCGGTTTGAACCGCATGGCGCAGGACTGCGGCGTGGCACTGGTCGGCGGCGACACGACCCGCGGGCCGTTGAGCCTGACCGTCACCGTGTTCGGTCGCGTCCCGGCCGGTAAAGCGCTGACCCGCAGCGGCGCGCAGCCGGGCGATCTGCTGTGTGTCGGCGGTGAGTTGGGCAATGCCGCCGGGGCCTTGCCGCTGGTGCTGGGTCAGCGTGACGCCGAGCCTCACATTGCCCAGCCGCTGCTTGATCATTACTGGTCGCCGCAACCGCAACTCGCTCTCGGTCAGGCCCTGCGTGGCAAGGCCACTTCGGCGCTGGACATCTCCGATGGGCTGCTCGCCGATTGCGGTCACATCGCATTGGCCTCGAAGGTCCGCCTCGAAGTCGAGCGCGAGCGCGTTCCGTTGTCGGAGGCGCTGGTGGCGTTTCTCGGTCAGCGCGGCGCCGAACGAGCGGCATTGAGCGGTGGCGATGACTACGTGCTGGCCTTCACCCTGCCGGCCGTCGAGTTGCCGGCGCTGCTCGCCGATGGCTGGTCGATCCATGTGATCGGCCGCGTGACGCAAGGGCAGGGCGTAGTGTTGCTGGATCGCGACGGGCACGACATCACCCCGCAAATCCGGGGTTATCAACATTTTCAGGAGTCACCGTGACAGATCACCCGAAACAGGTTCCGGCCGAATTCGTTCCGCCGTCGGTCTGGCGCAATCCCTGGCATTTCCTCGCGTTCGGCTTTGGCTCGGGCACCTTGCCCAAGGCGCCGGGCACTTGGGGCTCGTTAGTTGCGCTACCCTTTATCCCGTTGTGGCAGATGCTGCCGGACTGGGGTTACTGGCTGATGCTCGGGATCACCATGTTGTTCGGCTTCTGGCTGTGCGGCAAAGTGGCCGACGATCTGCGGGTGCACGACCACGAGGGCATCGTCTGGGACGAAATGGTCGGGATGTGGATCACCCTGTGGCTGGTGCCGGAAGGCTGGTACTGGTTGCTCGCCGGGTTCCTGGTGTTCCGCTTCTTCGACATTCTCAAACCGTGGCCGATCCGCTGGATCGACCGGCATGTTCACGGCGGCGTCGGCATCATGCTCGACGACGTGCTGGCCGGCGTGTTTGCCTGGCTGGCGATGCAGGGACTGGTGTGGATTTTCGCCTGATTTCCGGGCGTGGAGGAGGGACGCAGGGATGACTCGACGCTGGTTGGCGATAGTGGTTTTGACCTTGCTTGGTGCCGTGGCCCAGGCACAGGACGCATCGCCGTCGGTCATTCACCTGGCCAGCGAAGACTGGGAAGACTACACCGCCGCCGACGGCCATGGCCTGGCCTGGGATGTGTTGCGCAAAGTGTTCGAGCCGGCCGGCGTGACCCTGGATATTCGCACCGTGCCCTACACTCGTTCGGTGGGGCTGGTACAACTGAAGGAAGTCGATGCACTGGTCGGTTCCTATCGCGGCGAAGCCGAGCAGGTGCTGTACCCGAAATGGAATTTCGATTCCGACCACATCTACGCGCTCGGCCTGGCCAGCAATCCTTCGCCGACCCAGGCGACCCTGGGCAAGTACCGACTGGCCTGGGTGCGCGGCTATCGCTACGAAACCTATCTGCCGAACGTCAAACGATTCAACCAGATCGAGCGCCGCACCGGGATCCTGTCGATGCTCAAGCAGGGGCGGGCGGATTACTACATTGATGCGCTGACGGAAATCGAAGCGGTGCTGCGAAACGCCGCCGATCCTTCGCCGTACCGTTATTCGCATCTGGCAGAGTTGCCGCTGTACCTCGGCTTCGCCGACACCCCGCAAGGCCGGGCGCTGATGTCGATCTACGACCAGCGCATGGAGCAACTGGTGAAAAGCGGCGAGTTGAAGCCGATCTTCGAGCGCTGGAAGCAGCCGTATCCGTTCGAGTACAGGCGATAGCGACGAGCCTGTCATCAAACTTTTTGATAGTTATCCCCGATAATTCAGCCTAAGCGCCTGCGGGAACCTGCTGTTACAATGCCGCCCAGCGAATCTCGGACTTTTCAGATCAGGAGCACACCGGTGCCTGTCGTTTTTGTCGCCGCTTCCAAGCTGCCAACGCCTTTTGCGCAATTCACCATGCACGGTTTTCTCGATGAAGCCACCGGCCGCGAGCACGTCGTGCTGAGCCTGGGCGAGATTGCCGACGGTGCCCCGGTACTCGGCCGTCTGCACTCCGAATGCCTGACCGGCGATGCCTTGTTCAGCCAGCGTTGCGACTGCGGCTCGCAACTGGAAGGCGCCCTCAAGGCCATCGCTCGCGAAGGCCGTGGTGTGCTGCTGTACCTGCGTCAGGAAGGGCGCGGCATCGGTCTTTTGAACAAGATCCGTGCCTACGAATTGCAGGACGGCGGCGCCGATACCGTTGAAGCCAACGAGCGTCTGGGCTTTGCCGCCGACCAGCGTGACTACGCCATGTGCCTGCCGATGCTCGAGCATCTGGGCGTCAAATCCCTGCGCCTGATGACCAATAACCCGCGCAAGGTCAAAGCCTTGACCGACATGGGCATTGTCGTCGCCGAGCGCGTGCCGCTGCACACCGGCCACAACCCGCACAACAAACTCTATCTGGCGACCAAGGCCAGCAAGCTCGACCACATGATGGGTAACGAGCATCAGGGCGAGGTAGACCGGGCGTGACCCGCGGGCAAGTGCGGCGCCGTCTGTCGATCGCCTGGTGGAAATACCTGGCGCTGGCGCTGGTGCCGCTGTTCGTGATCAACGCTGTGTTCGGCCAGGGCGAGGCAATTCTGCCGGTGCTGGCGATGCCTTTCTTTATCGCTGGCGTGGCCTCGATGTTTGTCAGCCTGAAGTTTTTCGGGCGCTACAAACATGCGCTGATCGCCACGCAAAAAGCCCTCGATACCCCTGAAGAGCCCGCTGCCTGGATCGCCCTGGCGGCCTGCCTTCGCAGTGCATTCGTGGTCGCGGCACTGCCGGCATGGATTGGTGCGCTGGCGGTGTTCGTCGGCCTTGAAGCGGTGCCGCTGATGTTGCTGGCGCTGTCCACGGCGGTGCTGTTCTACCTCTACCGTATCCCGCGTCAACTCGCCTGATGCGTCGTCTCTGGCTGGCGGTTCTGCTGCTGGCCGTCAGCGCTGAGGCGCTGGCCGCTCTGCGGGTGGTCAGCCTCGCGCCATCCCTGTCTGAAATCGTTGTCGAACTGGATTCGGCCGATCTGCTGGTCGGCGTGCTGGATGCCGGTGAGCGGCCATCCGCGATCAAGGACGTGCCTTCGGTGGGCCGTTATGGCCAGCTCGACATGGAACGGCTGCTGAGCCTCAAACCTGACTTGTTGCTGTTGTGGCCTGGCAGTGTCGGTCCGGCTCAACGCGATCAGCTCAAGCGCCTGAACATCCCGACTTTTGTTGCCGAGCCCCACAGTCTCGAGCAACTGACCGCGCAGATTGAAGCCATCGCGACACAGCTGGGTCGCCCGGAGCGTGGGGTTGAACGGGCCGCCGAGCTACGGCGCAACCTCGATGAGCTGCGCCAGCGCTACCGGCGGGAAGCGCCGCTGCGGGCGTTCTACCAGGTCTGGGACAAGCCGCTGTACACCGTCGGTGGCGGACAGATCATCAGCGATGCGCTTGAAGTGTGCGGCGCACGCAATGTGTTTGCCGACCTGAGGCTGCCGGCGCCGCAGGTGAGCATCGAAGCGGTTTTACAGCGTGATCCCGAAGTGATTCTGGCTGGCGATCAGCCGCAACTGGATGCGTGGAACGCCTGGCCACAGGTGACAGCGGTCAAGCACGGGCAGTTGCTGCTGGTCACCGACAAAGGTCTGGAGCGCCCGAGCGGGCAGATGATCGAAGCCACCGCCAAGCTCTGCAAGTTGATCGCGCCAGACCGCTGAGACCGAGGTGAATTCTTCGCGAGCAAGCCCGCTCCCACATTTGGAATGCGTTCCCCCTGTGGGAGCGGGCTTGCTCGCGAAGAGGTCAGTCAATGCAGCGCAAATTCTGGATCAGAGTAGCGGTGTCCAGGTTACCCCGAACATGAACGCCCGCCCCTCCTCGCGATAGCCATACTGACTGCCGTCATGGCTGTACAGCGCCCGGCTGTAACCCTTGTCCAGCAGGTTGTCGACCTTGAAATCCAGCTTGATCTCGCGGTTCAGCGCCCAGTTGCTGCGCAGTCCGAGCAGCGCATAACCGCCCAGTGGTTGCTGATTGTTCAGGTCGTCGTAGCTACTGCTGACGGCCTGCCAACTGGCGCCGAGGCCAAGGCGATCAAACTGTCGATCCAGATCCCAGCTCAAGGTGCGACGGGCACGACGTGCCAGGGTGTGGCCGGTGTCGCGGTCGCGGGGATCGATGATCGCCACGCCGAGGTTGCTCTGCCAGCCGAACAGCTCCTGTTTCAGCGCTGCTTCGAAGCCGTTGATTCGCGCCGAGGCAACGTTCTCTGGAGGGTTACCGTCAGCGGCGATAATCGCGTCCTTCAGATCTGTACGATAAATCGACGCCTCTAGACGGCTGCTGTCATTCAACTGGCTGCGCCACTGCAACTCATAGCTTTTGGAGGTTTCCGGTTTCAGATCCGGATTGCTGTACTTGGGGTAGTACAGGTCGTTGAAAGTAGGGGCACGGAAGCCTTCGCTGTAGCTCAAGAGCAGATCGTTGTCGGGATTGACCGGCAACGTCAGCGTGCCGCTCCAGCTGTTCTGACCGCCGAACTGCTGGTTGTCATCGCGACGCAGGCCCAGTTCGGTGGAGAAGCTGTCGGCCTGATAACGATGCTGGATAAATGCGGCGCGGTTCCAGCGACTGTCTTCGTCGAACGCGGTGCTGCTGTTGATCCGGTCTTCGTACCAGTCGCCACCAAGGATCAGGCTGTTGCGCGCATCGAGGGTCAGGTCGTTCTGCCAGGTCACCGAATCACGGTATGTATTGAACACCGAGCGTTCATCGCTGAGCTTGTCGAAGGTTTTTTCGCGATTTTCGCTGTGGCCGAGTTCCAGGCGCGACCTCCAGCGCTCGTTGATCCGCGCATCGATGTAGCTGCTGAAACTGCTGACGGTGAAATCGCTGTAAGGTTGCTCTTCATAGGATCGGTCGGTTGCTTCAACGTAACGTCCCCATGGACTGTCGAACTCGCTTTTGCCCCGGTTATCCAGCAGATTGGCGCCGACTTCGATGTCATCGGTCAGCGCATGGCTGAGGCTCAGGCTGATGGATTTGTTGCGATAGGCGTCGTGGTCGCTGTCGCTGGGATACGACGCGTGGGTGCGGTCGATCCCGGCGGTTTCATCGAGACTGGCGCCGAGGTTGAAGCGGGTTTTTTCATCGCCACCGGAGAGGCCGACACTGCGCTCCCAGGTCTGGTGGCTGCCGAAGCCCACATGCATCCGCGGCTGCAAGCCCTGTTCGCCGCCGCGCCGGGTGAAGATCTGAATCACCCCGCCAATCGCATCGCTGCCGTAGATCACCGAGCGCGAACCGCGTAGCACTTCGACCCGCTCAATCTGTTCGATGTTGAGGTGTTGCAGGTTGCTGTCGCCGGACGTCGAGTTGCCGATGCGCTGGCCGTCGACCAGCACCAGGCTTTGCGCCGATTGCGTGCCGCGAATGTAGATCCCTGGCAGACTGCCGCGCCCGCCGGTCTGCGCGACTTGTACGCCCGGTACCCGTTGCAGCAGATCGGTGACGCTACGGGGTTGCAGGCGCTCGATGTCTTCGCGGGTGAAAACCGTATTGGCAGCGCTACTGTCGTTGCGTGCTTCGACCTGGCGATTGGCGCTGATCAGCACGTCCGGCAGCTTCAGGGCCTGGTCGCGTTCGAAGGTGTCGGCGAGGGCGTTGGCGGTTGGCAGCAGCAGGAGGGGCAGGGCGAGACGCGAGAGGTTCATCGGAGTCCGTTGGCACTTGAAGTGTTCACAAATCAAATGTGGGAGCGGGCTTGCTCGCGAAGGCGGNNNCCCGCTCCCACATGGGGTTTTGCGTGTATCCAGCGAGCTAGCGGTTAAGCAGTTCCAGGCGCTCACGCACCGCCGCTTCGATCCCCACTTCATCCAGCCCGCATTCGGCCAGCATCTGCGCCGGTTTGGCGTGCTCGACATAAACGTCCGGCAAGCCCAGGTGCAGCACCGACTTGAGGATGTTCTCGCGGGCGAGGAATTCGCTGACCGCGCCACCGGCGCCGCCCATGATCGCGTTTTCTTCGAGGGTCACCAGCAGCTCGTGGCTGTCGGCGATCTCGCGTACCAGCGCTTCGTCCATCGGCTTGACGAAACGCATGTCGACCACGGTCGCGTCCAGCGTCTCGGCCACTTTCAGGGCTTCGGCCATTTGCACGCCGAACACCAGCAAGGCGACCTTGCTGCCTTGGCGACGCACCACACCCTTGCCGATCTCGATCGGTTCGAGGTCTTTTTCGATGGTCGCGTTCGGGCCGGTGCCGCGCGGGTAACGCACCGCCGCCGGGCCGTTGTACAGGTGGCCGGTGGTAAGCATCTTGCGCAGTTCGTTTTCATCGCTCGGGGTCATGATGACCATGCCCGGGATGCAGCGCAGGAATGACAGGTCGAAGCTGCCGGCGTGGGTCGGGCCGTCTTCGCCCACCAGACCGGCGCGGTCGATGGCGAACAGCACATCGAGGTTCTGCACCGCGACGTCATGCACCAACTGGTCGTAACCGCGTTGCAGGAACGTCGAGTAGATCGCCACCACCGGTTTCGCGCCTTCGCAGGCCATGCCGGCAGCGAGGGTCACGGCGTGTTGCTCGGCAATCGCTACGTCGAAGTAGCGCAGCGGGAAACGCTCGCTGAACGCCACCAGATCCGAGCCTTCCTTCATCGCCGGGGTGATGCCCACCAGACGCGGGTCGGCAGCGGCCATGTCGCACAGCCATTCACCGAACACGCCGGAATACTTCGGCCCGCCGGCCTTCTTCGGCGCAGCGGCCGGGGCGTCCAGCGGTTCGAGTTTGGTGATGGCGTGGTAACCGATCGGGTCGACTTCCGCCGGGGCGAAGCCTTTGCCTTTCTTGGTGACGATGTGCAGGAACTGCGGGCCTTTCAGATCGCGCATGTTGCGCAGGGTGGCGATCAGGGTCGGCAGATCGTGGCCGTCGATCGGGCCAATGTAGTTCCAGCCCAGTTCTTCGAACAGGGTGCCGGGGACCAGCATGCCTTTTGCGTATTCTTCGGTGCGACGGGCGATTTCCCAGGCGCCGGGCAGGCGCGACAGCACTTTCTTGCTGCCTTCACGCATGCTCGCGTAAGTGCGGCTGGAAAGGATCTTCGCCAGATAGTTCGACAGACCGCCGACGTTGCGCGAGATCGACATGTCGTTGTCGTTGAGGATCACCAGCATGTTGGCGTCGACTTCCGGCGCGTGGTTCAGCGCCTCGAACGCCATGCCGGCGGTCAGTGCGCCGTCGCCGATCACCGCAATCGCCTTGCGATCGCTGTTCTGCAGGCGGGCGGCGATGGCCATGCCCAGCGCGGCACTGATCGAGGTGCTGGAGTGGCCGACGCCGAAGGTGTCGTACTCGCTCTCGGAGCGGCGCGGGAAGGCGGCGATGCCGTCCTTCTGGCGCAGGGTCTCCATGCGCTCGCGACGACCTGTGAGGATCTTGTGCGGATAAGCCTGATGACCGACGTCCCACACCAGCCGGTCGTCCGGGGTGTCGAAGACGTAATGCAACGCGATGGTCAGCTCGATGACGCCCAGGCCGGCACCGAAATGCCCACCGGTCTGGCCGACCGTGTAGAGCAATTCCAGGCGCAACTCATCAGCCAGGGTTTCCAGCTCGGCTTCGCCTAACCGGCGCAGGCCGTCCGGCGTATTAGCGCGGTCGAGCAGGGGCGTGGTCGGGCGCTTGCGGGGAATCTCATGAAACGTCGTGGGCATCAGGCGAATCGTTATAGGTATAAAAGATGCGGCAGTTTACCTGATGCATCGCCCCCTGCCCACGCGTTGGTCTTTTTTGGCAGATAAGCCTTCAGTTACGCCGATCGACGATATACCGGGCCAGATCGCGCAACGGCTCGGCAGCCGCGTCAAACGGTCGCAGCGCGTGCAGGGCCTGATCGCGCAGTTCCAGCGCGTAAGCCTTGGCTGCGTTCAGACCGAGCAGCGCCGGGTAGGTCGGCTTGTCGCGGGCAATATCGGCGCCCTGGCGTTTGCCGAGGGTTTCGGTATCGCTTTCGACGTCGAGGATGTCGTCCTGCACCTGGAACGCCAGGCCGATGGCCTGTGCATAAGTCTGCAGGGACTTGAGTTCATCCTTCTCGGCACGGCCGCTGGCCAGGGCGCCGAGCTTGACGCTGACTTCGATCAGCGCGCCGGTCTTGTGCCGGTGCATCTGTTCCAGCGCTTTCTGGTCGAGCTTGAGGCCGACCGAACCGAGGTCGATGGCCTGACCGCCGACCATGCCGGCCGGGCCTGCCGCGTGCGCCAGCGCTGTGACCTGTTGCAGGCGGATGTCCGCGCTCAGGTCGCTCAGGCGCGGGTCGAGCAGGGCGCTGAACGCCAGGCTCTGCAAGCCGTCGCCGGCCAGGATCGCGCAAGCTTCGTCAAATTTCTTGTGAGTGGTCGGCTGGCCGCGACGCAGATCGTCGTCGTCCATCGCCGGCAAATCGTCGTGTACCAGCGAATACGCGTGGATCAGCTCAACCGCACACGCCGCGCCGTTGGCCTGTTCGGCCTTGCCGCCGAGGGCTTCGCACGCCGCGTACGCCAGCAGCGGACGCACGCGTTTGCCGCCGTTCATCACGCTATAGCGCATGGCTTCATAAAGGCGCGCCAGTTCTGGCAGCGGGGCGTTGAACAGGGTTTCCAGTGACGCGTTAACCCGCGCCTGGCTGGTGGCCGAATACGCTGCAATCATTCTGGCTGATCCGCGTCGAAGGGTTCCTCGGCGAGTTCGCCATCGCGCTCCAGCAACACCTGGACCTTCTGCTCGGCCTGGGCCAGCGCCGCCTGGCAGTCACGGGTCAGGCCGATGCCTTGCTCGAAAGCGGTCAGCGAGTCTTCCAGCGACAATTCACCGTTCTCCAGACGCTCCACCAGCGTTTGCAGGTCGGCGAGGGACTGTTCGAAATCCAGTGCAGCTTTTTTGCGGGCCATGGCGGCTAATTCCGGTTGACGTTAAACCGGCGCGACACTAGCAGATAGGGGGGGTATGGGCAAATGAGCGGGGGTTGCATCACCCTGCGGATTTGCCTGGAAAACTGATCTGATAGCGCGTGCTGCGCCCACCGCCGGGCAGGCGTTCGAGACAACCCTTTTCCAGCAGATCCGCCAGATGTCGGGTCGCCGTCGCCTTGGAGACTTTTGCCACGGCCTGATACTGCGCCGCACTGATACCGTGCTCGAAACCACGTTCACCTCCGTCGAGCAGGCGATTGAGCACTTTGATCTGCTCCACCGACAGCTCGGATTCGCGGTGCGTTTGCCAGAAGCGCGACTTGCCCAGCACGCCTTCAATCCGCGCGATGGCCTGTTGCAGGCTGCGAAGCAGGGTTTGCAGGAACCATGCGAGCCAGTCGGTGATGTCCAGCGTGGCTTTCTGGCTGGATTCGAGAATCCGGTAATAGCCCGCACGGTCGTCGAGAATGCTGGCCGACATCGCATAAAAACGAATCGCCTGCGCTTCGCCCTGGGCCAGTGCCAGATCGGTGAGGGTGCGGGTAAGACGGCCGTTGCCGTCATCGAACGGGTGCAAGGTGACGAACCAGAAGTGCGCGATGCCTGCTCGCAGCAAAGGATCGAGGCCGGCCTGATGCTGACTGGCGTCGAACCATTTGAGAAAACTGTCGAGTTGTCGCTCAAGCCCTTGTCGCGGTGGCGCCTCGAAATGCACGGTCGAGCGGTCGATTCGCCCGGAAACCACCTGCATAGGCTCATCGCCGCGTAATGCACCGACACTGATTGCTCGCGAAAGGAAACCACTCTCCTGTTCTGGAAACAGCCATGAATGCCATTCCAGCAATCGTTCCAGCGTCAGCGGTTCGGCAAAACGTTGAGTGGCATCGAGCATCAGTTGCGCAAGCCCCTCGCTGCGCTTGCTGACTTTGTCACCATCCGGTGATTCCAGCCCCAGGCGTCGAGCCAATGAAGAGCGCACGGATTCAACATTCAACTGCTCCCCCTCGATGGCCGAGGAGGTCACGATGTTCTGCAGCAACGCGTCCAGCTCAGTCTGAGCGCTCAGTGAATTGCCCACTGATCGCGCCATGCCCATCAATTGTCCCTGCGCCTGAACGCATTCGCGCAACAGCGCAGTGAGACGCTCTGCCTGCCAGTTGAAGTCGGGCCAATCGGGCTGCTGCCAGATCCAGTGAGTTGCCATGAAATGCCGTTCCTGAGTGCGTGAGCCGAATAGAAACGCTATTCGGCTCATTTCGTGAGCCGAATATGACGCCTATTCGGCTCATCGTCCACTGAACGCCGTGAACCCACCGCAAAAGCAGATGTATCCGATTGTTAAAAAACTGCCGAATCGCTAACCTTCGCGCCTTCTACGACCCGACAGTCACGGGTCTTTCAGACGAAACGCAGTTTTCACCGCTGTGAAGTACCGAGGATCGGGTGCAAGGTTTCGTCAGGCATGGCAGGAGGCATCACATGCGTTCACTTCTTTTGCTGCTGATCGGGTTGGCCTGCGCGCCCGCGCTGCTGGCAGCGCCGAGTGCGGAGCTGTCAGAGCCTGTTGGCGGCTGGCGCTATCACGGGCTGCTTGATCGCACGGAAAACCCGCAAGTCGCCTATCCCACGCCGCCTATCGATCGCGGCATCCAGCGCAATCGCACAATGATCCAGGGCCAGCTCAAGGCGATCGGGCATCTGCGTCCGCCCCACAGCCTGGCAGTGAATGGCAATCCACTGAATCTGTACACCGACGACGATGGGCGTTTCGCCCGGCCGTATGCGTTCGGCGCCGGCTCCAACAGCGTCGAAGTGATCAGCGCCGACGGCCAGCCGCTCAAGCGCGTTCAATTCTACGAAGCCAACAATTTGCGCACGCCGGCGCGGATCCGCGTGGTGCTCGGTTGGGACGACCCTAAAGCCGAACTCGACCTGCACGTCATTACGCCTGACGGCCAGCACGCCTTCTGGGCGCGTCCGGCGATGAGCAACGGCGGCGGCCTCGATCCGGACGGTGTCGACGGCCCCGGCCCGGAAATGTTCACCATGACCGCGCCGCTGCACGGCACCTATCTGGTTTACGTCAACTATTGGGGCAACTTCGGTAACGGCGGCTATAACTTCGAGGAGACCAGCAACCAGAACGAGGTGATCACCTCGCAGATCACGCTGGTGCTCAACGAAAACACCGTCGACGAAAAACGCGAAACGTTCATCGTGCCCCTGCGGGCCATCGGTGATCTGCTGCTGGTCAAGACTTTCAACTATTAAGCATCCCGCCACGGATGAACTCGGGTTCTGGAAAGATGAGCGATAACACTGCTGCACCGGCCGCCGTAACACCTGCCGGCAAACCTTCCCGGCGCTGGCCGTTACTGGCGGTCGGGCTGTGCCTTGTCGCCGGCGTGGCGGGCGGGCTCGGCTGGCTGATGCACAAACCCAAGGCGCCACCGGCGGAACTGGCCAGCGACAAGCTCGGCCTGAGCCGCCCGGACGCGCTGCTGGAAACCCGCTCCCTGAGCCAGTTGCCCAAGGACCTGCTGACGGTGCCGTTCCTCAAGGCCACGCTCACCGAGGATTTCGTCTTCTATTACGAAACCCACGCCGACCGCCTCGGGCTGATCGGCAGTCTGCGGCGGATCATCTACGAGCATGACCTGAAGCTGCAGGACAGCTTGATCGAGCAGCTCTTCGATCAACCGGCAGACGTGGCGTTGTGGCGCGGCGCCGATGGTCGCTTGAAGGATTTCCTGCTGGTGATGGATCGCGGCGGGCTGGCCAAAGTGCTGGAGCCGCTGGCGAAAGTCGCGCTGGATGATTCGCAACTGAGCGTGCTCAGCACCCTGAAAGTCGGCGGCGACGAAGTGCCGCTGTATCAGCTGACCTACAACGCCGGCAAATCCCTGCTGTTCGCCTCCCGTGGCGACAAACTGGTGGTGCTGTCCAACCCGGCCAAATTCTACGACCCGGAAAGTGGTGCTTCGGAGGAATCCGGCCACGTCTCGCCCCAAGCGCTGGCGGCGCTGCTCAACGGCGAAAAACTGTTCCCCGAAGCATTCGGGCTCACGGCCAAAACACCTGAAACCAAACAGCGCCTGTCGGTCAATTCCAGCGTCCTGGCCATGGGTTACCAGCGCTTCATCCCGAATTTCGCCGGCCTGCGTTTCGACATGGACGACAAGGGCTGGCACAGCTTTCTGGCCATGGATGAGCTGGAAAACCAGCCGGACTTCGATTTCAAACCGGTCTGGCAAGCCATGCCGCTGGGCGCCAGCGCCTGCGTGACCTTGCCGGTGGCGGCCGAGCCGCAAAAACCGTTGCTGGTGAAACTCGGCGCCGAAGAAGCGGTGGCGCAGAAACTCACCGAGCACGTGGCTGGCGCGGCGGGCCTGTGCTGGTACGCCGATTCGCGGCTGTACACGCCCTTGCTGGTGGCCAGCCTGAACGACGAAGACAATGGCAAACTCGACGCGGATATCGGCACGCTGTTCGATTCGATGGTCGGCGCCTACGAAGGCAAGGTCGACGAGCACGCGTTCCCGGTGGTCGAGAAACAGGAAGGCCAGAGCCATCGCTGGCAACGTCAGGTCAGCTCCAACTTCGGTCCGTACGCGGCCAAGGATGCCGAGAATCCGGACGCGATCACCGGCCGTGCGTTCATGAAAGTCAGCCTGGCGCGCCATGGTTCGACGCTGCTGTTTTCCCTCGACGACAAACTGGTCGACAAGGCCCTCGGCACCCTCGACAAACGCTTCCCGCCGATGGCTGACGTACTGCCGAAAGACGTGCTGATGCCGATCTACTTCGGCCCGGATTCGATGGCGCAACTGATCCGGCAGGAAACCCTCGACAGCCTGCCGCAGGACATGGAGCCGGTGTTCTACAACGCCGCGCAAACCTACCTGATCCCGAAACTGCGCACCCTCGGCGGCATGGGCAAATACGCCCTGACTTTGCCGGAAGGCAGCGAGCCTGACGGGCACTGGCAATGGCTGCCGCTGGAGTGGAAAGCGCTGTGACCAGACTGATTCGCAGCCTCGGCTTGCTGGCGCTGTTGCTCAGCGCCGGCGCCCGAGCCGTTGAGGCTCCGGCCCTCGATCCGCAGCAGTCTCAGGTGTTTCGCGCCTGGTTCGTGCGCATCGCCCAGGAACAATTGAGCAAAGGCCCGAGCCCGCGCTGGTATCAGCAGGATTGCGCCGGCCTGGTGCGGTTTGCCGCCAACGAAGCGCTGAAAGTCCACGACGACAAATGGCTGCGCAGCAATGGCGTGTCCAATCGCTACCTGCCGCCGGAGCTGGACCTGAGCGCCGACCAGCGCAAGCTCGCCCAGCAATGGCAACAGGGCGGCGGCAAGGTCGGGCCCTACGTCAACGCGATCAAACTGATTCAGTTCAACAGCCATCTGATCGGCCGCGACGTGTCCCAGGCGCGCCCTGGCGATCTGATGTTTTTCGATCAGGGCGACGACCAGCACCTGATGATCTGGATGGGCCGCTACATCGCCTATCACACCGGTACGACCACCCCAACCGACAACGGCATGCGTTCGGCAAGCCTGCAGCAACTCATGACATGGAAGGACACCCGATGGATACCCGACGCAGCCAACCCCAACTTCATCGGCGTCTATCGACTGAATTTTCTCTCCCAATGACCGGTGCCCGCATGCTGCGTTTACTGCCTTTTCTGTTGCTGTTGACCCTGCCGTTTTCGGCCGTGAATGCCGAAGACACCGTGGAGCCAAGCGGCTACACGCCGGTGTCCGGTGAAAGCTTTTTCCTGCTGGCCGACAGCAGTTTCGCCGCCGACGAACAGGCAGTGGTGCGCCTCGAAGCGCCGGGTCGTGACTACCGTCGATTCCGCATGGAACCGTACGGCGGCGCCGACATCCGCGTGTACAAAATCGACAAGCCGCTGGACTTCCTCAAGCGCCAGAAGAACCTGCACCGGGTGGTCAGTGACGGCCAGTTCAAGGGCGAAGGCCTGTCGAACACCCTCGCGTACCTGTGGGACAACTGGTACCGCAAATCCCGTCGCGTAATGCAGCGTGCCTTCTCTTACGAGTCGCGCCAGCAAGTCACCGAGGAAGTGCCGGAGCTGAAGATGGGCAATGCCATCGCCGCGCCGACGCCGTACGACGCGCAACCGCAGTTCGCCCTGATTCCGGGCCTGCCGGTGGTCAGCCAGTTCCGCTATCCGCTGTGGCAGGCCAAACCGATCCAGCCGCCGACCGGCGTCAATCTGGCCGGGTCTTCCAGCGAGTTCGTCAGCGTCGCGCCGGGTAACGTCTACATCCCGTTGGGCAATCTGAAACCGGGTCTGTATCTGGTCGAAGCGCTGATCGGCAAGTACCGCGCGACCACCATGGTGTTCGTTTCCAACACCGTGGCGGTGAGCAAGATTGCCGGTGATGAATTGCTGGTGTGGGCCGCACGCAAACACGAAGGCAGCTCGGTGCCGAAGGTCAACGTGCTGTGGACCGACGGCCTCGGCGTGATGAGCAGCGGCGCCACCGACACCGATGGTCTGCTGCGCCTGAAACACGTCAGCCCCGAGCGTTCGTTCGTGATCGGCGAGGACGAAGAGGGCGGCGTATTCGTCTCGGAAAACTTCTATTACGACAGCGAAATCTACGACACCAAACTCTACGCTTTCACCGACCGGCCGCTGTATCGCCCGGGTGATTGGGTGTCGCTGAAAATCGTTGGCCGCGAATTCAAGAACGCCCGCGACTCGGTGTTGCCCGGCGCAGCGGACGTCAATGTCAGCGTGCTCGATGCCACCGGTACCGAGTTGCAGCGACTGGATCTGAAACTCGATTCCAAGGCCGGCACCCAGGGTCGTTTCCAGTTGCCGGACAACGCGGTGGCCGGTGGTTACGAGCTGCGTTTCAACTACAAGGATCAGGCCTACAGCAGCGCGTTCCGGGTGGCCGAGTACATCAAGCCGCACTTTGAAATTTCGCTGAATCTGGCCAAGCAGGATTACCGCACCGGCGAACCGGTGAAGGGCAGCCTGGTGCTGCTGTACCCGGACGGCAAACCGGTGGCCAACGCCAAGCTGACCTTGAGCCTGCGCGCCCAGCAACTGTCGATGGTCGACAACGAGCTGCAATACCTCGGGCAATTCCCGGTAGAACTGACCAGCACCGAACTGACCACCGACAGCAAGGGCAACGCGACCCTCGACCTTCCGGCCGCCGACAAACCGAGCCGCTACATGCTCACCGTGTTTGCCAGCGATGGCGCGGCGTACCGGGTCAAGACCACCAAGGAAATCCTAATCGACCGTGGCGCCGCCAGCTTCCGCCTGACCGCGCCGCAGCGCTTCAGTGCAGTCGGTGACAAGGTCGCGTTCAGCTTCGCCAACGAGGGCGGCAGCCAACAGGCGCAGGCCGTTGTGCCGAGCAGCTACAGCTGGGTTCGCCTCGAAGACCAGACCACCGGCGAAGGCAAACTGGCGGCGAAAGACAAAGGCTTCAGCGTGGCCTTCGATCGCCCGGGCACCTACAACCTGTCGCTGAAAGATCAGCACGGCCGAGTGCTTGGCGCGACTGGTCACTCGGTCACCGGCGACGGCGTCAAGGCCGTGCCGGGCACCGTGGAAATCGTCCTCGACAAACCCGAGTACAAGGCCGGCGACGAAGCGCTGGCGCTGATCACGTTCCCGGAGCCGGTCAGCGATGCACTGCTGTCGCTGGAGCGTGACAAGGTCGAAGCCACCGCGCTGCTGGCCAAGGGCGGCGACTGGCTGAAACTGGAAAAACTCAGCGAAACTCAATACCGCGCACGCATCCCGGTGAAGGACAATTTCGCGCCGAACCTGACGTTCTCCGTGCTGTACACCAAGGGCGGTCAGTACAGCTTCCAGAACGCCGGGATCAAGGTTGTTGCGCCGCAGATCGACGTGGCGATCAAGACTGACAAAGAGACCTATCAGCCGGGCGATACCGTGACGGTCGACCTGACCACGCAGTTCGCCGGCAAGGCTGTGCCGGCGCACCTGACGGTCAGCGTGGTTGATGAAATGGTCTATGCGTTGCAACCGGAAGTCGCGCCGACCATCGACCAGTTCTTCTATCACCCGCGCCGCAACAACGTGCGCACCAGCGCCAGCCTGTCGTTCATCAGCTACGACGTGGCATTGCCGGGCAGCCCCGGCGCGCCGGGCAAGGCCAACCGCAGCGAACGCGGGGTGAAAGTGCTGGAGCGGCCGCGCCGCGAAGACGTCGACACCGCTGCGTGGCAGCCGGAATTGCTGACCGACGCCGACGGCAAGACCCGCTTCACCTTCAAGATGCCGGACTCGCTGACCCGCTGGCGCATCACCGCGCGAGCGATTGCCGATGACGGTCAGGTCGGGCAGAAGAAGCAGTTCGTCCGTTCGGAAAAACCGCTGTACCTGAAGTGGAGCGGGCCGAGCAAATTCCGCAAGGGCGATCAGCCGCAACTCGGTGTGTTCGCCTTCAGCCAAGCCGAGAAACCGGTCAAGGCTGAACTGGTGACGCACTACGCCGGCGCCGAACAGCGCCTGCCGGTGACCCTCAACAACGGCATCAACTACCTGCCGCTACCGGCCTTCGCATTGGCCTCCGGCGAATGGACAGCTGAACTGGTGCAGGACGGCAAAACCGCCGACGCCCTTGCGGTACGCCTGACCGCGACCGGCGAAGGCTGGCAAGTGACACAGACCCAGAGCCTCGACGTGGACAGCGGTGACACGCCGCTGAGCCTGCCGGCGGACGCCACCGACATTCGCCTGCGTCTGGATGACAGCCCGCAAGCGCTGTTCCGTTCGGCCCTCGACGATCTGCTCAGTTATCCGTACGGCGGCGTCGAGCAGACCGCCAGCCGTTTGCTGCCGCTGAGCATCGCCTATCCGTCGCTGGCGTCGAGCCCGCAGATCCGTGACCGCTTGCGCCTGATCATGCAGAACAGCCGTCTGCGCCTGGTGCAAATGGCCGGGCCGTCGGCGAGCTTCACCTGGTGGGGCTTCGACGGTGAACCGGATGCGTTCCTCACCGCTTACGCCTATTACGCCGACTGGAACGCCAGCCAGGTGCTCGATCTGACCTTGCCGCCGGAGCACTGGCAGCGGGTGCTGGAGGTTTACGCCAAGCAGGCGCCGAATACACCGTTGCTGCAACGGGCGTTGATTCTGTCCTTCGCCAAGCAGATGCATCTGCCGGTCAACACGCTGCTCAGCGGTTTGATGGAGGATCTGGCCAAGGCCGGGGAAGGCAATGCCGAAACGCTGATGGACGACGGCGAAGACAGTCTGGTGATGGGCGATCCGGATTCGGCGCTCGGTCTGGCGGCGGCGCGGGTCTTGACCGCATCGTTGGCCACGCAGTCGAAAGTCGCTTTGCCGGATGCGTTCAATCGTCAGTTGGGCGCTGCGCAACAGCGCTTGTCGGTCAGTTCGCAGCCGTTTGCCGAAGCGCTGAACCTGTCGCTGCAACCGTTCGATCAGGCTCGTGCGACGGCGTTGTTGCAACGGCTGTTGCCGCAGCAATCGACCCTTGAACGTGCGCTGGCGCTGACCTGGCTGCAACGCAGCATCGCCCAGGCCTCGCCGACCATCGCGCTGACCCCGGGCGAAGGCTGGAAGAAAAACTACGGCACGACCGGCGAGATGTACTGGACGTGGCAGGGTGTTGCGCCGGTGCCGAGCGTGTTGTCGGTATCGGGCACTCAGGAGCGTCCATTGCGTGCCGCGCTGAGTTACCAGACCCAGCAACCGGCGGTCGATCCGATGGCGGTGACCATCACTCGTCGCCTGTCGCGTCTGGTGCCGGGTGACGAAGCCTTCACCTTCAAACTGGAGCCGGTCGGCACTAAACCGCTGTCCAGCGACAGCCTGTATCTGGACGAGGTGATCCTCACCAGCAAAGCACCAAAACCGTTGCGCTACGGCATGCTCGAAGTGCCGTTGCCGCCGGGCGCCGATGTTGAGCGCACCACGTGGGGCATCAAGTTGCAGGGCAAGGACGGCACCGAACCGACCGCGCTGGAGAAGGCGCGTTTCGAGCCGGGTCAACTGGCCTACGCGGTGCCGGTGGATGCACTGAGCGGTGAATTGCGCCTGCGGCATCTGGTGCGCTTCTCGCAGAAGGGTCAGTTCAACCTGCCGCCGGTGCGCTTCACTCAGGTCTACGCGCCGCAGCATCAGGCCCGCGAAGCGAAAGCGGCCCTTGGTCAGGTCACGGTCAACTGACATGACCCGGCTGCTGGTCTGGCTGCTGATGTGTGTGATTCCTGCGCTGGCGACGGCGCAGGATGAGCCGTTGCGCGTGGCCTACAAGGGTGAGTTGCTGTCGCTGAATACCACTCAACTGACCGCTCGCGAGCCGTTGCCTTCGTCGCTGGACACGCCGCTGGGCAGTTTGTGGAAGGTGTTCGTTTATGCGTGGCTGGTGGATACCGGTGCGCGGGAACCGGCTTATGAATGTCGTGGGCAGTCGAAGGAAGAAGTTTATTGCTGCACGGCGGGCGGGAAGATCGAGCGTGATCAGGCGCTGGTGAAATCCTGCGGGCTGTATTTCGAGCCGGCGCGGTTGGGCATAACCGCTGGCGATTGGAGAACCTATTGGCAGGCGCGACAGGCGCCGTCATGGTTGCTGGATTTGCCATCGTTGCAGCCGGCCACTCGGGTTTCCGTGGCTGACTTGCTGAAGGTTTTGTCTTTGTTGCCGGCTCAGGAGCAGATGCGCCGTGTGCTGCTCGACGTGGTGCTGAACGCGGCGGACGGCAATGTCGTCGGCGAACTCGGTGGGCGCTTGCGGGTGAAAACCTGGAGCTGGCTCGGCGATCAGGATCCGCAATCACGTCAGGGCGGGTTCGCTGGGTGGACGGCGGATGGCTCGCCGATCTGGGCCGGTGGCCGGGGCACCAGTCAGATGGTTTTGCGGCATTATGGTTCGGCGTTAGCGACGGTGTTGCCCGCATCATGGCCGGCGGAAGCGGGGCGTTGTGTTGAGGTCGGGCTGTTCTCGCGTTATCCGGTTTCGCGGGTTCTGGCCGGTGATCGAGTGGTGAGCTCCGGCCCGTTGCAGGGCGATTACCGCGTCGAATTCGCCAATGGTAATGCGCTGGATATCCACAGCGACGGCGAGCTGTTTCTGCTCAACGACAAGCTTGTGGCTCGGCTGGATCGCGAAGAGTACGTCGCCCGTGTGCTGGAGCGTGAAGCCAAACCTGAACCGGCCGAAGCCGCGAAAGCGTTAGCCGTGGCGATCCGCACGTATCTGCTGCAAAACGCCACGCGCAATGGCGAATGTTTGAGCATCGACGACAGCAGCATTCGCCAGCGTGTTGCACCGCGTCCGGCCTCCGCCGAATCTCGCAACATCGCCGCTTGGACGGCGGACCTGGTATTGGCCGGCAGCACCGTTACCTATCACTCCGATCAACCCGGCCCCGACAAACTCGCCTGGCAGCAAGCCGTCGAGCAAGCCAATGCCGGCCAGCGTTACGACGCTATTTTGCTGCACGCCTATCCGCGCGCGAGCCTCAGTCGCTGGGACAACCCGGTGGCGTCCTGTGAAGCGCTGCCCGCCGCGCAAGACTGGCTGCAAAAGCAACGTCGCGGCTGGCGTCCGACGCTTGAAAGCGAAACCGGCTACAACGAAGTCAGCACGTTCGCCGTCTGCAAACTCGCCTTTGGCCGCCCCTTCGTCGACCGCGAACGTCAGCGCATCTACGTGCGCGGCGTGCTGTCCTTGCAGGACCGCCTCGACCTGACTCACGAATACCTGCACCTGGCCTTTGAAGCACACCCCAACGGCCAGGATGAAACCTATATCGAAGGGCTCGCCCGTCACCTTTTGCTGGAATAGACCATGACACTCCGTTATCCACAGGTCTTGCTGTTGCTCTGCGCGCTTAATGCATTGCCAATGGCGATGGCTGCCGACAGCGTCAAACTCGACACCCCGGTCGGCGGCTGGCGCAGTGGCGCCCCCGAAGGCGAGGGCGAAAGTTTCCGCCAGACCGTCAACTACCCGGCCTCCTCGGTGAATACCCCGATCGGCCAGGCCAACACCGCCCGTATCAGCGGTGAAATCAAAGCCACACCGAAAAACAAAGAGCCCGGCCGCCTGATCGTCAACGGCGTCAGCATGCCGCTGAAAATCGACGACAGCGGCCGCTTCGACCGCCCGTTCTCCTTCCCCAACGGCAGCAACAGCGTCGAAGTCCGCAGCCCCGACGGCCAGCAACGGCATCGCACGCAGTTCCTCAACACCAGCGGCGGCGCTACTCCGGCGAAACTGCGGGTGTTGTTGGCGTGGGACAGTGACGGCACCGACCTCGATTTGCACCTGATCACACCCGACGGCGCGCATATCTGGTACGGCGACCGCGTCGCCCCCAACGGTGCGGCTTTGGACGTTGACGTGACCACCGGCTACGGCCCGGAAATCTTCGCCATGCCGGCGCCGATCAAGGGGCAGTATCTGGTGTATGTGAATTATTTTGGTGGTGGGTATCGCGGGGATGATGAGGGTGGGGAAGAGGCGGTGCAGCCGTTGACGACCGCGCAGGTAACGGTGATTACAGAAGAGGGGACGCCTAGCGAGAAGATGGAGACTTTCATCGTGCCGATGCGGGCGGTGGGGGAGTTGACGTTGGTGAAGTCGTTTAGTTATCCGTGACGGTAATTGGGGCAGCAGGTTGCTGCCCCAATTTCAGAATCGATCCTGATGATTAACTGGCTCAGGGTTGGGACGACAATCGATCCTGTGCAGCGTCATAAGCCGCCTCTCGCTCTCTCTTTCCGATAGCGACTACGAACACCACAATTTCGAGATCAATCACCTGATAAATCAGGCGATATCCAGCGCTTTTCAGCTTCACCTTGTAGCAATCTGGCAGCTCGCGAAGCCTGTTGGCTTCTATGCGAGGATTTTCGAGAACCTCGGAGAGTTTCTTTTTGAACTGCTCGCGAATTGTATCGCCCAGCTTGTTCCATTCCTTCAATGCACGACGATCAAACTCAAGGTTATAGGTCATCCAGACTTACCTTGACTCGCTGAGGAGCGGCAAGACGTTCAGTGACCACGGCGATAAGCGCTTCATCCTCTTCACTGAGCAATGCCGCTTTGAACGGCAATTTGCCCCGGTCCGCGACGTATTGAAGCGTTTGGCGCAGAAGCTCTGAGGGCGAAAGCCCGAGCTTTTCCAGCTCTGCGAAGGCGCGTTTTTTCAGTTCGTCGTCGATACGAATGTTGATGGATGCCATGATGGATTACCTGTAATGACGTTTGTCTTTACGGTACAAGCGCGTTTGGTATCCGGCAAGCGGCGATTCTGAATTCGGACGGTAGGCATTGGCTTTTGGCAGGCATTAAAAAGCCGGCTTGTGGCCGGCTTCTCGGGGACTGGCTTGGTTTATTTTTGGTAAACCGCGCCAGCCTTCAAAACGTACATCCGGATCTTGCGTCCGGCTGTGGGACTTGGTCAGACAGTGGTCTGCCGCGTCAGGCGTCATCTGGGCCGCTTGGCGGGTCGATGCGCGAATGTGGGGCGCAGGATACTGAGTTTTGTTGGGGATTCCCAGTGCGAAGTGCGGGGCAGAGCGTTCTATCCATGAAAAATCCCGTATTTGTACCGACTATCCGGGCCGGTTGCCCCTCACGACAGAAGCAGGATCAGAGAAACGGCACCACCGGCCGCCGCTTGCCCAGCGTCGACCACCAGAACACCCATCCCAACACATGAATCCTCTGCTCTTCGATCTGTGAGGCCCGGAAGATCTCGTCCGGGTATTCGGCGCTGTTGTGGCTGCGCAGGCGCAGGGCGTTGCCGGGCATGCGGTGCAGGTATTTGATGCGCAGCATGCCGTCGTGTTCGATGGCGTAGATTTCGCCGTCCACCACCTGGGTGAGGCCGCGGTCGATGGCGAGGGTTGAGCCGTCTTCGATTTTCTCGGCCATGCTGTTGCCGATCATGTGGGTGCAGATGGCATCGGTGTGACGAATTTCCAGGGCTTCGAGGTGGCTGCGGGGCAAACGGATGGTTTGGTCCGGGTCCTTGATGACGTGGGTCTTGTCGGAACCAGGGGCAGTCGGGGCTTCCTTGTAGAGCGGCAGTTCGATGTCGTTGGTTTCGAGCACCGTGTAGACGCCGCGAATGGCATGGGCATCGAGGATGTCGCCCGACTCCGTATGCAGGTGCGGGGCGTCTTTCGGGCCTTCGCCGGTCTTCAGCCATTGGCTGTTGACGGACAGCAGGCGCGCAACTTCTTCCATGCGGTACGCGGGTACGCCCCGGGTGTACCAGTTATGAACGTTTTGGGCTTCCGTGCCCCAGAACTTTGCGAATCCCGTGGTGGTGATGTTCGCAGCTTCCAGGAGTGCCTTGAATCTTGGACCGCTAGTGTTCTTTCTCATAAACACGAGTCTACGACCGGCCTAGAGCGGTTTGAATAAACCTTGCGTTCAAAATCAGGGCAAATTTTGCGACGGGATGTAAGACGTTCTTGTGGGAAATTACACACACTAAAACTTTTCTGTAGGTCGCCATAAACAAGCTGTTTAAGAACCTTTCGGGCAGGCACAAAAAACCCCGGATCAACCGGGGTTTTCTTCAAGCGTGTCGCAGGTCGCGAGGCTTAGCCTTTGTAGGCAGCAACCGACTTGGTGATCGCGGCGCGGGCAGCGTCAGCGCCGTCCCAGCCTTCGATTTTCACCCATTTGCCTTTTTCGAGATCTTTGTAGTTCGCGAAGAAGTGCTCGATCTGCTGGATCAGCAGGGCTGGCAGGTCGGTGTATTCCTTCACGTCCACGTACAGCTGGGACAGCTTGTCGTGTGGAACGGCGATGACTTTGGCATCGCCGCCGCCGTCGTCGGTCATGTTCAGGATGCCGACCGGACGCGCGCGGATCACCGAACCTGGAGCAACCGGGTAAGGGGTCACGACCAGCACATCGAGGGGATCACCGTCGTCAGCCAGGGTGTTCGGGATGTAACCGTAGTTGGCCGGGTAGAACATCGGGGTGGCCATGAAACGGTCAACGAACAGGCAATCGCTGTCTTTGTCGATTTCGTATTTGATCGGCGCGTGGTTGGCCGGGATCTCGATCGCGACGTAGATGTCGTTCGGCAGGTCTTTGCCAGCCGGAATCTTGCTGTAGCTCATTGGGCTTTGCCCCCGTTAGTTGACCAAAAACACTTGGCCGGATTGACCAAAAAGTGGCGGCGATTATAGGCATATTCTGCCGTGGACGCCATGTACCGGAAGTCGTGCAGACCTTTACTCGTGAGCCTGGTAGACCGGGTCGCTGGCCTGAAGTTGCTTCAGGCGGGTCAACGGATCCTGGCGGTAGAAAAGCCGCAGCTGCGCATATACCTGTGGATAAGCCTCGTCCAGCAGATCCGGAGCGCTGAAGAAGTACTCGCTGGTGACGGCGAAGAACTCAGCCGGGTTCTCGGCGGCATAGGGGTCGATGGCGGTTTCGGCGTCGGGATGGCGGTCGAGCTGGCGATTGAGGTCGTCGTACGCTGCCTGCATCACTTCGGCCCAGTCTTTCACTCGCATGTCGGCATGCAGCGGGGGCAGGCCGTTGGCGTCACCGTTGAGCATGTCGAGCTTGTGCGCCAGTTCGTGAATCACCAGGTTGTAGCCTTCCCAGCCACCGCTGGCCATCACGCCGGGCCAGGCGAGGATGATCGGCCCTTGTTGCCACGCTTCGCCGCTGTGTTCGCCGTCCCACTCATGCTCGACGCCGCTGGCATCTCGATGGCGCTGGGGGCTGAGGAAGTCGTCGGGGTAGAGGACGATTTCGTGGAAACCCTGATACCAGTTCAGATCGCCGAGATGCAAAAGCGGCAATTGCGCCTGGGCGGCGAGCAGCAGACGCTGTTCCTGGTGCAGCTCGACGCCGGGCAGGGCGGTCAGGTGTTTGTCTTCGAGGAACAGCACGCTGGCTTCGCGCAGCCATTGGTCTTCTGCGGCAGTGATGCCATCGAGAAAACTCAGATGATGGCGCACCCGCTGCCACAGTTCATCGGCAATCGGGTGCCTGGCCAGAATGCGCCGGCGGCGCCAGGCGCTCAGCGACCACATCGACTTAGTGCGATTGGGCTTTGGTGCCGCCGAAGCGGCTGCGAACCACACCGATGATCATCGGTACCAGCGACAGCAGAATGATGCCGACCACCAGCAGCGACAGGTTCTTCTTGATGAACGGCACGTTGCCGAAGAAATAACCCAGCGTCACCAGACCGCCAACCCACAAAACCGTGCCGAACACGCTGAAGCCGAAGAACCGCGGGTAAGGCATCTTCGCGACACCGGCGACGAACGGTGCAAAAGTGCGGATGATCGGCAGGAAGCGCGCCAGGGTCACGGTTTTGCCGCCGTGCTTGTCGTAGAAATCGTGGGTCTGTTGCAGGTAGTCGCGGCGGAAGATTTTCGAGTTCGGGTTGCTGAACAGCTTTTCACCCGCCGTTCGCCCGATCACGTAGTTGGTACTGTCGCCGAGAATCGCCGCGAGCATCAGCAAGCCCGCCAGCAATACCGGGTCCATGCCGCCGCCCGCAGCGACCGCGCCGGCGATGAACAGCAGCGAATCACCCGGCAGGAATGGCATCACCACCAGGCCGGTTTCGCAGAAGATCACCAGAAACAGGATGGCGTAGATCCAGGTCCCATAGTTGTTCACCAGCATGTCGAGATAAACGTCGAGATGCAGGATGAGGTCGATCGGGTTGAAATCCATGTGGGCACCTGTGGTGACGGCCTGACTCGGCAGACCTGTGCGGATGACTTCGTGTAAGCCTACAAGCGGGTGTAGTTTTTCTTACAAGCCGGAAAGCTCGGGATTATACGTTTTGAGAGGTGAAAAGCGCGTTGGTTTTGTAGCGGGGGATGTCGGTGTGAATAAATGTCGGGTTGGGATTCATGTTGGGGAGGAAGTCTGCTCCCTCCCCGCAGGACACCTCGCGATCAGAGTTCTTCGCTGATCGGCAGCACGTAGTTCTTGAACTCGGTGTCTTCCTTGAACCCGATGGATTCGTAGGTCTTCTGCGCCACTTCGTTGTCGGCGCTGGTGGAGACGCGCATGCGCACGGCCTGGGTTTCCTTGGCCATTTTCTTCGCGGTGCGGATCAGGTTGTCAGCCACCAGTTGGCGGCGGGCATCTTCGGCGACGTAGATGTCGTTGAGAATCCACACGCGCTTGAGCGACAGCGAGGAAAAGCTCGGATAGAGCTGGCAGAAGCCCATGAGTTTTCTGTCGTCGTCATCGGCCAGCGCCAGGTAGATCACCGATTCCTTGCGTCGCAGGCGCTTTTCGAGAAAGGCCCGGGACGAGTCCGGATAGGGCAGGGAGCCGTAGAACTCGCGGTACTTAACGAACAACGGGGTCAGCAAATCCAGGTGTTCGAGGGTCGCTTGGATAATCCGCATGGTAGGTCTCGTCCTTCAAGTGGCTGTCTTCACGTGCTCTGACGGCGATGGGAAACCCGGGCGGCCGTGCATCGATCCTGCCTGAAACCGGCGCAGAAAGGCAATGCGGAAACGGTTCAGGCTGGAGGCGGATCAAGTAGGAAATTGCTCTTCATGTCTGCACCGGCCTCCGATTCCAGCGTCTGAACCTGCGCTTCGTCCTTCAGATTGACGCCCGACAGCTGGCGCCGACAGGCTTCGCGCATCAGATACAGCAAGCGATGTGCCGCCATGCCGTAGCTGAGCCCTTCCAGCCGCACATTGGAGATGCAATTGCGGTAAGCATCCGTGAGGCCGACCTTTGGATTGTAGGTGAAATATAAACCCAGGCTGTCCGGCGAACTGAGGCCCGGACGCTCTCCAATCAGCATCACAACCATTCTGGCGCCCAGCAACTGGCCGATTTCATCGCCAATCGCCACGCGTCCCTGTTCCACCAGCACCACCGGCGCAGTCGACCATTGGTCGGCGCTCATCTGTTCTTCCAGGCGGGTGAGAAACGGCAGGGTATGCCGATGCACCGCCAGTGCCGAGAGGCCGTCCGCCACCACCATCACCAGATCCACGCCGCCCGGATGCGCCTGGGCGTATTCGCGCAGGGCTCGCGCCGATTGATCGCTCAGCTTGCGCCCCAGATCCGGGCGTTGCAGGTAGCTGTTGCGATCCACCGCCGCGCTGTGCAGCAGCAGACTGTCGCGTTGGCGCTCGGTCAGTTGGGCGCTGAGCGCGGCGTGATCGAACGGCAAATGCACGGCGTCCCGCGCCTGGGCGTGGGCGTACTGGAAATCCAGCTGTGCACTGGTTGGCAGACTGGTGCCAGTACGACCGAGGGCAATGCGCGCCGGGGTCAGACGACGCAGCTCCAGACATGGGTTTTGTGGATCGACGGGTGGTTTTTCCATCTGACTCATCCCAGTTGCGCCAAGGCCTGACGAAAGGCCGGCGGCAGGTTGTTGCCGAAGCGGACCTTGCCATCCGCCTGAGTGAAAATGCCCATGTTCGCCAGCCACTGCTCGAACTCCGGCGCCGGTTTCAGGCCCAGGGTCTGGCGCGCGTAGAGCGCGTCGTGGAACGAAGTGGTCTGGTAGTTGAGCATGATGTCGTCGGAACCGGGGATGCCCATGATGAAGTTGATCCCGGCCACGCCGAGCAGGGTCAGCAGGGTGTCCATGTCGTCCTGGTCGGCTTCGGCGTGGTTGGTGTAGCAGATATCGCAGCCCATCGGCACGCCGAGCAACTTGCCGCAGAAGTGGTCTTCGAGGCCGGCGCGGATAATCTGTTTGCCGTTGTAGAGGTATTCCGGGCCGATGAATCCTACGACGGTGTTCACCAGAAACGGCTTGAAATGGCGCGCCACGGCGTAGGCCCTTGTCTCGCAGGTCTGTTGATCGACGCCGTGGTGGGCGTTGGCCGACAGCGCGCTGCCCTGACCGGTTTCGAAATACATCAGGTTCCGCCCGAGTGTGCCGCGATTGAGGCTCAGGCCCGCTTCATAACCTTCCTGCAAGATGTTCAGGTTGATACCGAAACTGGCGTTGGCCGCTTCGGTGCCGGCAATCGACTGGAACACCAGATCCAGTGGCACCCCACGGTTGATCGCTTCTATAGAGGTGGTGACGTGTGTCAGCACGCAGGCCTGGGTCGGAATGTCGTAGCGCTGGATGATCGCGTCGAGCATTTCCAGCATCGCGCAGATCGAGGCGATGCTGTCGGTGGCCGGGTTGATGCCGATCATCGCGTCGCCGTTGCCGTACAGCAGACCGTCGAGAATGCTCGCGGCGATGCCGGACGGCTCGTCAGTCGGGTGATTGGGTTGCAGCCTTGTGGATAACCGTCCACGCAGACCGAGGGTGCCGCGAAATTTCGTGACCACGCGGATTTTCTGCGCCACCAGCACCAGATCCTGCACGCGCATGATCTTCGACACGGCAGCGACCATTTCCGGCGTCAGGCCGGGGGCGAGGGCGCGCAGGCTGGTTTCATCGGCGGCGTCACTGAGCAGCCAGTCGCGAAAACCGCCGACGGTGAGATGGCTGACCACGGCGAAAGCCTGTTTATCGTGGGTGTCGATGATCAGTCGGGTGACTTCATCGGTTTCGTAGGGAATCAGCGCTTCCTGCAGGAAATGCGTGAGCGGGATGTCGGCCAGTGCCATTTGCGCGGCTACCCGCTCGCCATCGTTGAGCGCGGCGACGCCGGCCAGGAAATCCCCGGAGCGTGCCGGGCTGGCCTTGGCCATCACGTCCTTGAGGCTGTCGAAACGATAGGTCTGGGCGCCGACGGTATGAGCAAATGCGGCCATTGGGCGCGTTCCTCCTGATTCTGTGGATAACTCGATCCCCTGTGGGAGCGGGCTTGCTCGCGAAGGCGTCGTGTCAGGCGACATCATTGTTNACCGCATTCGCGAGCAAGCCCGCTCCCACATTGGATCTTTATGCACTTCTATATAGCGGGCACCGGGCGAAAGGCGCGGTGCCGGTGCAACTCATATACCTTCGAGCATAGCGTCTGCCGGTGCTTCGGAGCGTTGCTTGGCGGTCAGCTGGAAGTACAGGTAGCCAGCGGCCATGAACCCGAGGAACACACAACCGATCAGCGTGTTGAACCAGGCCATCGCCACCAGGCACACCAGCGCCAGAAACAGCGCGATGGCCGGCACCACCGGGTAACCGGGCGCGCGGAAGGTGCGTTCCAGATTCGGCTCGGTTTTGCGCAGTTTGAACAGGCTGAGCATGCTGATGATGTACATCACGATGGCGCCGAACACTGACATGGTGATCATTGCCGCCGTCAGGGTCATGCCTTGCAGATTGACCAGACCGTCGCTGTAGATTGCCGCGATGCCGACCACGCCGCCCGCCAGGATCGCCCGGTGCGGGGTCTGGAAACGCGAGAGCTTGGCCAGACCTTTGGGCAGGTAACCGGCGCGTGCCAGGGCAAAGAACTGTCGCGAGTAGCCGAGGATGATCCCGTGGAAACTCGCCACCAGCCCGAACAGGCCGATCCACACCAGCATGTGCATCCAGGTCGAATTGTTGCCGACTACCGCTTTCATTGCCTGCGGCAGCGGATCGTTGATGTTCGACAGTTGACGCCAGTCGCCGACGCCGCCAGCCATCACCATCACGCCAATGGCCAGGAACACCAGGGTCAGGATGCCGCTGACGTAGGCCCGTGGAATCGTGCGTTTCGGGTCCTTGGCTTCCTCGGCCGCCATGGCCGCGCCTTCGATGGCGAGGAAGAACCAGATCGCGAAGGGAATAGCGGCGAAAATGCCAGGAATCGCGCCCATCGTAAACTCATTGGCGCCTGACCAGCCGTTCAGCACAAAGTTGCTGAAGCTGAAGCCCGGTGCGACCACGCCCATGAACACCAGCAATTCGGCGACGGCGAGCACGGTCACCACCAGCTCGAAGGTCGCGGCGATGCTGACGCCAAGGATGTTCAGGGTCATGAACACGAAATACGCGCCGACCGCCGCAAGTTTGGGATCGAGCCCCGGATATTGCACGTTCAGATAGGCGCCGATGGCCATGGCAATGGCCGGCGGGGCGAACACGAATTCGATCAGGGTGGCGATGCCGGCGATCAATCCGCCTTTTTCGCCGAACGTCCGACGGCTGTAGGCAAACGGCCCGCCCGCGTGAGGAATCGCGGTGGTCAGTTCGGTGAAACTGAAGATGAAGCAGGTGTACATGGTCGCGACCATCAGGGCCGTGACCAGGAAACCCAGGGTTCCCGCCGTGCCCCAGCCATAACTCCAGCCGAAGTATTCGCCGGAAATCACCAGGCCGACGGCAATGCCCCAGAGGTGCAGGGTGCCGAGTGTGGGTTTGAGCTGTGTGGTGGAAGTCATAAGTCCTCTCTGTCTTTTTTATTGTTCGATCTGTTGGACTTTCAGGAGTAGCGGTTGGGTGGGTGGAGGCTGTTCACGCAGCGGCAGTGTTTAGGCAAATCCTGAATGACGGGTACGCAAGGCCCGTGCCAGAGCGGCCAGGCTTTGTGTTGTGTCACTAAGGACGCCTTCGCGAGCAAGCCCGCTCCCACATTGGATTTGTGCAGAATNGGCCGACGCAAGTCCCCTGTGGGAGCGGGCTTGCTCGCGAAGGCGATTGAACAGGCAACACAGAATCATCTGTGTTGCCCCGAGGTTTAGAAGAAGCCCAGCGGATTGATGTCGTAGCTCACCAGCAGGTTTTTGGTCTGCTGGTAGTGGTCGAGCATCATCTTGTGGGTTTCCCGGCCGACGCCGGACTTCTTGTACCCGCCGAACGCGGCGTGCGCCGGGTACAGGTGGTAGCAGTTGGTCCATACACGACCGGCCTTGATGGCGCGGCCCATGCGATAGGCGCGGTTGATGTCGCGGGTCCAGAGGCCGGCGCCGAGGCCGAACTCGGTGTCGTTGGCAATCGCCAGGGCTTCGGCTTCGTCCTTGAAGGTGGTGATACTCACCACCGGGCCGAATATTTCTTCCTGGAACACACGCATCTTGTTGGTGCCCTTGAGCAGCGTCGGCTGGATGTAATACCCGGTCGCCAGGCTGCCCTCGAGTTTTTCCACCTTGCCGCCGGTCAGCAGTTCGGCACCTTCGCCCTTGGCGATTTCCAGGTACGACAGGATCTTGTCGAATTGCTGCTCGGACGCCTGGGCGCCGACCATGGTGTCGGTGTCGAGTGGGTCGCCACGTTTGATCTGGCTGACTTTCTTCATCACCGCTTCCATGAACTGCGGATAGATCGATTCCTGAACCAGTGCACGGGACGGGCAGGTGCAGACTTCGCCCTGGTTGAAAAACGCCAGCACCAGGCCTTCGGCGGCTTTTTCAATGAAGCTTGGCTCGGCCTGCATGATGTCTTCGAAGAAGATGTTCGGCGACTTGCCGCCCAGCTCAACGGTGGACGGAATGATGTTTTCGGCGGCGCATTTCATGATGTGCGAGCCGACCGGGGTCGAGCCGGTGAAGGCGATCTTGGCGATGCGTTTGCTGGTGGCCAGGGCTTCGCCGGCTTCTTTGCCGAACCCTTGGACAACGTTAAGCACGCCCGGCGGCAGCAGGTCACCGATCAGTTCCAGCAGCACGCTGATGCCCAGCGGGGTTTGCTCGGCAGGTTTGAGCACCACGCAGTTGCCAGCGGCCAGGGCCGGGGCGAGTTTCCACGCAGCCATCAGGATCGGGAAGTTCCACGGGATGATCTGGCCGACCACGCCCAATGGTTCATGGATGTGATAGGCGACGGTGTTGCCGTCGATCTCGGCGGCGCTGCCTTCCTGGGCGCGCAGGCAACCGGCGAAATAGCGGAAGTGGTCAGCGGCCAGCGGGATGTCGGCGTTGAGGGTTTCGCGGATGGCTTTGCCGTTGTCCCAGGTTTCGGTGATCGCCAGGGTTTCGAGGTTCTGTTCGATGCGGTCGGCGATTTTCAGCAGGATCAGCGAACGGGCCTGGGCGGAAGTCGAGCCCCAGGCATCGGCAGCGGCGTGGGCGGCGTCCAGGGCTTTTTCGATGTCTTCGGCCGTGGAGCGCGGGAATTCGGCAATCGGTTGGCCATTTACTGGCGAGGTATTGGTGAAGTACTGACCTTTGACAGGCGCGACGAACTCGCCGCCGATGTAGTTACCGTACTTGCTCTTGAACGAGACTTTGGCGCCTTCAGTACCGGGGTGAGCGTAACGCATGATGTTCTCCTTGGCTGTTGTACTTATCAGAGAGACGCGCATGAGCGCTTGCTATAAGCGTAGAGCAAAGGCCGGGCCACTGCCGTGCAGGTCAGGCAAATCAAGGCCTTGCGTGATTTCTGTCGGACAAGTGGCAAGCATCTGTGACGGTATCGGTACAGCCCGGGTGACAGTTTGTACCGCTTCTGGCACAGCCCGTGACCGGGCGGTCTTGCCAGCATTGCAAAGACCGGTGGGCTGGAGGATGCTGGGCACCACTTCACGCATGGGCCGATGAGCCTCGGGGAGAATAATAAGAAATGCACGACAATCATTTGAGTCGCCATGCCCGGCAGGTTCTCACCGTCACCCAGGGCAAGCCGCACCTGCACGGCCCCGGTGCCGACCCGTCGATTGCCCGTTCGTGGCTGCGTTGTCTTGAGGACTATCACCTCGACCCGGCCCTGACCATGGCGCCGACCGTGCTCGAACACGGTCGAATTCTCGAAAGCCGCGAACGGCTGCAACAGGTGTTGCAGATTGCCGGCAATGAAATGAGCAGCCTGCATCAACAACTCTCCGGCGCCGGCCACGCGGTGCTGCTGACCGACGCGCGCGGGGTGATCCTGAACTGCGTCACCGCTCCCGCTGAACGCAAGATTTTCGAACGCGCCGGCCTGTGGCTGGGTTCCGACTGGAGCGAGGCCTGCGAGGGCACCAACGGCATCGGCACCTGTCTGGTGGAGCGTCAGGCCCTGACGATTCATCAGGACGAACACTTTCGCGGCCGTCACACGGGCTTGACCTGCTCGGCGAGCCCGGTGTTCGACCCGCACGGCGAACTGCTGGCGGTGCTCGACGTTTCCTCGGCCCGGCATGACGTATCGCGCCAGAGCCAGTTCCACACCATGGCGCTGGTCAATCTGTCGGCGAAGATGATCGAGAGCTGCTACTTCCTGCGCTGTTTCGATAACCAATGGTTGCTGCGTTTTCATCTCCAGGCCGAGTCCGTCGGGCTGTTCAGCGAAGGGCTGCTGGCGTTTGACGGGGAAGGGCGGATCAGCGCGGTCAATCAGAGCGCATTGAATTTGCTCGGGCACATTCGTGGCGGCTTGCTCGGTAAACCGGTTGAGGCGTTTTTCGATTGTTCGCTGGATGAATTGCTCGGGCGCGCCAGTGCCAATGCCAGCGCCAGTTGGCCGTTGCGCACTCGTGACGGGCGGCATCTGTTTGCGGTGCTGCGCGGCGAAACCCGTCGGCCGCTGCCGGTCGCGCCGGTTCCCACGCCGGTCGAAGCGCCGCGTCTTGCAGGCATTTGTCTCGGTGATGCGGCGTTGCAGGCGGATTTTCGCAAGTCGTTGCGGGTATTCGAGCGTGACGTGCCGCTGCTGATCAACGGTGAAACCGGCTCCGGCAAGGAGGCATTCGCCAAGGCTGTGCACAACGCCAGTCAGCGCGCCGGCAAAGCCTTCGTTGCCCTCAACTGCGCGGCGATTCCCGAAAGCCTGATCGAGAGCGAACTGTTCGGCTATCGCGGCGGCAGTTTCACCGGCGCGCGCAAGGACGGCATGCGCGGAAAGCTGCAGCAGGCCGATGGCGGCACGCTGTTCCTCGATGAAATCGGCGACATGCCGCTGGCTCTGCAAACCCGTTTGCTGCGAGTGCTGGAAGACCGGCAAGTGGTGCCGATCGGTGGCGAGCCGGAAGCGGTCAACGTGCGGATCATCAGCGCCACCCACCGCAATCTGCTGGAGCGGGTTGGCGACGGCAGTTTCCGGGAAGACTTGTACTACCGGCTCAACGGGCTGGAAGTGGCGCTTCCACCGTTGCGCGAGCGCAGTGACAAGTCGCAGCTGCTGGATTTTCTGCTGGCCGAAGAGGCGGGCGGGGAAACGATCCTGATCGAAGAGCCGGCGCGCCAGGCGTTGCTGGGCTTCAACTGGCCGGGCAATGTGCGGCAGATGCGCAATGTGCTGCGTACGCTGGCGGCGTTGTGCGATGAAGGGCGGATCGGACTGGAGGATCTGCCGGCGATGTTTCGGCAGGTGCAGCCACTGTTGGTCAAAACCGATGAAGCGGCGTCCGGACAGCCGCTGGAAGATGCCGAGCGGCTGGCGTTGCTCAGTGCGCTGGAACACACGCGCTGGCACATGACCCACACGGCGCAGCAACTGGGCGTCAGTCGCAATACGCTCTACAGAAAGCTGCGCAAGCACGGGATCGCCCGAACTGCTTGAATCCCCCTCCCGACAAGGTCGGGTGATCAGCTAAAGAGTGCGATTTCCCCCTCCCTGCGCTAACCTGCGGCCATGTTTTACGAGGTCGACTATGCACATTCATATTCTGGGTATCTGCGGGACTTTCATGGGCTCGATGGCGGTTCTGGCCAAAGAGCTGGGCCATCACGTGACCGGCTCCGATGCCAACGTCTATCCGCCGATGAGCACCCAGCTCGAAGCTCAGGGTATTCAGCTGACCCAGGGTTACGACCCGGCGCAGCTTGATCCGGCGCCGGATCTGGTGGTGATCGGCAACGCCATGTCCCGCGGCAACCCGGCGGTGGAATATGTGCTGAACAAAGGCCTGCCGTACGTTTCCGGGCCGCAGTGGCTGGCCGACCATGTGCTGCAAGGTCGCTGGGTGCTGGCGGTTGCCGGTACGCACGGCAAGACCACCACCAGCAGCATGCTCGCCTGGGTGCTGGAGCATGCAGGCATGAGCCCGGGTTTCCTGATCGGCGGCGTACCGCAGAATTTCTCGGTGTCGGCGCGTCTGGGCGGCACGCCGTTCTTCGTGATCGAAGCCGACGAGTACGACAGCGCGTTCTTCGACAAGCGTTCGAAGTTCGTCCACTACCGTCCGCGCACCGCGATCCTCAATAACCTTGAGTTCGACCACGCTGACATCTTCCCTGATCTACCGGCTATCGAACGGCAATTCCACCACTTGGTGCGCACCATCCCGAGCGAAGGGCTGGTGATTCACCCGACCACCGAACCGGCCTTGCAGCGTGTGATCGAGATGGGTTGCTGGACCCCGGTGCAAACCACCGGTGCCGGCGGTCAGTGGCAGGTCAAGTTGCTGAAAGACGACGGCTCGGCGTTCGAAGTGATGTTCGAAGGCGTGTCCCAAGGCGTGGTCGAGTGGGAATTGACCGGTCAGCACAACGTTGCCAACGCCTTGGCCACTCTGGCTGCCGCGCGTCACGTCGGCGTTGTACCGCCGATGGGCATCGCCGGGTTGAGCGCGTTCAAGAGCGTCAAGCGCCGGATGGAGAAAGTCGCGGAGGTGCGCGGCATCACCATCTACGACGACTTCGCCCACCACCCGACCGCGATTGCCACCACCCTCGACGGCCTGCGCAAGCGCATTGGCGATGCGCCGCTGATCGCGATCATCGAGCCGCGCTCCAACTCGATGAAGCTTGGCGCGCACCGTGACGGTCTGCCGGACAGCGTGGTCGATGCCGATCAGGTGATCTGGTACGCCCCGGCCAACCTCGGCTGGGATCTGGCAGGCACCGCCGCGTTGTGCACCGTGCCGTCGATCGTCAGCGATTCGCTGGAAGGCATCATCGAACGCGTGAAGAGCCAGGCCCAGCCCGGCACCCACGTGGTGATCATGAGCAACGGCGGCTTCGGCGGCCTGCACGGCAAACTCGCCGAGGCGCTGAAATGAACACTCGTTTCGAGAGCAACGGCCCCGAACGCATCACGCTGGCGATGACCGGCGCGTCCGGCGCCCAGTACGGTTTGCGCCTGCTGGATTGCCTGGTGCGCGAGGATCGCGAGGTGCACTTTCTGATCTCCAAGGCCGCGCAACTGGTGATGGCCACCGAGACCGACGTGTCGTTGCCGGCCAAGCCGCAAATGATGCAGGCGTTCCTCACCGAATACACCGGCGCGGCCGCCGGGCAGATCCGCGTGTACGGCAAGGAAGACTGGATGTCGCCAGTGGCCTCGGGCTCCGGCGCTCCGGCGGCCATGGTGGTGGTGCCGTGTTCGACGGGCACCTTGTCGGCCATCGCCACCGGCGCCTGCAACAACCTGATCGAGCGGGCGGCGGACGTGACGTTGAAGGAGCGGCGCCAGTTGATTCTGGTGCCGCGCGAAGCGCCGTATTCGAGCATTCACCTGGAACACATGCTCAAGCTCTCGAACATGGGCGTGACCATCCTGCCAGCGTCGCCGGGTTTCTATCACCAGCCGCAGACCATCGATGACCTGATCGATTTCGTGGTGGCGCGGATTCTCAATCTGCTGGGCATTCCGCAGGACATGCTGCCTCGCTGGGGTGAACATCACCTGAGCAGCGATGAATAAGCTGCTGGCGCTCCTGCTGGCGCTGCAACTGACCGGCTGCGCCACGGCGCGCACGCTCGATGCGGCCAAGCCCGGCGCGCCGGTGGTGTACTCCGGCACGCGGCTGGACTTATACGCCCTGAACGGCGGCTGTTGCGCAAAGGATCGCTTCGGCGCCGAGGCTCCGGGCTATCCCGGAGTCGACCTGCCGGCCAGTGCGTTGCTCGATACCCTGCTTTTACCGTTGTCTTTGCTGACGGTGATCGGCGTAGGCTTTCAGGCGACCGGAGGTTTATGAAAATCATCGGCTCGATTTGGCAAGAGCGAGCCGATTAAGCCTCCTACAGAGTGATTATTTCGGGAGGAAACTCGATGTCGTTGGAGAATATTGCGTTTCCCGTCGGCAACTCGAGGATGCGTTTGCCGGCGTTCGCGACTTCATCGATCAATGCGTCATATTCATTCCGGTTGAGAGCCCCGGCTTTCGTGCGGGCCTGGATGGCGTCGGCGCGGGTCTGATTCGAGCCGGTGGCGTGTGCAAGTGCCTGCAAATGTACATCCTCCACGGTAGCTGCACGGGTCATGGCTGAGTTGACCAGCCAGACCCGTCGCGACGTGAAACCGATGGGTGACGTCGAAACATGGCCCTCCATCCGCATGCTCGGAAACCACGTGCTGTCGCCCGGGGAGCTTTGTTCGAGCCGCGCTGAGTTGTAGGCGCGATTTTCCTGTCCTGGAACGACCTCGATATTGCGGGTATCGAGCAGGTAGCAAAACAGGATGCGCTGAGCGTGGGGCGTCGAAGCGCCGCTACTGGTCTGGTGCGATTCGTTGCCGGTCAGCGGATCCTTGGGTTGCGTGTAGTTCGAGCCTGTTACGTCTTTAACCTCGTTCGCGAAATCCATTGCAGCCTTGAGGCTGAACATTGCGCTTACAGGCGTCTCGGTCGTGACGACTCGGGCCGATACCTTCTGCGGAACCATGACCGCAGGCCTGGCGATGTCGAAGGGTGTCCGCTCATCCGCCTTGAATACCGCCGGGATGTCGGTTCTGTACAGATAATCCTGTCCGTTGCGCTGATAGCCACAGAGTCGCAGTAACTCCTGAAAAAACGGTTTTGTCAGAGTGGCCTTCAGGATACTGGTGCCTTCCCCCCGGTTTCTAAGCCTGATGATTTCGGCGTTCATTTCCGGCAGAAACGGATCGAAAAGTTTTGAATTGGTGACAAGCCGCGTGCGAGCCTGATGCGTCGTCACCCATGCAGGCACGTCATCATTGATGAGGTGTTTGAACTGCCCTGTTGGCGAAATTTCCTTGCTCAGTCGAGCGAATTGCAGAGTTGACAGATTGTAGGGCTGGAAGCGGGCAAGGACCTGTTCCTTTGATTTGAGCGGAGAATCAGGATTGGTCCATAGCCGCAGGTAGTCGATCAACTGTTCACGCCGGGAAGGATAGTCCCGTTGTATGGCCCACTCTGGTTCTTTCATGTGGAGCGCAACATCCCGACGAAAGCGCAGGATGTCTTCCCCTTCGATCCTGTACAGGTTCCAGATATCGACGTCTCGCCAGAAGGGCCGCAGAGCAGTCTCTTTATGCAGTGGATACCCGGTCGGCTTGACGATAGTCAGCGCAATGCCGTCACGGAACGCTACTTGAACGAGCGGGCCGTGACTGTCATCCAGACCGGGCTTGCGCTGCATCTCGACGTAACCATGAAAGTTTGTCTTGCCGAGGTCCCAGGTGTAGTAACTCTGGTCCCCGTACGCTGGCGTGGTGTCTGTTGTCTCGGGCGTTGCGGGAGGCGGCAGGCGTGGTGACGGCGTTTGCGTGGTTGGTGTGTCGTGGTGCTCCGGCGTTTCGGGTCTCGGCAGGCCCGGCAATGGCGTTTGTGTGTCTGGAGTACTGCGGTGCAGCGTGACGGATTCGAGGTGCTCTGCCCACTTGGCGGGCGTGAGCCTTTGGTGCTCCAGAAGGCGGTTGAACATATCTCGGTCCATCTCAGGGCCTAGCCAGCGGCGAAGCTCGTCATACAGGTACGCATTCTCCAGCCTTTGTTCCCGTACCTTGGCCCACTGTGGTTTTCTGCCCGTGCGATCTGCTTCGGTGCGAAAGCGAGTGATCTCTGCGCCCTGCAGACCGTAGAGATCCCAGATGTCGCGGTCTGTCCAGGCAGGCAGCAATTCGGCGGGCTGATCGATACGTGGGGCAGAAGGCTCGACGCTGGTGAACGACCCGTTATCGTCCATGAAGGCATGGTGCATCAGAGGGCCGACGGAGTCGTCCAGCCGCATTTTTCGGTGCATGACCACGTAGCCATGGTGATTGGTGGCGGTGTTGTCCCAAATGTAGTGCCGGGTGTCGATGTGAGCTGTCACAGTGTTCGATTGCGTTCGGGAGGAGCTGCCCGCAAGTGACGCAGGGATCTGCGCCGGGGTGTCATCTGTGTTGTCTGCCGGCCGATGTATCTGCTGTTCTATGGTTTGAGGAGTCTTTTGCGGCTCGCCAACCCGCCAGGTATTGCTGGCGGGGTCGAAGTGCAGGGCAGGGCCAGAGGGTTGCGCTTCCTGTGGAAACATGGCCCGGTAGGTTCCGAGGCTCTCGTCCCAGGCCACCATGACCGTTCCGGTTGTGGTGTACTGCACTTCGGCATAAATACGCCCCCTGTGGACGCGCAATCCTTCGGTGATGACGTCGGGCAAGAGCGTTCGCGTCTGGGGCGGCAACTCGTAGTGGCGAATCGATTCAGTCGAGCGCGGGTCGCTGGATGGGCCTCTTCCACTTTCCCTGACCGAAGGGGACAAGTCATGGATATGTACTGTGGGCAACTGATTGTCCGGCGGCGGCAGTGTCGCCAGTTGTCGGTCGGAGAGGTAGATATCCGGTCCTCCGGGGCGAATCACCACTGGAGGCTCAGAACGCGGAATCGGCAGAGGATGCGGTGTCTCGGGGTGACGGTGAGGTGTGCCGGGTAATTTCGGTGTCGGGTTTTTGGGTCGCATCAAGGAATCCGTTCATTGATTATCTGGCGTTCAGGCTGCCATCCGATAACAGGATGGCAGACGCAGGCATGCCGGGGAGGGCACGTTATCCATGAAAGGAAAGGGGCGAGTGGTAGATAGTTACGACACGATGGTTGATTCGAGTCGGTTCATTTCAGTTGTCGGGTGGTTCAACGCAATATCCTCGGACATTCATTGCAAATGTTTGTGCGGATCTGCGTTGAACCGCTGTGAGCTTATTTGCCGAGTTTTCTCAATTCATCCGACTCGACAATTCGCACGCCATCCTGCTCTTCAAGTGCCAGACGCCACATGGCCCGGGCCAGTTGGCAGGCCTCGATGCCACGGTATTTGCCGGGAATCAGTTTTGAGAGTGGTGCGGCCAGCTGTTCGCCCAGGCGGGGCTCGCTGCGTTCGCCGAGCAACAGCGACGGCCGGCAAATGGTGAGTTGCGGCCAGTTTTGCGCACGCAAGGCGTATTCCATCTCGCCTTTGACCCGGTTGTAGAAAATCGAGGATCGGCGATCGGCGCCCAGGGCACTGATCACAATCAGGTGCCGTGCGCCCATTTCCCGGGCGCGCTTGGCGAAGGCTACGACCATGTCCAGATCCACGGCGCGGAACGCTTCTTCGGAGCCGGCCTGCTTGATGGTGGTACCCAGGCAGCAATAGGCGATGTCGACGCGACCCGCCAACTGCGGCAGGAAGGTCTGTGGGTCGCCGACCGGGTTTTCCAGATGCGGATGTTCGGCCAGTGGCCGGCGTGAGGGGGCCAGGACACGGCTGATCGTCGGCTCGTTGAGCAGACGGTCGAGCAGATGTTCACCGGTCAGACCGGTGGCTCCGGCAAGCAAGACATGCTGAGGCGTCAAGTACATAGTGTCTCTCCCTTGATACTGTTCAGCTTAGTTGCTGTTTGTCGCTCCGTCGTTCAACGCAGCACTTTGCAATGCTTTTCTCGCTTGTTGTTTACGCAGTAGTTGCCAGTGCGCCAGCACGGTTTTCGGCGCCCAGATCTGCGGTTCAGAGGCTTCGAAATTGTCCGCCAGTTCGCGCTCGGCAACGGTAGCCTTGGCCAGTTTGAAGGCTTGCTCCAGGTCGTCGGTCTGGTTCAGTGCCTGGGCAAACAGGGCATCGCCGAAGTAGGTGAAGTTGGCCTCCTCGGAGCAACCGAACGACACGCGGTCGGCGCGTGAGGCGGTCATGATCAGCGTGCGTTCGTCCTTCAGCGCCGGTATGAAACCGCCGGAATAGCACGAGGAGATGACGATGATCTTGTCGCGGTTCTTCAGCGGTGCGAGCACGGCGGCGAGTTCGTCGGCGGGCAGGTCGGCCAGTTCCATTCGCGGCTGATCGAGCACCAGCTCGTGCTCGGCGGTGCCATGGCTGGTCAGATAGATGAAGACCAGATCTTCCGGGCCGCTGCGTTCGGCCAGGGTTTGAGCGGCGCGCCGCAGATTTTCGCGGGTGGCCATCGGCCGGTCGCCGAGGTGGTCGCGGTGGTTGACCAGGCGAATCTGGCCAAAGGCACCGAAACGGCTGGTGAGCATGTTCGCGACGTAATCGGATTCGCGCAGGAACACGCTCTGTTTGCCGTCGCCGCCGAGGGTCAGGGTGTACAGCTCCACTGCCGGGGTTGAGGCCGGTACGTTGGCCAGCGCCTCGTCGAGCAGACGACCCTGGGCCAACAGGCCGAGTTCGAGGGTGTCCGGCAGCAATTTGCCGTCGGCATCGCGCACCCGCTGGCCGTTGATCCAGGTGCCGCTGAGCACGCTGCCATCGGTGAGCACCAGGGTGCCGCGTCCGGAATAACTGTCGCTGTCGAATCCGCCGACGTAGAAACTGCCATCGGACAGGTTCAGGCGGCCCTGACCGCTGAAGCGCCAGTCATTGAAATAACCGATGTAATGGCTGCCGTCGGCGCCGATCAATTCACCCTTGCCGGTCAGCGCGCCTTCCTTGAACTGCCCGAGCCAGACGTCGCCATCGGCGTTCTCGTAGCGGCCCTTGCCGTGCAGTTGATTGTTCTTGAAACCACCGACGTAGATATCGCCATCTGCGCTGTTGAAGGTGCCGTTGCCTTCGAGCTGGCCGTTGACGAAATGGCCGGTGAACTGATTGCCGCTGGCATCGCCGCGCTGGCCTTCGCCATTGGGTTTGCCGTGGGCGAACTGGCCCTGATAGGAGCTGCCGTCGTCCAGCTCCAGGCGACCGAGCCCGGAGTACTGGTCGGCCTTGAATTCGCCGCGATAGGTCATCGCGTTTTCCTTGAGGGTGCCTTCGCCGTCGCGTCGGCCCAGCTTGAAACCGCCTGTGTAGCTGCCGGCGGCGGTGGTCAACGTGCCCTGACCGTCGAACAGCCCTTGCTGGAAGTTGCCGCGATAGACCTCGCCATTGCTGCCGTGCCATTCGCCCTGGCCATGCCATTGCCCCTTGTCGAACGCCCCGGCGTACCAGCTGCCGTTGGGGTAGTCGACCCGGCCCTGGCCTTGCAGCAAGCCATCGACCAGTTCACCGCGATAGCGGCCGCCGTCGGGCAGGCGCGCATCCGGCGGCAACAGCGATTCGCCGTCGCCACACGCGGCCAGCAACAGGGTCAAGGCAAGGGGAGCAAGAGGGGCGAATGAGCGCATAGCGGGATCCGGGCAATTAGGCGACCGAGTATGCCGCAGCTATGTGACCTTATACAGCCGGCAGGGAGGAGCGGATGCGAAACAGCGTGAGCCGCTTCGCATCCAAGCGCTTAAACGAAGCAGAGCGACAGTGGTTCGGCGATGTAGGCCGGTTTGTCCGAGCCTTCGATCTCCAGGGTGGCGGTGGCCTTGAGCAGCCACTGGCCAGGTTTTTTCTCGGTCACTTCACCCAGATCGACCTTGAGCCGGACTTTGGAGTCGACCTTGACCGGCTGGATGAAGCGCACGCTGTCCAGGCCGTAGTTGACCACCATCTTCACGCCTTGCGGCAGAACCAGAATGTCTTCCATCAGTTTGGGGATCAGCGACAGCGACAGGAATCCGTGGGCGATGGTGCTGCCAAATGGCGTTTGCGCGGCTTTGACCGGATCGACGTGGATGAACTGATAATCCCCGGTGGCTTCGGCGAACAGGTTGATGCGCTCCTGATCGATGGTGAGCCATTCGGAACGTCCGAGTTCCTTGCCGACATAATCTTTGAGCTCTGCAACTGGAACATAGGGCATTGAGACTCTCCTTGGGTTCATCGGTTTTATAGTTTTTCAGGTGGGGGATTTGACCGCCCTGCGAACCACTGTAGATCATCATGGCGATTTGCTCAGGTCAACCGACCATGCTTTTGGCGAATGCCGATCCATAGCGCAGGCGTGCTTATAATGCCCGGCCCGTGCTTGGCGGGATGTCGGACGGAGATGACGGATGTTGCTACGCGGCCTGACCATGCTGGTGCTGTTTCAATTGCTCGGCACGGCCCTCAATCATTTGCTGTTGCCGGTGCTGCCGGGGCCGATCATCGGCCTTTTGCTGTTGCTGGTGTTCCTGATCGTGCGCGGTGAAGTCGGCGAGCCGCTGAACCTCGCCGCCGGCAGCCTGTTGCGTTATCTGCCATTGCTGCTGGTGCCGCCGGCGGTGGGTGTGATGGTCTACGCCACGGCGATTGCCGCGGATTTCTGGGCCATCGTCGGTGCGCTGGTGGTCTCGCTGATTCTGTCGATGGCCTTCGCCGGCGTGCTGATGCAACGGCTGGTCAAGCGTCACGCGCCGCCTTCGGAGGAATCCTGATGCTGTTCGACTGGCAAGGTGCCTGGGCTTCGGTGATTCACCACCCACTCTTTGGCATCGGGATCACCCTGGGGGCTTATCAACTGGTGCTGGCGGCGTTCGAGAAAACCCGCTGGATCTTCCTGCAACCGGTGCTGGTCTCGATGCTGTTGGTGATCGGCGTGCTGGTCGGCTGCGGCCTGACTTACGCCGAGTACCGCAAGAGCACCGAGATCCTCAGTATTCTGCTGGGTCCGGCGACCGTTGCGCTGGCCGTGCCGCTGTATTTGAATCTGCGGCGCATCCGCCAATTGTTCTGGCCGATTTTTACTACGCTGGTGATAGGCGGCGTGGTCGCCACGGGGATGGGCGTGGCACTGGGCTGGTGGTTCGGGGCCGATCACATGATTCTGATGACCATGGCGCCCAAGTCGGTGACCTCGCCGATTGCCATGCTGGTGGCCGAGCAGATCGGCGGTGTCGCGGCACTGGCGGCGGTATTCGTGTTGATCACCGGAGTCATCGGCGCGATCTTCGGCCCGGCGCTGCTGACCCGCCTCGGCGTGCACAGCCCCGAGGCGCGTGGCATGGCGCTGGGCATGACGGCGCATGCGGTCGGCACGTCGGTGGCGTTGCAGGAAAGCGATGAGTGCGGCGCCTTCGCGGCGCTGGCGATGAGTCTGATGGGCGTGGCCACGGCGGTGTTCCTGCCGTTGGCGGTGTCGATGGTGGTGTAAGGAAATGTCTATGAGTCTGCCGCTTTTTCCGCTGAACACGGTGCTGTTTCCCGGCTGCAATCTGGATCTGCAGATCTTCGAGGCGCGCTATCTGGACATGATCGGCCGCTGCATGAAACAGGGCGGCGGCTTTGGCGTGGTATGCATCCTCGAAGGCCACGAAGTCGGAGTGGCGCCCGAAGGATTTGCGATGGTCGGGTGCGAAGCGCGGATCACCGATTTCCAGCAACAGGACAACGGCCTGCTGGGAATTCGTGTGCAGGGCGGGCGGCGCTTTCATGTTCTGCGCACCGAGGTGCAGCGCGATCAGCTGATCGTCGCGGAGGTCGAGTGGCTGGATGAAGAGCCCGAGCAGCCTCTGCAGGACGAAGACGCTGATCTGGTGGCGCTGCTCAAGGCCCTGGCCGAGCATCCGATGGTCGAAGCGCTGAACATGGGTATCGAAGCGGCGGGGCAGCAGGCGCTGGCGAACCAGTTGGCCTACCTGCTGCCGTTTGCCGAGGAAGACAAGATCGACCTGTTGCAACTCGACGATCCGCAGCAACGCCTGGATGCGATCCAGGCGTTGCTCGACGAGTTGCAGGGTGAACTGTTCGCCTAGGACCGCCTCGGTCACTCAGGCCAGACGATATCGTTGGCGAACCACTTCTTGCCCTTGTCCAGATACACAATGGGGTTGCCTGCTGCCGCCGCATCGTCGATCAACGTGTCATAGACAGACTGGTTGCGGTCGCCGTTGTGCGTTGCGTCCTCTATACGGCTTCGATCGTAATAGGGCGTCAGCTCGGCGATATCGTCGACCTTTGCCGCACGGGTGCGAGTTGAGTCGAGCAACCAGATGCGTTCCGAGGGAATGCCCCTTCTTGAGGCGGAAATCAAGGCTTCGTTTTCGTCTTCCGGGAACCACGCGCCGCGATCTCTGGCGCTCCCATTCAACAAGATGTTCTCTTCACGCAAAACCACTTCCATGTTCCGAGTATCGATGATGTATTCGAAGATGAAGCTTTGGTCGTGTCGGATCGTTTCGTAGTTTCGCTCGGAGTCCAGCTCGACATCGGAGGTCTCGGACCATTCGTTGTCGGACTTTCCGGAGTCATTGTCGGACTCACCGGGTTTTTTCCCGGGGTATTGGTTCTTCTGATTGTTGTAACGCAGGTATTCCGGATCCGGCTCGGCCCTGCCGTGGCCCGCGTACTCGTGAACCAGTTCCAGGCCGACCGTAGCGCTGATCGGCTTTTCGCTCGTTGCGCCCCGTTTGTGGTGCATGCGTGGCAGCATCCGGCGATCGTTGTACAGCTCGAACGGTGTGCGCTCATCGGCCCTGAACAGGCCGGGGATGTCGGTCCGGTACAGGCAGCCGCTGCCATTACGCAGGTACCCCAGCTTTGCGAGGAATCCGTCGAGGAATTCGCGGCTGACGCTTTCGCTGAAATCTTCATGATCGCCCAGATGACTGAGCAGTAACTTGCCGTTTCTCAGTGGCAGGAGCAGGGGCTCTATTTCCTGATGCAGTGCGTCGTAGCGTGCAGGGTCGTCCGCGTTCAGTGACCGGCTCTTGTGCTGTGCGACCCATTCCGGAAGCGCTGACGGATGGGCGATGAGGTCGTCGCGCAGTCGGACGTGCTGGAGAGGCGACAGGTTGTACGAGCGCAATTCCATGACCCGTTCGCCGTGATTCATCTGCGGATGCAGCAGTGCGAAATGTGTATCCAGCAATTCGGACGTTGCCGCCTTCAATTGTGCGGGCATCGACGTGATTCGAGGGTGTCTGGTGGGCACCGCCGCTTCTGCGGCACGGTTATCTGCATTCGGCCGTTTGAGTGGATTGTCTATATCGGTCTGGCGAGCAGGGCTCCAGGTTGATTCGTCGATGTTTCTGTAGAGCACAGGTCCCGGTGCGAGCTTTTTGTACAGATCCATCGCCCGATAGGCATTCAGGTTCGGATCGAACTCCACATACACAGTGCCGCTGTCTTTCACATCAACGAACTTGCGTCCGACGACATAACGCAAGCCTTCTTCATTGGCCGGCTGCATGTTGCGCAGCAAGGCGGGGCTCAACAGGTAGTGGCTCAATACGGGTGTCGATTCCCGGGGCAGCTCAGGCAAATCCGAGACTTCGATTCTCGAAGGGCCGGGTATCGCTGCGGGTGGCAGGTGATGGCCCGGGTTTTGATTGCCTGATATGACCGGATCGGAAATTGAATCATGTGAGTGTGGGGCCTGACCCTGTGGCCGGAGCCGGGGAGGTTGTATCGATGGGTTGGCAGACGTGTCGATCCTGGACGGCGTCGGCGTTGAGGGGGCTTTGGGGCGCATGGTGTCATTCCTTGACGATGGACAGTTGTTCGATCGATATCACCCGGGACGGCTCGCTCTCGAGTCTCCAGATGTTGGTGGCGACGTTGTAAAAAATCCTGCCGGGAGCGGCATCGTGCAAGCGCAGGTTCAGGACCTGCAAGTCACTGCGTTCAAGCTCGTCGCGATGCTGGTGATCCTTTGCGTCCTGAACAAGTGCATCAATTGTCGAGTAGGCCCGAGCATCGGCAGCGCAGAGGCCGATCACCTCGAACAGGGCATTGATCCGGTAACGGTTCCCCGATGAGATCGCCACCTCGATGGTTTCCAGTGGCAGTAGTGGATCATTGCTGTCCGGCAGGTGGACGTGAACGCTGCCGATCCTGATCAGGTCGTTCTTGATGCTGAGGTCGCGCCGGGTGATTTTTTCGGGCAGAAGATGCGTATGAATGAGCCACGTGGAGGAGCCGGAAAGTCTGGCCTCAGCGTCGGCGGTGGACAGGCGGATTGAGAGATTGCTGGCAGGAAAAAGCTCATAGCTTGCCGATCTTCCTTCCAGCCAGTAGGTTGCGTTGTGCTCGGTGGCCAGAAAATCGACCCGTTGCGGCGTGTTCTTCAGGGTGCGCTTGCTGACAGACGGTCTGACGAACAGGTATCGACCTGCCCGCTCGCGTAATGAGGCACGACTTTCAATGACCCGGTAGCCCGGGTTCCTTGCATCCTCCAGATAGGTGTTCCGAGGGCAGTCCAGATGGTAAGAAACGCCATCTCGCATCACCAGGGTCAAGGGATGATTCATTGCCCATCCGGCGGCCATGTTGCCGGCGCCCATGTCGCTCTTTCGGTCCCGGCTCCCGATCACGTTTCCATGTAGCGAGAGCCGGGCTCCCGGAGCGAAGGTCAGGGTGAAATAGACATTGTCGTAATCGAGGAATGTGAACGCCTCAGTCTCCGTGATGCTCACGACATAAGTGGCATTGACGCTGGAAATTTCCTGGCTGTCGAAATCGACGTACACGGTGCTGTGCGAAGGAAGGCCATCTTTCGGGGCGAACAGGGCGGCGCGACGGACCTGGCGGGAAACGAAATAGTGGGAGTGTGCTTGAGCCGAAAGTACGTGCGGATGATCGTTGATCTGCACCGGAGACGCCTTGGGTACGCCTGATGTGGGGATTGTGACGCTGACGGGCAGATCGCCGGACTCCGGAATCTCGGTGGGCCAATCCGGCTGCAAGTGAAAACCGTCCTGGGTAATGAACGCCCATTTGTCGTGATGCAGGATGCGCTTGCCATCGATGGTCTGGTAAGCGTTCTCCAGTATCAGTTCGCGCCTGGGCGACCGGAGGTCATCGTCTCGAAGTGACTCGATCACCAGCGCGTTCTCCCGGACGAACCAGCGCTGGATGGCTTCAAGCGATACGCCCAGATAGACCTTGCTCGGCTCCAGACCGTCTTCGGTGATGGAGATCTTGTGGCACATCGGGTCGAGATAATAGGTATCACTGCCGCGACCGCCATCGACTGTGGCATTCAGACCACGTACGGATATCTGATCGTCCCCGGCACCGGCATCGACGTGATCGTTGCCATTGGCCGCAATGATGTCCGCCTGATCGGAGCCGGTGACCCGATTGGTTGCGCCGGCAAGTGTTTCGACCTTTTCGATGGACTTGAGCGTCGAATGCAGTACCGGTTCAAGTCCCGGGCTCGCGGGGCGCAACGCCAGCCTTCCACGTTTCAGATCGATGTCATAACCGAGGTGGCGGGGTGGGTCTGGAACATGGTCGAGGTGTTTGTGCGTGCCTTGAAGCCACAACAGATCGATTCCGTCGCCCCCCGACAGCTCGCTGACCCTGATCGGATCGTAGGAGAGTGCTTCTGACGCTGTCTGAAACACAAAGGAGTCGTTTCTGTCGCCACCGCTCAGGGTTTTGCGGCCTGTGGTGTAGCTGAAGAAGTTTGGCTTGTCCTTGGCACCCTGCACCGTGTCATGGCCACCGCCCAGATTCCAGAAAACCCCTTTGGCAGGGTCGCTTTTCGTTATGGAGACGACGGAATCCGAATCCGGTAAACCGTCTCGCGTGTCATACGAGTCGTCCGTGTCTTTGGTGAGGGGCAGGTTTTCGATGGTGTAAGGCGTTTCGCCCTTGTCTTCGTCCCATTGGTAACGATAGAGGCGGGTGGGTTGCAGTGTCACCTCGAATCGACCGTTGACAATGACGTCGACGGTTTCCCTGAATTCATTCGCCAGCCAGTGAAGGCTGCGGGTTTTCAGGGCTTTGGTGTAGTCGGCGGTGGTCTTGGCGATCAGGTAGCGATCCATGAGCGCCTTGTCCTGATCCTGTCCGGTGAACGCAAACCAGCCGGCCCGCCAGCGCTCGTTTACCGTCAGCTCGATGTAATCGTCGATGTCGTCGACGGCTCGCACGGCACCATAGATTCTTGCCCCGACAATCATTATCGCGGCGGCGGCAATGCCCAGCGGACCCGCTGCCTGGAACCCTGTCAATGCCGCGCAGCCAAGTGCCAGGGACAATGCGCCGCTGAACACGCTCAGTCCACCCGTCACGTACAGATCCTGAGCTTCCTTGCCCTGAACCTTGGCGGCATCGTTGAAGGACTTGATCGCGATATAGATATCGAAAGGTAGTGTCAGCACGCTGGCGATCAACCCGGCCCCGCGGCATAGCCACTTGCCCATGGAAGTCCTGCCGAATTGTTCGAAGGCCATGGATCCCTGGCGGATCATTTGTTCCCCGCTCTTGCTCAGGGCGTACTCGACGCCCAGAGAGGTGATTTCCGCGACGCCTCCACCAACATTGATCAGCGCTTCACCTGTGTCGCCCTTCTTGAGGGCATCGATAGCACCGATGTAAGCGCTGTAGAGTCCATACGCCTGCATGCCGACACCCATGCTGGTCATTCCGCGGCTTTTGGCCTTGTCGACCCAGTTCGGCAGGTGCTCGGGCAGCGGGTCTCGACGAATGTCGAGGCGTTGGGTGGCGTTCAGTAAATGGTTGATCTTGTTCATGGCATCAGCGAACTCGCCGGTGGGCATCTCGCGCATGAGCGGTGCCGCATCGGGGGAGCGTTGGGTGACGATTTCGTACAGCAGGGGAGGGATCTGCAGGTTTTCGGGCGAGGGTACGGCTCTCATCCGTTGTTCCATTTGAACGGTGTCGAATTCCAGCGCATCGATGAATGCCTGGTCAGGGTCGGCAAAGTAGGTATTGGCCGCCGATAGGGTTTGCCCATCGATTCGGACGCCCAAGGCCTGAAGCGTCTGGCGACTGACACTGAATTCACCGATACGCAACGGGCCGAACAGGTCGTCCAGGTCTGCGAGCCCCGGCTTTTGGCCCGAGGGCGGGGGGCTGTACTGGATGGGGTGATCCGGTTGGGTGGTCAGGTCGGATATTTTGATTGGCGCTGACGGTCGGTCAGCCCGGGGAGGGTGGATCGGTTGATTCATCAAAGTCATTGCTCTTTTCACAAGTCCGTTTGTGGTGCCGCTGCCGGAATGTGGCATGAGGCACGGACTTGTTCATGAGCTTTTGCTTTGCCAAATGTTTGCCGGCGCTCACCGCCCGGGCATGCGCCGGTAGGCGTTGAGCGCGGGCCTAGTAGGCATATCGCAACAAGGTGTGTGGCAAGTGTCGCAATACGAAGAAGCCAAACAGAGCGACCAGGGCCGGCAATACCAGCCACCAGACTTTCTGCTGCATTGCACCCAGAGGTGCATGGCGTTGACTGAGCCACAGGCCCGCTGCGCAGACACAGGCGGCGAGCATGGCGCCGGCCAGGACATCCGTTGGCCAGTGCGCGCCCAGATATACCCGTGACAGGGCAATGGCCAGCGCCGGTATGCAGCCGAGCAACAGCCAGGTGAGGCGTAGCCGTGGCGGCTGCCCGCGTCCGGCCAGCACGGCGAGCGCCAGGAACAGCGCGAACGACCCCGAAGCGTGACCACTGGGCATGCTGTAGCTGGTAAGCGGATCAGTCAGTACTTCCGGGCGCACCCGGGCGAAGAACATTTTGGTGCCGGTGTTGGCCAGGGCCGTGACGAGCAGGGTGCCGCCCACGAATATCGCGTGGCGCCACTGTCGGCACAGCAACAGCAACGCAGTCAGCAGGGCGCTGAACAGCAGCATGTTGCGGAATTCACCGATCAGGGTGAAAACCACCGCGACTTCATCCAGCGCCGGGCGGCGGTGTTCCTGCACCAGGGTCATGACGCCCTGATCGAGGGCGGTCAGGTACGGGTAGCCGATGAACAGGCCGATCAGGATCAACAGGCTCATGCTGCTGATCCAGAGCGTCGCCCGGCGATGACGACGCAAGCTGCTGTTGGCACTCAGGCCGACCATCACCGCGATGCTGCCGGCAACGATCCCGGCCTGCAGCCAGAAGCCTTCCGGCAGTGGCAGCCGAATCGCCGCTCCGGTGGCCCAGCCCGGCAGCAGGTACGCGAGGCTCCAGCCCGCCGCTGCCAGCAGACTCACGGCGGCAAAGCGCGGGAATGGCATGTCGCACATACCCGCGACCATCGGCAGCATCGGTCGCAACGGGCCGATGAAGCGGCCGACCAGCAGGCTGGCAATGCCATAGCGCTGGAAATAGGTTTCCGCGCCGGCCATCCATTCCGGGTGATGGCGCAGGCCTGGCAGACGCCGGATGTTCTGGTGGAAGTGGCGGCCGAGGAAATACGAAATCACATCACCGAGGATCCCGCCAAGGAAACCCAGCAACAGGGTTTCACTCAACGACAGCGCTCCGCTGCCGGCCAGCACCGCCACCGCAAACAGCAATACCGTGCCGGGCACGATCAACCCGGCAATCGCCAGGCATTCCACGCAGGCCACGATGAACACAGCGGCGGCCAGCCACTGCGGATTGGCGGCCAGCCACCCGGTCACGCTATCGAGCCATGGGCCCATACAAACCACTCCATTTCATTGATGTCCCTGAACGGCGAGCCGCAGGGTGTGGGTTCACAGCAGAAAATAATCGCGACCTTCGACCTGACCCCGGCGCAGCGGGTTCCGCGTGCACCACTGGGCATAGGCGGCATCGACGAAGCGATACATCAGGTGTTCGTCGCGGCCATGGGGAATGCCCAGGCGGGTGGTCTGAATCACATGAATTGGCGCAGGGCCGGTGTCTTCCACCAGCAGAATTTCGTGGTCGAAGCGCTTGGCATCCCACACCGGCACTTTCAGTCCCAGCGCCTTGCACAACAAGGTCTGGCCGGCGCAGAGCTTCTGCGTGGGACGCGGGCGGCCCTTAGCATCGGGGTTGTTCAGCAGCATCTGCGCCAGGCTGGCCGGGCCGCTGATCTCGTCGACCCACGGATAGGCCGATTTGATCAGCACCGCATTGCCAGGGCCCTGCGCGCTGAAGTTCAGCGAATCGCCGCCCCGGGCGTAATACATATAGATGTGGCCGCCATCCAGAAACAAAGCCTTACGCTTTTCTGTGTAGCCGAGGGACGCGTGGCTGCCTTTTTCTTCGCAGTAATACGCTTCGGTTTCGATGATCCGGGCGCTGAGCCATAAATCGCCGACCCGATGGCGAATGACTTTGCCGAGCAGATCCTTGGCCAGCGTCTGGGCGTCACGGTCGAAAAAAGCGTCCGCGAGGCCGACGGGCTGGCGCGCGGAGGGGGCGCGAACGGTCAGGTTGGACATGGCAAACACTGGTTATCCAGGCGAAGGAGGTCGTGATGATAACAATTCGCGGCTTAATCCCGGCTGAACGTCGGCAAATCGCCGTCCATTTCGACCATCCGCCCGTCACCGCTGTTAGTCCCGGGACGCGGCAGCTATAATCTGCCGCTTTCCTCTTTGCCAAGACCCCAGCAGACCATGACTGAGTCCGTTCTTGACTACATGACCCGATTGGGTCGCGCCGCCCGCGAAGCCTCCCGCGTCATCGGCCGTGCCAGCACCGCGCAGAAAAACCGCGCCCTGCTGGCCGCCGCCAATGCTCTGGACGCCGCCCGCGCCGAGCTTGCGGCAGCCAATGAACAGGATCTGGCCGCCGGTCGCGCCAACGGTCTGGAGCCGGCACTGCTGGAACGTCTGGAACTGACCCCGGCACGCATCGACGGCATGATCGTCGGCCTGCGTCAGGTCGCAGCGCTGCCGGATCCGGTCGGTGCAATCCGCGACATGAGCTTCCGTCCGTCGGGCATTCAGGTCGGCAAGATGCGTGTCCCGCTGGGCGTGATCGGGATCATCTACGAATCCCGTCCCAACGTGACCATCGATGCCGCGAGCCTGTGCCTGAAGTCCGGCAACGCGACGATCCTGCGCGGCGGTTCCGAAGCGATTCATTCCAACCGCGCGATTGCCGCCTGCATCCAGCGCGGTCTGGCCGAAGCCGAACTGCCGGCCGCCGTGGTGCAAGTGGTGGAAACCACCGACCGCGCCGCCGTTGGCGCGCTGATCACCATGCCCGAATACGTCGACGTGATCGTACCGCGCGGTGGCCGTGGCCTGATCGAGCGCATCAGCCGTGACGCCCGAGTGCCGGTGATCAAGCACCTGGACGGCATATGCCACGTCTATGTCAGCGAACACGCCGACCTGCCGAAAGCCCAGCGTATTGCCTTCAATGCCAAGACCTATCGCTATGGCATCTGCGGTGCGTTGGAAACGTTGTTGGTCGATCAAAGTGTTGCGAAGGATTTCCTGCCGTCGATGGCGAAGCAGTTCCGCGAAAAAGGCGTCGAACTGCGCGGTTGCGAACGCACCCGGGCGATCATCGAGGCCGTAGCGGCAACCGAGGAAGACTGGAGCACCGAGTACCTGGCGCCGATTCTGTCGATCCGCGTGGTGGATGGCCTGGATCAGGCCATCGAACACATCAACCATTTCGGCTCCCATCACACCGACGCGATCGTCAGCGAAAACCTCGCCGACACCCGCCAGTTCGTGGCTCAGGTCGACTCTGCGTCGGTGATGATCAACACCCCGACCTGCTTCGCCGACGGATTCGAATACGGATTGGGTGCCGAGATCGGCATTTCTACTGATAAGCTGCACGCCCGTGGCCCGGTGGGCCTGGAAGGACTGACCTGCGAGAAGTACATCGTGGTCGGTGATGGCCAGTTGCGCGGCCAGGCGACGGTCTGACTTGTCCGACCTCGACCCGAAAGCGCCGAAACCCGGCAAGAAGTCCCGTCCCCGGCGCATTGGCGTCCTGGGCGGGACGTTCGACCCGGTGCACATCGGCCATTTGCGTGGCGCGCTGGAAGTCGCCGAAGCGCTGGGGCTCGATGAGCTGCGCATGATGCCCAGCGCCCGGCCGCCGCACCGCGATACGCCGCAGGTGTCGGCGCAGGACCGGCTGGCAATGGTTGAATGTGCGGTGGCCGGTGTGCCGCCGCTGGTGGTGGACGCCCGCGAATTGCAGCGGGACAAACCGTCCTGGACCATCGATACCCTGGAGTCGCTGCGTGCCGAAATGGCCGCCGAGACCCAGGTTTTTCTGCTTCTGGGCTGGGACGCATTTTGCGGCCTGCCCACTTGGCACCGCTGGGAAGAGTTGCTCCAGCATTGCCACATCCTGGTGCTACAGCGCCCGGACGCCGACAGCGAACCGCCGGATGCCTTGCGCAACCTGCTGGCAGCGCGTTCGGTGAGCGACCCGCTGGCCCTGAAGGGGCCGAGCGGACAGATTGCATTCGTCTGGCAGACACCGCTCGCGGTTTCCGCCACCCAGATCCGTCAACTGCTGGCCAGCGGTAAGTCGGTACGTTTCCTGGTGCCCGACGCGGTCCTGGCCTACATCGATGCGCACGGTCTGTACCGTGCGTCGAACTGAACAAGGCGTGCTTCACTGATACGAATCCACGTGTCGCCAAGCCGCCGAAAATATGAGCAAAACGAGTTTTATATGACTGACAAAGACCAAACCAAAGTAAAGCGCAAAGGCACATTCAAGAGCGCCCCGCTGCCAGAACCGGTCAACACCAACGAACCGCTGAAGGGCGACGAGCTGGTCAAGGTGGCCGTGGCAGCCCTGGAAGACGTCAAGGCCCAGGACATCCAGATCATTGATGTGCGCGACAAACAGAGCATCACCGACTACATGATCATCGCCACCGGTACCTCCAACCGCCAGATCAACGCGATGCTGGACAAGGTTCGCGAAGAAGTGAAAAAGCAGGGCGCCAGGCCGCTGGGCGAAGAAGGCAAGGGCGACAGCGACTGGGTGCTGCTGGACCTGGACCTGGTGATCGTGCACATGATGACTGCCTCGGCACGTCAGTTCTACGACCTGGAACGCCTGTGGGCCGGTGCCGAGCAGAGCCGTGCGGCGGACGCCAAGCACCACAGCCCGGAAAACACCCACGAGCATTTCACCAAGCTCAACAAAGACCAGCTGTAAGGGATTGCTGTGCGACTGCGACTGATCGCCGTCGGTTCACGCATGCCCAAGTGGGTGGAAGAAGGCTGGCATGAGTATGCCAAGCGTCTTCCGTCCGAGCTGGCGCTGGAACTGGTGGAAATTCCGCTCAATACCCGTGGCAAGAACGCCGACGTGGCCCGCTTCATCCGTCAGGAAGGCGAAGCCATGCTGGCCAAGGTCGGGCAGAACGAGCGGATCGTCACCCTCGAGGTTCATGGCAAGCCGTGGAGCACCGAGCAACTGGCGGTCGAACTCGATCGCTGGCGCCTGGACTCGCGCACGGTCAACTTCATGGTCGGTGGCCCGGAAGGGTTGGCACCGGAAGTCTGTGCCCGCGCGGATCAGCGCTGGTCGTTGTCGCCGCTGACGCTGCCGCACCCGCTGGTGCGCATCCTCATCGGCGAGCAGTTGTATCGTGCCTGGACCGTGCTGTCCGGCCACCCTTACCACAAGTAACCCGCCCTCATGTCTCAGCCGATCCGCATCAAGGACCACGAAAAAGACGCCCGTCTGGTGCGTGGTCGCGTCGTGTTCGGCGCAATTGCGGTGGTGGCACTGATTTGCGTGCTGATCGCGCGCCTGTATTACCTGCAGGTGATTCAGTACGAATATCACTCGACCCTGTCGGAAAACAATCGGGTTCACGTTCAGCCGATTCCGCCGACCCGTGGCCTGATTTTCGACCGCAACGGCGTGGTGGTGGCGGACAACCGTCCGAGCTTCAGCCTGAGCATGACCCGCGAGCGCTCCGGCGACTGGCAGCAGGTGCTCGACGTGATCGTCGAGGTGCTGGAGCTGACGCCGGAAGACCGGGTGATCTTCGAGAAGCGCATGCGTCAGGGCCGCCGGCCGTTCGAGCCGGTGCCGATCCTGTTCGAACTGACCGAAGAGCAGATCGCCCGGATCGCGGTGAACCAGTTCCGTCTGCCGGGTGTCGAGGTGGTCGCGCAGTTGGTGCGTCATTACCCGCAGGGCGCGCATTTCGCGCACTCGGTGGGTTACATGGGGCGGATCAACGAGAAAGAGCTGAAGACCCTCGATCCGGTCAACTACAGCGGTACCCACCACATCGGCAAGACCGGCATCGAGCGCTTTTACGAAGCCGAGCTGCACGGTCAGGTGGGTTACGAAGAGGTCGAGACCAACGCCCGTGGCCGCGTCCTGCGCGTGCTCAAGCGGACCGATCCGGTGCCGGGCAAGGACATTGTCCTGAGCCTCGACATCAAATTGCAGGAAGCCGCCGAGGCTGCGCTGGGCGGCCGGCGTGGCGCGGTGGTGGCGCTCGATCCGAAAACCGGCGAAGTGCTGGCGATGGTCAGTCAGCCGAGCTTCGACCCGAACCTGTTCGTCACCGGCATCAGCTTCAAGGCTTACGCCGAGCTGCGCGATTCGATCGACCGGCCGCTGTTCAACCGCGTGCTGCGCGGTCTGTACCCGCCGGGCTCGACGATCAAGCCGGCGGTGGCGATTGCCGGTCTCGATGCGGGTGTGGTGACGGCGTCGAGCCGGGTGTTCGACCCCGGTTACTACATGCTGCCCAACTACGATCACAAGTACCGCAACTGGAACCGCACCGGGGACGGCTTCGTCGACCTCGATACGGCGATCATGCGATCCAACGACACCTACTTCTATGATCTGGCGCACAAGCTGGGCATCGATCGGTTGTCGGCCTATATGAACAAGTTCGGCATCGGCCAGAAGGTCTCGCTGGACATGTTCGAAGAATCCCCCGGCCTGATGCCGTCCCGCGAGTGGAAACGCGCGACCCGGCGTCAGGCGTGGTTCCCCGGCGAAACCCTGATTCTCGGGATCGGCCAGGGCTACATGCAATCGACCCCGCTGCAACTGGCCCAGGCCACGGCGCTGGTGGCCAACAAGGGCGTGTGGAATCGCCCGCACCTGGCCAGGACTATCGAAGGCGAGAAGCCCAAGGATGAAAATCCGATGCCGGACATCATCCTTCGCGATCCTTCGGACTGGAACAAGGTCAACCACGGCATGCAGCAGGTGATGCACGGTGCCCGTGGCACCGCGCGCAAGGCCTCGATCGGCGCGCAATACCGGATCGCCGGCAAGTCGGGTACGGCACAGGTCGTGGCGATCAAGCAAGGCGAGAAGTACGACCGCTCCAAGGTTCAGGAGCGCCACCGTGACCACGCCCTGTTCGTCGGTTTCGCGCCGGCGGATGACCCGAAAATCGTGGTGTCGGTGATGGTCGAGAACGGTGAGTCCGGTTCCGGCGTCGCGGCACCGGTGGTGCGCCAGGTCATGGATGCCTGGCTGCTGGATCAGGACGGACGGTTGAAGGCCGAATACGCCAGCCCTATCAGTGCGGAGGCTACGGCCCGTGATGAATAATTTCGATCGCATGCTCTCCAGCGAGGATGTGATGCGTCGCCGGGCGACGCTGCTGCAACGTTTGCATATCGACGGCCCGTTGCTGGTGCTGTTGTTGATCCTGGCCGCCGGCAGCCTGTTCGTGCTGTATTCGGCCAGCGGCAAGAGCTGGGACCTGCTGGCCAAACAGGCCACGTCGTTCGGCATCGGTCTGGTGTCGATGATTGTCATCGCCCAGTTCGAGCCAAGGTTCATGGCGCGCTGGGTGCCGCTCGGCTACGTGATCGGGGTGGTATTGCTGATGGTGGTGGACATCATGGGCCACAACGCCATGGGCGCGACCCGCTGGATCAACATTCCCGGGGTGATCCGCTTCCAGCCCTCGGAATTCATGAAGATCCTGATGCCGGCGACCATCGCCTGGTACCTGTCCAAGCGCACGCTGCCGCCGCAGCTCAAGCACGTGGGCATCAGTCTGCTGCTGATCGGCGTGCCGTTTGCCCTGATCGTGCGTCAGCCGGATCTGGGCACTTCGCTGCTGATTCTGGCCGGTGGTGCCTTCGTACTGTTCATGGGCGGTTTGCGCTGGCGTTGGATTCTCAGCGTGCTGGCGGCGGCGATTCCGGTGTCGGTGGCGATGTGGTTCTTCATCATGCACGACTACCAGAAGCAACGGATTCTGACGTTCCTCGACCCGGAGAGCGATCCGCTGGGCACCGGCTGGAACATCATTCAGTCGAAAGCCGCCATCGGTTCCGGCGGTGTATTCGGCAAGGGCTGGCTGCTGGGCACCCAGTCGCACCTGGACTTCCTGCCGGAAAGCCACACCGACTTCATCATCGCGGTGCTCGGCGAAGAGTTCGGGCTGGTGGGCATCTGCGCACTGTTGCTGATCTATCTGCTGCTGATCGGCCGCGGCCTGGTGATTACCGCCCAGGCGCAGACGCTGTTCGGCAAATTGCTCGCCGGTGCTCTGACCATGACGTTTTTTGTTTACGTTTTCGTCAACATCGGTATGGTCAGTGGCCTGTTGCCGGTGGTGGGGGTGCCGTTGCCGTTCATTAGCTATGGCGGAACTTCGCTGGTGACGCTGCTGTCAGCGTTTGGGGTTTTGATGTCGATCCATACCCATCGCAAGTGGATCGCACAGGTTTGAATAAGGTGAAGAGTTCAATGCAAGTAATGCGTGACTGGGCGACACGATACGCACCGTGGCTCGGCCTGGTAGGCATCCTTGGCAGCGCGCAGGAAGCGTTGGCCGGCGATTACGAAGGCTCGCCCCAGGTGGCCGAATTCGTCGGTGAAATGACCCGCGACTACGGTTTTGCCGGCGAACAGCTGATGGCCGTGTTCCGCGAAGCCCAGCGCAAGCAGGCGATTCTCGACGCCATTTCCAAACCCGCCGAACGGGTCAAGCAGTGGAAAGAATACCGGCCGATGTTCATCACCGACGCGCGCATCGCCCGCGGTGTGGACTTCTGGCGCCAGCACGAGGCCACCCTGGCCCGCGCCGAGCAGGAATACGGTGTTCCAGCCCAGGTGATCGTGTCGATCATCGGCGTTGAGACCTTTTTCGGACGTAATACCGGCAATTACCGGGTGATCGATGCCTTGTCCACGCTGGGTTTCGACTATCCTCCCCGTGCCGAATTTTTCCGCAAGGAGCTGCGTGAGTTCCTGCTGCTGGCGCGGGAAGAGCAGGTCGACCCGCTGACCCTCAAGGGTTCCTATGCCGGGGCGATGGGTTTGCCGCAGTTCATGCCGAGCAGTTTTCGCGCCTACGCGGTGGATTTCGACGGCGACGGCCACATCAATATCTGGAACAACCCGGATGATGCGATCGGCAGCGTCGCCAGCTATTTCAAGCGTCACGGCTGGGTCGCCGGTGAACCGGTAGTCAGCCGCGCGGATGTCCGTGGCGAGCAGGTGGATGAAGGCCTTACCACCGGCATCGAGCCGACGAAAACCGTCGGGGAGTTGCGAGCGCTGGGCTGGTCGAGTCATGATGCGCTGCGCGATGACATGCCGGTCACCGCATTCCGCCTGGAAGGCGACAACGGCCCGGAATACTGGATGGGCCTGAAGAATTTCTACGCGATCACGCGTTATAACCGCAGCGTGATGTACGCCATGGCCGTACATCAACTGTCTGAACAGCTGGTACAAGCACGGGGCGTCAAGTAATGCGGGCATTGCCTATCAATAAACCCCTGAAGCTGGTGGCCTTTGCTGCATTGGCGGTACTGGTCGCCAGTTGTTCGACCAGTCGTTCGCCGACCCAGAAGCCGACCACCGCCGTACGTTCGCAGCCGGGCCTGGACATCAACCGGGCCCACAAGGACGGCGCGCCGTGGTGGGACGTCGACGTATCGCGCATCCCGGACGCCACGCCGACCCTGCACACCGGCCCGTACAAGGCCAACCCGTACACCGTGCTGGGCAAGACCTACTTCCCGTTGCAGGAATCCAAGACTTACGTGGCCTCCGGCACTGCGTCCTGGTACGGCACCAAGTTCCACGGTCAGAACACCGCCAACGGGGAGGTCTACGACCTGTACGGCATGAGTGCCGCCCACAAGACATTACCGCTGCCGAGTTACGTTCGGGTGACCAACCTGGACAACAACAAGAGCGTGATTCTGCGGGTCAATGACCGCGGGCCGTTCTACTCGGACCGGATCATCGACCTGTCCTACGCCGCCGCGAAAAAACTCGGTTATGCCGAAATCGGCACCGCGCGGGTCAAGGTCGAAGGCATCGACCCGCAGCAATGGTGGGCCGCCAAGGGCCGTCCGGCGCCTTTGATGCTCAACGAGCCGCAAGTCGCGCAGAATAGCGCCCCGGTGATCACGGCCTCGGCCGGCACCGTCGAGCAATGGACTCCGCCGCCGCAGCAGCACGCCGCGGCCGTCGTGCCAGTCCAGCTCGATGCAAAAAAAAACGCTTCTGCACCAGCGTCTGGCCAGTATCTGCAGGTGGGCGCGTTCGCCAACCCGGACGCTGCAGAACTCCTGAGGTCGAAGCTCAGCGGGATGGTGAGCGCTCCGGTGTTCATCAGCTCGATCGTGCGCAATCAGCAGACCCTGCACCGGGTTCGCCTGGGGCCGATCGGTTCGCCGGGTGAAATTGCCCAGGTACAGAACAGCGTGCGCCTGGCCAACCTCGGTTCGCCAAGTGTGGTCACCGAGTAAACGTAGGACTTGATTGACGGTTCACCAGCGATTGGGGGGTGAACCAGGTTGTTGGCTCGTCGAAGAACAAAAGCCCGGCAAGGGTGACTGGAGTGAGCAACTGAACACGCGATGCTCGTAGGGTTTGCTCGAAAGCTCGCCGAGCGGCGATCAGGCAAGGCAAAAACAGGTGAGGAAGCGGAGTGTAGGGGACCTACATGAGCATTCCGAATCTGTTTTTAACGCAGCATGATCGTCGCGCAGGCAGGTTTCGGGCAAAGCCTGAAAGACATCTGATTAAATTTTGTCCGCCAGGACAGTTTCCATTAGCGATTTCGAGAGACGGATGAACATCACCACCTTTGCCAAACGCCTGTGTCTGCTAGTCCCGCTGCTCCTCTCGCCTGCCGCGTTCGCGGCCGAGATGATGCCGTCGCCACCACAACTGGCCGCCAAATCCTACGTGCTCATGGATGCCAACAGCGGCAACGTGCTGGTGGAGAACAACGGTGACCAGCGTCTGCCGCCGGCCAGCTTGACCAAACTGATGACCGCGTACATCGCCACGCTGGAAATCCGTCGCGGCCAGATCGGTGAAAACGACCCGGTGACCGTCAGCGAAAACGCCTGGCGCACCGGCGGTTCGCGGATGTTCATCAAGGTCGGCTCGCAGGTCACTGTCAGCGACCTGCTGCACGGCATCATCATCCAGTCTGGCAACGACGCCAGCGTCGCGGTGGCTGAACACATCGCGGGTAGCGAAGACGCCTTCGCCGACTTGATGAACAAGACCGTCGCCGATCTGGGCATGACCAATACCCACTTCATGAACCCGACCGGTCTGCCGAACCCCGAGCACTACTCGTCGGCTCACGACATGGCGATCCTGGCGCGCGCGATCATCCACGAAGATCCGGCTCACTACGCGATCTACTCGCAGAAAGAGTTCTTCTGGAACGGCATCAAACAGCCTAACCGCAACCTGCTGCTCTGGCGCGACAAGACCGTTGACGGTCTGAAAACCGGCCACACCGACGAAGCCGGCTACTGCATGGTGTCCTCGGCCGTACGTGATGGCATGCGCCTGATCGCCGTGGTGTTCGGCACCAACAGCGAAGTGGCTCGCGCCGCCGAGACCCAGAAGCTGCTGACCTACGGTTTCCGCTTCTTCGAAACCCAGACCTTCTACCAGAAGGGCACCGAACTGGCTCAGGCCCCGGTGTGGAAAGGCACTACCAGCCAGGTCAAGGCCGGCCTGGCACAAGACCTGACCATGACCCTGCCGAAAGGCCAGCTGAAGAAGCTCGCTGCCAGCATGACCATGAACCCGCAACTGACCGCGCCAATCGCCAAGGGCGACGTGATCGGTAAAGTCGAAGTGAAACTGGACGACAAGGTGGTGCACAGCGCCGACCTGATCGCCCTGGACGCTGTCGAGGAGGGTGGTATCTTCCGCCGCATGTGGGATAGCATCCGTCTATTCTTCTACGGCTTGTTCAACTGATTTGAGTTGACCTGCATGGCCCCGTTCCGATCCGGAGCGGGGCCTTGTTCGTTACCGGGCTTACGCTTACGAGGCCGTTACGCCATGACCGATACCGAAGTAAAGGCGCCAAAGATCGAATTTCCCCAGGTTGATTATCCGGTTAAGGTGATCAGCGATACGGGGGTTGGCCACAAAGACAAGATCATCGAAATCGTGAAGAAATTCGCGAAGATCAACGATGAGCGTGTCGACGAGCGTTCGAGCAGCAACGGCAAATACACCACCATTCAGTTGCACATCGTCGCGACCGATCAGGATCAGCTGTACAACATCAACAGCGAACTGCGGGCTACCGGTTTCGTGCACATGGTGCTGTGATGCCGGGCACGCTGGGCTTTCGCGAGCTTGGCCAGATGGCTTACGAGCCGGTCTGGCAGGCCATGCAACGTTTTACCAACGAGCGTGGCACCACGGCCCCGGACGAAATCTGGCTGGTGGAACACCCGCCGGTGTTCACCCAGGGCCAGGCCGGCAAGGCCGAGCACCTGTTGCTGCCGGGGGATATTCCGGTGGTGCAGGTCGACCGCGGCGGTCAGGTGACCTACCATGGCCCAGGCCAGTTGGTGGCCTATCTGCTGCTGGATGTGCGCCGACTCGGTTTCGGCGTGCGCGATCTGGTCAGCCGCATGGAGCGCTGCCTGATCGAACTGCTGGCCAGCTACGGCGTGACCGCCGTGGCCAAGCCGGATGCTCCCGGCGTCTACGTCGACGGAGCGAAGATCGCTTCTCTGGGTTTGCGGATTCGCCACGGTTGCTCCTTTCATGGCCTGGCCCTGAACGTGGACATGAACCTGGAACCGTTTCGACGGATTAATCCCTGCGGCTATGCCGGGCTGGCGATGACCCAGCTGAGCGAGCACGCAGGATCGATTGAATTTGCCGAGGTAAGTGCCCGGCTGCGCGCGCAGCTCGTCAAACACCTCGACTATGCTGAGCAGACGACCCTGACGGGCGGAATCGACTGATATGACTACTGATGCAGTGCAAACCATGATCCCGACGCTCGACGTGACCGAGCGCCCGGCCCCGCGTCCCAAGGTTGAAGCCGGCGTCAAGCTGCGCGGCGCCGAGAAGGTTGCACGCATCCCGGTGAAGATCATTCCGACCACCGAACTGCCGAAGAAACCCGACTGGATCCGCGTGCGCATCCCGGTTTCGCCGGAAGTCGACCGCATCAAGAGCCTGCTGCGCAAGCACAAGCTGCACAGCGTCTGCGAAGAGGCGTCCTGCCCGAACCTGGGCGAGTGCTTCTCCGGCGGCACCGCGACCTTCATGATCATGGGTGACATCTGCACCCGCCGTTGCCCGTTCTGCGACGTTGGCCACGGTCGTCCGAAACCACTGGACGTCAACGAGCCGGAAAGCCTGGCCATCGCCATCGCCGACCTGAAACTCAAGTACGTGGTGATCACCTCGGTTGACCGCGACGACCTGCGTGACGGCGGTGCCCAGCACTTTGCCGACTGCATCCGCGAAATCCGCAAACTGTCGCCGAACGTGCAGCTCGAGACACTGGTCCCGGACTACCGTGGCCGCATGGACATCGCCCTGGAAATCACCGCTGCCGAGCCGCCGGATGTGTTCAACCACAACCTGGAAACCGTACCGCGCCTGTACAAGGCTGCGCGTCCGGGTTCGGACTACCAGTGGTCGCTGACCCTGCTGCAACGCTTCAAGCAGATGATGCCGCACATCCCGACCAAATCCGGCCTGATGCTGGGTCTGGGCGAGACCGACGACGAAGTCATCGAAGTCATGAAGCGCATGCGCGAACACGACATCGACATGCTGACCCTGGGCCAGTATCTGCAACCGTCCCGCAGCCACTTGCCGGTGCAGCGTTTCGTGCACCCGGACACCTTCGCCTGGTTCGCCGAGGAAGGTTACAAGATGGGCTTCAAGAACGTCGCATCCGGCCCGTTGGTGCGTTCTTCGTACCACGCTGACGAGCAAGCGAAACTGGTCAAGGCCGAGCTGCTCGGCTCCTGATTCAGCGCTGAATGAAAGAATGCCCGCCGGGGTTTATCGCCCGGCGGGCATTTTTTTGCCCGGCCTACACTCGTTACTGACTTTTCCCGCAATCTGCGGCGCAGCTGAGACTCTTCTGTTTGTCGCCGTTCCTGACTACTGTGTGAGCATGACTTCACACAGGGAGATCCATGGATGACCGTTCGACCGACCCACACCCTTTTTCCGCACAAGCCTGTGCCCGCACTGCCGTCGGAAGGGCTGATCGGCGTCATTGCGCCCGCCGGCCCCGGCACGCTGGATACCGAAAAGGCCGTTCAGTGGATGCGCGCCCGGGGTTACGGTTTACGGGTGTTCCCGGGCGTCTATGAAAAGGACGGTTATCTGGCCGGCAGCGACGAGGTGCGGCTCAACGATCTGCACGCGGCGTTCGCTGACGAAGAGGTCGATGCGATCATTTGCCTGCGCGGTGGTTACGGCACGCCACGGTTGCTGGATCGGATCGATTACGACCTGCTGAGCCGCCATGCCAAGCCCTTCGTCGGTTACAGCGACATCACCGCACTGCATCTGGCCATCAGTCGCTACGCCGGGTTCGTGACCTTTCACGGGCCGCTGTTGAATGCCGATCTGCTGGGTGACAAGGAGCCGCCGACGGTAACGTCGTTCTTCGCCATGCTGCGCGGTCAGTTGAAGGCCGGCAGTGTACTGAGTCATCCGGCGGCTTATCCGTTGACCACCGTGGAGCCCGGCATTGCCCACGGGCGTTTGCAGGGCGGTAATCTGGCAATGATCGCCTCGACTCTTGGCACGCCTTACGAAATCGATGTCGAAGGGGTGATTCTGCTCATCGAGGACATCAACGAGCCGCTGTACCGGATCGACCGCTTGCTGACCCAGATGCGTCTGGCGGGCAAGTTGGCCAGATTGCGCGGCGTGTTGGTCGGGGACGTGGCGGGTGTGGATGTCGAGGCCTTGAACCGCTTGCTCAAGCAGACCTTTGAACCCCTGCGGATTCCGGTGCTGTCCGGCTGGCGCAGCGGGCACTGCGATCCGAACCTGACGTTGCCGCTGGGGGCGTTGGTTCGACTGGATGCGGGCAAGAAGGAGTTGATGCTGGAACAGGATGTGGTGATTCGCTGATCGAGCCGCAAAAAAAGACCGCCGCCTGAAGAGGCGGCGGTCTTTTTGTTTTTACTGGTTACGCAGGCTTTCCAGCAGCTTGTGCGTCGGATAACCATCCGCCGGCCAGCCAAATGACTGCTGCGCAGCGCGAATCGCCTTGCGCGTATTGGCACCGATGATCCCGTCGGCGGTGCCTGCGTCGTAGTTGCGCGCGGTCAGCAGGTTTTGCAGTTCGATCCGCTCGGTGCGGCTCAAAGGCAGGTCGTCTTTTGGCCAGGTGCCATTGATCAGGCCGGCGCCGTTGAAGCGCTCGGACAACAGGCTGACGGCCAGTGCGTAGGACGACGAATTGTTGTACTTGAGGATCGCCCGGAAGTTATCGAGGATCAGGAACGCCGGGCCACGGTAGCCAGCCGGCAGCAGCAGGGCAGCAGACAGTTGCTCGGAGCCGGCCGGCACCTGGCCGCCGTTCGGCAGGATCACGCCCAGTTGCCGCCATTCAGCGACGCTCTTGCGAATCGCGCCGTCGGCCAGGGTGTAGTTGAAACCGCTCGGCAGTTGCACTTCGAAGCCCCACGGCTGGCCACGCTGCCAGCCGGAGCTTTGCAGGTAGTGCGCGGTGGAGGCCAATGCGTCAGCCGGGCTGCCCCAGATGTCGCGGCGACCGTCACCGTCGAAGTCCACGGCGTGGGTGTTGTAGGTGGTCGGGATGAACTGGGTCTGGCCCATGGCGCCGGCCCAGGAGCCGAGCATTTTCTCCGGCGTGATGTCGCCCTGTTGCAGGATCTGCAGCGCCGCAATCAGCTGCGCATGGGCAAAGCCCGGACGGCGACCTTCATAGGCCAGGGTCGCCAGCGAGTTGATCACCGACTTGCTCCCCTGGAACTGGCCGAAATTGCTTTCCATCCCCCACACCGACACCAGCGCCTGGCGATCGACGCCGTAACGCTGTTCGATGCTCTGCAGAATATCGGCGTACTGGCTGATCAGTGCCTGACCTTTGCGCACGCGCAACGGCGACAGTGCGCCATCCAGGTATTCCCAGACCGGCCGGGCGAATTCCGGCTGGCTGCGGTCGGCGCGAATCACGCTGGCATCGAAGCTGACATTGGCGAAGGCACGGTCGAACAGGTCGGCACGAATGCCGGCGGCCAGGGCTTCCTTGCGGAAACCGGCCTGCCATTCGGCAAAGGTCTGGGTCGGTTGCAGGTCGAGGTTGTCACCGGACGGCACTACCGGCGGGATGACCGCTGGGGCTGTGGCAACGGGGACGGTCTGAAGCGGTTGAGCGTCAGCGGCGGTGGGTTTTTCCGCGCAGGCGACGAGCAATACGAAGCTGGAGGCAGCGATCAGTTGGCGAAAGGGCCAACGACGGGAAAGACTGAGGGGCATGCACGGGTCCAGGGAATACGAATCAGGTGCAGACCTTAACATGAGGAAGGGGTGCTGCGCTTCAAGCGGCCAGAAAGTAAGAAGCCTCCCAGCTGTCAGACTGGAAGGCTTCGCGGCGGTAGCTGCCTTTACCCTTGGTTGGTCGTTCCTGACGGCTGCGGAACAGGGGTTGGGCGACGATGGATTTGGCCTTGTTGTGGCCATGTTTCGATGGCTTTTTGCTCATGATGATTCTCTCGATTGAGTGAGGTTTTGCGCGGCAGATAATCTGCCGATCTAGAGCGTCTGTCTATAGGACCGACGGCGGGATGTTCTGTAGGAAATGGACTCGGTAAACAACGGGACCGCCGCGCGCGATCCCGGATTTCATTCGGCAGGTAATGTCAGACGCTGACCGGCCATCAGCAGCGCCAACCGGCTCAGGCTCATCCACGGCGAACCGGCCGCCTGGCCCTTGATTTGTGCATCGATGCGCTGGGCTTCCAGCAACAACTGCGCCCAGCGTTGCGCCGAGTAGCGTTGCAGGGCCTTGCTCATCAGCGGTTTGCGCTTGTCCCAGACCGGCGGCTTGGCCTGACTGAAGCACTTGTCCAGCGGCGTGCCCTGGCTGTATTGCAACGAGATGTTGGCCAGCAGCCGTAACTCCCGAGCCAGGGCCCAGAGGATCACCGGCGGCTCGACCCCTTCACCGCGCAGCCCTTCGAGCATGCGCAGGGCGTGGGCCGGTTCGCCGTTGAGCACTGCATCGGTCAGGCCGAACACGTCGAAACGCGCACTGTCGGCCACGGCCGCCTGTACGGTTTCGATGGTGATCTGTCCGCCCTCGGCCATCAGCTTAAGCTTTTCGATCTCTTGCGCAGCGGCCAGCAGGTTGCCTTCGACCCGCGCGGCAATCAGCTCGACCGCGTCCTGGCTGGCCGACAAGCCGGCCTGGGACAGGCGCTGACGAATCCAGCTCGGCAGCTGGTTGGCGTCCACCGGCCAGATCTGCACGAACTGGGTCTGCTGACCTTCGACCAGCGCCTTGCCCCACTTGGTTTTCTGCGCGCTACCGTCCAGCTTCGGCAGGCTGATCAGCAGCACCGTGTCTTCAGCCGGGCGCGAGCAATATTCGATCAGCGCGGCGGCGCCCTTGTCACCGGGCTTGCCCGAAGGCAGGCGCAGTTCCAGCAGGCGTTTTTCGGCGAACAGCGACATGCTGGCGCCGGCCTGGAGCAATGTCCCCCAATCGAAATTGGCGTCGGCGGCAAACACTTGGCGTTCATCGAATCCTTGCTGGCGGGCAGCGGAGCGGATGGCGTCGGCGGCTTCCTGACACAGCAGCGGGTCATCGCCGCTGATGATGTAGACCGGCGCAAGAGCGCCTTGCAGGTGTTTGCCGAGTTGGGCGGGAGCGAGCTTCATAAGAGAGGGCGAACGGGGCGCCTGAGCGCCCCGAACGTCTTACTGCTGCGGCAGTTCGAGCGGCGACTGGCGCGGGGTTTCCGCTTCAGCCTTCTGTGCCGCTTCGAGGGCGTCGGCTTCTGCCTTGGCCCGTGCGTTGGCGGTTTGCTGCAGAGCGTCAAGCTGTGCCGGTGTCAGCTGTTGCAGACGCAGCATCATGCGCTGTACCAGCTCGCGTTGTGTTTCACGTCGGGCATCGTTGGCTTCCTGGTCGGAACCCACGAGGTTGTTGCCGTCGTGGATGAACACTTTCTGCACTTCAAGCTTGTCGCTCTTGAGCAACAGGTCCTTTTCGCCGCGGATATCGTAGGTCAGCACGGTGCTCACCTGATATTCGCCAGTACGACCGGCGCCCGCGTAGCTGAGGATGCGCTGGCTTTCCTGCTCATCGGACAGGTAAAGCTTGTACGGCGCACCGGAAACGACCTTGACGCCGCTGGCCTCCAGCACCTGACGCAGTTGCGTCACGGTTTCGCCGTAGGCGTTGCGGGCGCTCAGATCGAGCTCCTTGATCGAAAGTTCGTTGGTGCCGGTACCACGCAGCTGGAAACCGCAGGCGCTCAACAGGACGGCGAGGCCCATCACCAGCAGATTGCGTTTGATCATTGTGTTGCTCCCCTTGAAACCATGTGGGCCGACTCTGTGGCCCGAAAGGTTTTACTGGGCGTCAGGCACACCTGACGCCCGATCCAATTAGCTGGCGACGATATTGACCAGTTTCCCGGGCACTACGATCACTTTGCGAATCGTCAGGCCGTCAACGAAACGCAGTACGTTCTCGTTGGCACGGGCTGCCGCTTCGACTTCTTCACGGGTAGCGGCGGCCGGCATTTCGATCTGGCCACGCAGCTTGCCGTTGACCTGGATCACCAGGGTCAGGCTGTCCTGAACGAGTGCGCTTTCATCCACCACTGGCCAGCCGGCGTCGATCACAGGGTCGGCGTGGCCCAGTTGATTCCACAGTTCGTGGCAAATGTGCGGGGTGATCGGAGCCAGCAACAGCGTAACGGCTTCCAGACCTTCCTGAACCAGTGCGCGATCCTGTTCGGTGGATTGTGCTGCTTTTTCCAGTACGTTCATCAGCGTCATCACCTGGGCGATGGCGGTGTTGAATTTGTGATTCTGGCCGACGTCATGGCTGGCCTGCTTGATCGCCTGGTGGATCGCGCGACGAACGGCTTTCTGCTCGTCGTTCAGGCCGGCGATGTCCAGTTTGCCCGGCAGGCCCTGAGTGACGTGGGCCTGAGCCAGACGCCAGACGCGCTTGAGGAAGCGGTGCGAACCTTCAACGCCGGAGTCGGACCACGCGGCGCTCATGTCGGGCGGCGAGGCGAACATCATGAACAGGCGGCAGGTGTCCGCGCCGAACTGGTCGATCATCGATTGAGGGTCGACGCCGTTGTTCTTCGACTTGGCCATTTTCTCGGTGCCGCCGATTTCCACCGGCAGACCGTCGGTTTTCAGTCTGGCGCTGGTGACGTTGCCCTTGCCGTCGCGTTCGAGATCGACGTCCGCCGGATTGAACCAGGTGTAGGCGCCGTTGGCTTCGCGGCGATAGTAAGTCTCGGCAATCACCATGCCTTGAGTCAGCAGGTTCTTGAACGGCTCGTTGGAGCTCACCAGGCCTTCGTCGCGCATCAGCTTGTGGAAGAAACGCGCGTACAGCAGGTGAAGAATGGCGTGTTCAATGCCGCCGATGTACTGATCCACCGGCAGCCAGTGGTCGGCCGCGGATTTTTCCACCAGACCGCCTTCGAAGTGCGGCGAGGCGTAACGGGCGTAGTACCAGGACGACTCGACGAAGGTGTCCATGGTGTCGGTTTCACGCTTGGCAGGCTGACCGCATTTCGGGCAGGTGCACTCGTAGAACTCGGGCATGCGTGCCAGCGGCGAACCGGCGCCGTCCGGCACCACGTCTTCCGGCAGGACGACCGGCAGTTGATCTTCCGGCACCGGCACGTCGCCGCAGGCATCGCAGTGGATGATCGGGATCGGGCAGCCCCAGTAGCGCTGACGGCTGATGCCCCAGTCGCGCAGGCGGAACTGGGTGCGCGAGGCGCCGAGGTTTTTCTTGATCAGGGCGACTTCCATGGCGTCGAACGCGCCAGCGAAGTCCAGACCGTCGAATTCGCCGGAGTTGATCAGCGTGCCGTGCTCGCCGTAGGCGTCTTGCCATGGCGCCGGGTTGGTTTCACCGGAGCTGGTGCGCACCACGGATTTGACCGGCAGGTTGTACTTGTGGGCGAATTCGAAATCGCGCTCGTCGTGCGCCGGCACAGCCATGACCGCGCCGTCGCCGTAGTGCATCAGTACATAGTTGGCGACCCACACCGGCAGTTTTTCGCCGGTCAGCGGGTGCTCGACGAACAGGCCGGTCGGCAGGCCTTTCTTCTCTTGAGTGGCGACGTCGGCTTCGGCGACGCTGCCGCCCTTGCATTCGGCGATGAACGCTTGCAGCTCAGGGTTGTTCTTCGCGGCGAGAGCGGCCAGGTGGTGCTCGGCGGCCACGGCAACATAAGTTGCGCCCATCAGGGTGTCCGGACGGGTGGTGAAGACTTTCAGGGTGCCGGTTTCGCCGATCGAGTCGACGTTGTACGGGAACTGCACTTCCATCCCGCGCGACTTGCCGATCCAGTTGCGCTGCATGGTCTTGACCTGCTCAGGCCAGCCGGTCAGTTCGTCGAGGCTCTCCAGCAGCTCATCCGCGTAGGCGGTGATCTTGAAGTAGTACATCGGGATTTCGCGCTTTTCGATCAGCGCGCCGGAACGCCAGCCGCGACCGTCGATCACCTGTTCGTTGGCCAGAACGGTCTGGTCGATCGGGTCCCAGTTCACGGTGCCATTCTTGCGGTAGATCACGCCTTTTTCGAACAGGCGAGTGAACAGCCATTGTTCCCAGCGGTAGTAATCCGGCTTGCAGGTGGTGACTTCCCGCGACCAGTCGACCGCCAGGCCCAGGCTGCGCAGCTGGGATTTCATGTAGGCGATGTTTTCGTAGGTCCACTTGGCCGGGGCCACGTTGTTCTTCATCGCGGCGTTTTCCGCCGGCATGCCGAAGGCGTCCCAACCCATCGGTTGCAGAACGTTCTTGCCGAGCATGCGCTGGTAGCGGGAGATCACGTCGCCGATGGTGTAGTTGCGCACGTGCCCCATGTGTAGCTTGCCGCTGGGGTAAGGGAACATCGACAGGCAGTAGTAGGTTTCCTTGCCTGGCTGTTCACTGACTTCAAAGGACTTTTGCTCGTCCCAGAACGATTGGGCGGCGGCTTCGATTTCACGGGGCTGATATTGTTCGTGCATGGCTACTTTTGTACTGGATAGGGGTGGCCTAATCCTCTTCAATGCGACGTCCCGGGCATGTCGGACGAGCTGGAAGTGGAGTTACAGGAAGCGCCGTAGCATACATGACCGCGCTTGGCCTAGGGAAACCCTGATTGCAGCCGTTTGACCGGCCGAAATCGCGGCGAGGGCCGTTGGTCGCGGCACGCAGCCGGTTTGTGCAGCGAAGCTAAGCTCTAACTGGGGAGTGAGTCTTATCTTCAATGAGGTGAGGGATGGTGGAGTCACAGCAAAAAAACGTTACCAAACCCGAGTTGTACGAGCGGTTGATCGATCGTCTGGGGATGGCCCTGGACGCGGCAAAAACCGCTGGAAGGCTGCGCGACGAGCGCCCCCTGGAGCTGGAATTGCGTGGCTTGAGTCCCGCCGAGTTCAAACTGGTCAAGGCCTATCTGGATCGCAGTGAGCGTGAAACCCACGGATACCTGTCACAAGCAGTGAAACAGCTCGATGCTGCCCATTCGGCCAAGGTCATCTGGCTCAAGGACAAGGCACCCGGCAGAGACGCCGTCAAAGTGCGGACTCTGCAGGCCAAGTAAACGCATGGCAGGTCAAAAAGCGGATCTTTTTCAACGGGATCCGACCCTACTGGTTGTCGTGCTGTATCAACCCACTTAGGCTTCGGGCATCTCTGGAGATGCTCGATGCCTTTTCGTTATTTCATTAAACAACTTCTATTGCCGCCAGGCCTTCTCTTGTTGCTGCTACTCGTCGCCTGGTGGTTGCGACGTTCGCGGCCGCGACTGGCCGGGCTGTGTTTCGCCCTGGGTTTTGGTGGCTTCTTGCTGATGAGTCTGCCGGTGGTCGTGCAGTGGGGCGCCAAGGCTCTGGAACGCGAGCCGCCGCTGGCCCGGGAAGCATGGACAAATCTGGCGCAGCGCGCCGATGCGATTGTGGTGCTGGGTTCCGGCCGCGAGCGCGGCGATCTGGCCTGGGGTGAAGATCAACCGACCGGTGTCGGGCTCGAGCGCCAACGTTATGCGGCGCGACTGGCCAAGGCGTCGGGGCTGCCGATTCTGACCAGCGGTGGCCTGCATTACGGTACGCCGCCGACTGAAGCGAAACTGATGGCGGATTCATTGCGCGATGACTTCGGCGTGACCGTGCGCTGGCAGGAGGGAGAGAGCCGCACTACGTGGGAGAACGCCGAATTCAGCGCCAAAATGCTGTTGCCGGAAGGCGTCAAACGCATCGTGCTGGTCACCCAGGCCTGGCATATGCCGCGAGCGGTGTGGAGTTATCAACAGGCCGGGTTCGAGGTCGTGCCGGCGCCGGTCGGTTTCCTCGGCACGGACAATGCGCGACCGTTCGGCGGCTGGCTGCCGGAGTTCAAGTCGATCTGGCAGAGCGGGCAGTTGATGAACGAGGCGGTGGGGCAGATCGGCTATTCGCTGTTCTACCGAGGGAATGGCAGCACCGATTGATGCGTTGTCGTTGATGGCGCCTTCGCGAGCAAGCTCGCTCCCACAGTGGTCAACTGTGGGAGCGAGCGATTTCTCAGAGTGTCTTGGACATCCGGTTGGTCATCAGCGCCCAGCCGAACAGCACCACGCACAGGATGATCAGCGGCCACGAGCGCCATTGCAGATACGGCGTCAGGTTGTGCATCGGCACCACTTCGCCGTAGAGCACGCCCTGCTCGAACTGCGGAATTCGCTCGGTGATCTGGCCGAACGGGTTGATCAGCCCGGTCACGCCGTTGTTGGTCGCGCGAATCATCCAGCGTCCTGCTTCAAGCGCGCGCATCTGCGCCATTTGCAGGTGTTGCAGCGGGCCGATTGACGTACCGAACCAGGTGTCGTTGCTGATCGTCAGCAGCAGATCGCTGCGTGCCGCCAGGCCTGCGGCGAATTCCGGATACACCACTTCGTAGCAGATGAACGGCGCGATCTGGTAGCCCTTCGCTTGCAACAGCGCCTGATCGGCAGGGCCGCGGGCGAAGTCGGACATCGGCAGGTCGAAGAACGCGATCAGCCCGCGCAGGATGTCCTGCAACGGTACGTATTCGCCGAACGGCACCAGTTTCTGCTTCAGATAAGTGCCGTCGCCTTCGCCGACTACGGTGATGCCGTTGAAGAAGCGTTTTTCGTGACGGACCATTTCGCGGATCGGCACGCCGGTGATCAGCGCCGATTTACGCTCGGCGGCGAAGTTGCCCATCATGGTCAGGTAGCCCTCGGCGGACTCCTTGAGCACCGGGACAGCGGTTTCAGGCCAGATCAACAGGTCGACCGGTTTGGAGCGGAAGCTAAGGTCGCGGTACAGCGCCAGTTGCGCATTGAGCTCGGCCGGGTCCCATTTCATGCTTTGTGCGACGTTGCCCTGAATCGCAGCAACGGTCAGCGGCGCGCCGGCCGGGCTGGTCCAGGCATGACCCTTGAGTGCAATGCCCGCTGCCCATGGTCCTATCAGCAATACCAGCCCAGCAGCGATGAACGCTTTGCGGCGGGTTTGCAGCAGGCGCGGTGCGTTGTAGATCAGTGCAGCGGTCAGTGCGAGGACGAACGACACCAGCCACATGCCGCCCACCGGCGCGAGTCCGGCCAACGGGCCATCGAGCTGGCTGTAACCGGAATACAGCCACGGAAAACCGGTGAGGAACCAGCCGCGGAAAGCTTCCTGGCCTACCCATAGCGCCGCAAATGCAAGGGCGTCGGCCACCGGCGCTTCGTTACGCCGCAACCAGCGCGCCCAGAGCCAGGCGGGCAGGGCGAAGAACCAGGCAATGGCCGCCGTGAAGATCAGCATCAGGAAACCGGCCAGCAGCACCGAAGCTCCGCCGAAGTGGTGGATGCTGTAATAGATCCAGCTGGTGCCGGCGCCGAACAGGCCGAAACCGAAGCACCAGCCACGACCCAGTGCCTGACGCGGGCTCAGCTCGCGCAGGCCGGCGTAGAACAGGCCGACCGCCAGCAAGGCCAGCGGCCAGAGATCGAACGGTGCCAGAGCGAAGGTGGTGATTGCACCGGCCGCCACGGCCAGCAGGTTACCGGGCCAGCCGGGGCGGGTTGTCCAGCGCATTTCAGTCCTTAAATTTACCGGGCGATTGGCGTGAGTCGCAGCAAGTGAATCCGACGGCTGTCGGCGTTCAGGATGCGGAAGCGATAGGCGCCGATTTCAGTGATTTCGTTGCGTTTTGGCAAGTGCCCGAACGCGCTCATCACCAGCCCGCCGACGGTGTCGAACTCGTCGTCGGAGAATTCGCTGTCGAAGAACTCGTTGAAGTTTTCGATCGGCGTCAGGGCCTTGATCAGGAAATCACCGCTGGGCAGCGGCTTGATGTAGCTGTCTTCTTCGACGTCGTGTTCGTCTTCGATGTCGCCGACGATCTGCTCGAGCACGTCTTCGATGGTCACCAGACCGGCCACACCACCGTATTCGTCGATCACGATGGCCATGTGGTTGTGGTTGGCGCGGAACTCACGCAGCAACACGTTCAGGCGCTTGGACTCCGGCACGAAGGTGGCCGGGCGCAGCAGGTCCTTGATGTTGAAGCTGTCGCCGTTCTCCTTGAGGATCAGCGGCAGCAGATCCTTGGCCAGCAGCACGCCCATCACGTCGTCATGGCTTTCGCCGATGACCGGGTAGCGCGAGTGGGCCGAGTCGACCACGGCGGGGAGGAATTCGCGGGGTGTCTGGGTCGCCTTGATGCTGATCATCTGCGAGCGCGGCACCATGATGTCGCGAACCTGCAGGTCAGCCACCTGGATGGCGCCTTCGACGATGGCCAGCGCTTCGCTGTCCAGCAGTTTGTTCTGATGTGCATCGCGCAGCAGCTCCAGCAGCTCCTGGCGGTTCTTCGGCTCGTGGGCAAAAGCCTGGGTCAGTTTACCCAGCCATGACTTTTGCCCGTTGCTCGATCGATCTTCGCTCATAGCGATTACTCTGAATCCTTTGTTGTAACGGTAGGGGATGTTTCGGTTTCGTCGTCCGCGTACGGATCGGGATAACCCAATTCGGCAAGCAACTCGCGTTCCAGTGCTTCCATTTCCTCGGCTTCCTCGTCATCTATATGGTCGTAACCAAGCAGATGCAAGCAGCCGTGAATGACCAGATGTGCCCAATGGGCCTTTAATTCCTTGCCCTGTACGGCAGCTTCGCGCTCGACCACCGCCACGCAGATCACCAGATCGCCCAGCAGCGGGATGTCGAGAAACTCGTCGGGCACTTCGGCGGGAAAGGACAGGACGTTGGTCGCGTAATCCTTGTGCCGCCAGGTGTGATTCAGTTCGCGGCCTTCTTCCTCGTCGACCAGACGAATGGTCATTTCCGAGTCGGCGGTGCGCTGACGCAAGGCGAGTTCGCACCATTGGCGGAATTCGGCTTCGGTCGGCGCAGACGCTTCGGTCGCGATTTGCAGGTCAAGCTCAAGCATCGTGGCGAGTGTCCTTTGGCGCTTCTTCAGCGATACGCGTCTCGAAGCGCTCGTAGGCTTCGACGATGCGTTGCACCAACGGGTGGCGCACCACGTCCTTAGGCTGGAAATGGGTGAAGCTGATGCCCGGCACATCTTTCAGGACTTCGATGACGTGATGAAGTCCGGATTTGGTGCCACGCGGCAGGTCGACCTGGGTGATGTCGCCGGTGATCACAGCTGTGGAGCCGAAACCGATCCGAGTGAGGAACATCTTCATCTGCTCGACGGTGGTGTTCTGGCTTTCATCGAGAATGATGAAGCTGTTGTTCAGCGTGCGACCGCGCATGTAGGCCAGCGGCGCAACTTCGATCACCTGACGCTCGATCAGCTTGGCCACGTATTCGAAGCCGAGCATCTCGTACAGCGCGTCGTAGAGCGGGCGCAGGTACGGGTCGATCTTCTGCGACAGGTCGCCGGGCAGGAAGCCGAGTTTTTCACCCGCTTCGACCGCCGGACGCACCAGCAGGATGCGCCGGATCTGCTCGCGCTCCAGCGCATCGACGGCGCAGGCGACAGCCAGATAGGTCTTGCCGGTACCGGCGGGGCCTATGCCGAAGTTGATGTCGTTGCCGAGGATTTCCTTCACATAGCGCAGCTGATTCAAGCCGCGTGGGCGAATCATGCCTTTCTTGGTGCGCAGGGCGACGGAGGCTTCGGCGGGGGCGGGGTTGTCCAGTTGCTCGACGGCCGATTCCTGGAGGAACAGGTGAACCGTATCCGGCGACAGCTCTGAACCCTTGGTTTCCCGGTACAGGCGGCGAATCAGGTTTTCCGCGGAAGTGGTGTGCTTGGGTTCGCCGATCAGCTCGAACTGATTGCCGCGGTTGCGGATCTCGATGGCCAGGCGCTGTTCGATCAGGCGCAGGTGCTCGTCGAACTGCCCGCACAGATTGGCGAAGCGGCGAGCCTCAAAGGGCTCGAGAATGAAACGATGTGGTTCGATGGGTGCGTTCAAGGTCGTATTTAGCCGCCCTGGGGCAATTGGGATGAATTGAAGGATAACGCCAGCGGCGTGGGTGCGAAAGCTCTTAAATAGCGCAAGATCAATCACAGTTCCTGTGGGAGCGGGCTT
>NZ_JBQEQB010000025.1:89604-119856 GCF_052046055.1 Pseudomonas sp. 22082
CCCGCTCCCACAAGGGAAATATGCGGTGTTACTGGATCAGCGAGCCGCGCAGCGAGTGCGGTTGCGCCGCGTCGATGTGCACGTCGGCGAACTGGCCGATCAGTGTGGGATTGTCGCAGCGGAAGTTGACGATACGGTTATTCTCGGTGCGCCCTTGCAGTTCGCCCGGGTCTTTCTTCGAATAATCGGTCACCAGAATCCGCTGGATCGAACCGACCATTTGTCGGCTGATCTCGAACCCTTGCTGATTCAAACGGTGCTGCAAGGCGTTCAGGCGTTCTTTCTTCAGTTCTTCCGGGGTGTCGTCGGCCAGATCGGCGGCCGGGGTGCCCGGGCGCTGGCTGTAGACGAACGAGTAGGAAAAGTCGAAACCGACGTCGGCAATCAGCTTCATGGTCTGTTCGAAGTCTTTCTCGGTTTCGCCCGGGAAGCCGACGATGAAGTCCGAGCTGATGCAGATCCCCGGTACGGCGGCGCGCAATTTGCGCAGCTTGGATTTGTACTCCAGCGCCGTGTGGTTGCGCTTCATCGCGGCCAGGATCCGGTCCGAACCCGACTGCACCGGCAAGTGCAGGTGCTTGACCAGTTCCGGCACTTCGGCGTGGGCCTGGATCAGGCTGTCGGAGAACTCCAGCGGGTGCGAAGTGGTGTAGCGAATGCGGTCGATGCCGTCGACCGCCGCGACCACACGGATCAATTCCGCCAGATCCGCCAGGCGACCGTCGTGGGTCAACCCGCGATAACCGTTGACGTTCTGCCCCAGCAGGGTCACTTCACGCACACCGTTTTCGGCCAGGTGGATGATCTCGGCGATCACGTCGTCGAACGGGCGGCTGACTTCTTCGCCGCGGGTGTAAGGCACCACGCAGAACGTGCAGTACTTGCTGCAGCCTTCCATCACCGACACGTAGGCGCTGGGGCCGTCGATGCGCGGCTCGGGCAGATGGTCGAATTTTTCGATTTCCGGGAACGAGACGTCGACTTGCGGCAGCTTGCTGATGCGCGCGGCGTCGATCATTTCCGGCAGGCGGTGCAGGGTCTGCGGGCCGAATACCACGTCGACGTACGGGGCGCGATCACGGATCGCCGCGCCCTCCTGGCTGGCCACGCAACCGCCGACGGCGATCACCATGTCCGGGTTCGCCAGTTTCAGTTCGCGCCAGCGGCCGAGCTGGGAGTACACCCGGTCCTGGGCGCGTTCGCGAATCGAGCAGGTGTTGAGCAGAATCACGTCGGCATCTTCGGCGCGCGCCGTGACTTCCAGGGCCTGGTGTTCGCCCAGCAGATCGACCATGCGCGAGCTGTCGTACTCGTTCATCTGGCAACCGTGGGTTTCGATGTAAAGCTTCTTGGCCATGGAATAGGGTCGTCACGTGGTTCAAAGAACCGCGCATTATAGGGAACATGTCCCCAGGTTCCTACCGCTGTGCGTCCGGTGGCTATGCTATAGTTCGCGCCCTCATTTTTACCCCGATGCTGTCTGCCCGCCATGACCAAACGCGAAGCTCCAATCTACAAGGTGATTTTCCTCAACCAGGGCCAGGTGTTCGAAATGTACGCCAAACAGATCTATCAAAGTGATCTGTGGGGCTTCCTGGAAGTGGAAGAGTTCGTCTTTGGCGAGCGCACGCAAGTGGTCGTCGACCCGAGCGAAGAAAAGCTCAAGGCGCAGTTCGAAGGCGTGGTGCGCAGCTTTGTGCCGATGCACTCGATCGTACGCATCGACGAGGTCGAGCGTCTGGGAACGCCGAAGATCAGCGAAGCCCGTGGCGGCGTTGGTAACGTGATGCCGTTTCCGATGCCGATGCCTGAGAAGTAAACCGTAAGACCGAGTCGCCTCATTCGCGAGCAAGCCCGCTCCCACAGGGGAATGCAATCCAATGTGGGAGCGGGCTTGCTCGCGAAGAGGCCAGAAAAATCTATAGAGAAATCAGGGCAGGGGCGAGAACGGCGTACGCCCGTCGGCGCTTTGCAGTTCCATCAGGTATTTACGGAAAATTTGCCCGAGCACCTGGGTCGCGGTTTCGAGATCTTCGCGGGACATTTTTTCGGAGACTTCGTCGGCGGTGTCCAGTGCATCTTCTGCGCCGTTGACCGCCGCCATCTTCAGCACAATGTACGCCTGAATGTTGTTGGCCTGCACGCCTTCGCCGTGGAAGAACATGGTGCCGAGCTTGAACTGCGCCTGGGCATGGCCCTGCAGCGAGGCCTTTTCGAAATAGCTCAGGGCTTGATTGAGGTCGCGCGGCGCATTCTTGCCGTCGTAGTAGAACTCACCCAACTCGTATTGCGCTTGCGCATCCCCTTCATCCGCTGCCTTTTGGCAGGCGGCGAGGGCCTGCGTGACATCTTGCGGCTGAGTATTGAGGGTGCAGCGACCCATCGCCGGGATCAACAACGAGTTGCCGCCTGCTTGTGCATGTGCGAGCAGCGGCTGAAGGAGCAACAGGCAGCCCAAGGCAAGGGTGCGGCCGGTGCGGTTCATGGGAATCGACTTACCTCTGAAGGGCGCGCGGACCCGTCGAGGGATCCAATAAGCGCGCATTATGAAATAAGCAGGGCCATCCTTACAAAGTCTTTACTCGATTTTCTGCTGCGCGGGAAATATATCGCCCACTTTATGGGAGATTTTTGGCAGGCGTGTCGGAAAAGGCGTGCAGATGTAGGAGAACGCTGACGCTGGCAATGGCCAACGTCAGCGGCGGGGCGTTTTACCTCAACTTGGCGAAGGCGCGTTCGGCGGCGTCGAGGGTCAGTTTCAGCTCGGCTTCGCCATGGGCGATCGAGGTGAAACCGGCTTCGAAGGCGCTCGGTGCCAGGTACACGCCACCTTCCAGCATCAGGTGGAAGAAGCGGCCGAACAGCGCTGCATCGCTGGCCATTACGTCTTCAAACGTAACAATGTCGTCGGCACCGCTGAAGTACAGACCGAACATGCCGCCCGCCTGGGTGGTCACGAACGGAATGCCGGCGGCATCGGCGCGCTGTTGCAGGCCGTCGAGCAGACGCGTGGTGTAATCGGTCAGCTCGGCGTGGAAACCCGGACGGCTGATCAGGCGCAGGGTGGTCAGGCCGGCGGCCATCGCCAGCGGGTTGCCCGACAGGGTGCCTGCCTGATAGACCGGGCCCAGCGGCGCGATGCGCTCCATGATCGAGCGCTTGCCGCCGAAGCAGCCGACCGGCATGCCGCCGCCGATGATCTTGCCGAAGGTGGTCAGGTCCGGGGTCACGCCGTAGTAGGCCTGGGCACCGCCGAGGGCGACGCGGAAACCGGTCATCACTTCGTCGAAAATCAGCACCACGCCGTGCTTGTCGCACAGGCTGCGCAGGCCTTCGAGGAAACCCGGCGCCGGCGGTACGCAGTTCATGTTGCCGGCCACTGGCTCGACGATGATGCACGCGACGTCCTGGCCGACTTCGGCGAGCATTTTTTCAACCGCGTCGATGTCGTTGAACGGCAGGGTCAGGGTGTGTTTGGCGAACGCTGCCGGCACACCGGCCGAGCTTGGTACGCCTTGGGTCAGTGCGCCGGAGCCGGCCTTGACCAGCAGGCTGTCGGAGTGACCGTGGTAGCAGCCTTCGAACTTGATGATGCTGTCGCGGCCGGTGAAACCACGGGCCAGACGGATCGCGCTCATGGTCGCTTCGGTGCCGGAGCTGACCATGCGCACCATCTCCATCGACGGCACTAGCGAGCAGACCAGATCGGCCATCTCGGTTTCCATCGCGGTCGGCGCGCCGTAGGACAGGCCGTGCTGTAACTGGTTACGCACTGCGTCCAGCACGTCCGGGTGGCTGTGGCCGAGGATCATCGGGCCCCAGGAGCCGACGTAATCCACATAACGCTTGTCGTCTTCGTCAGTGACGTAGGCGCCTTCGGCGTGCTTGAAGAACAGCGGCGTGCCGCCAACGCTCTTGAACGCGCGCACCGGCGAGTTCACGCCACCGGGAATGTGTTTCTGGGCGTTGGCAAACAGGGTTTCGGAACGAGACATGATCGGGCTCTCAGACTTTTAATAATTCATTGAAGGCGCGGGCGCGGCGGGTCACTTCGGCGCTGCTGTCGGCGCCGAACAGGCCATGGACCACGGCCAGCAGATCGACACCGTGCGCCACCAGCGGCGCGGCGTTGTCGAGGGTGATGCCGCCAATCGCGCAGATCGGCAGGTGCAGGGTGCGTTTGGCCTCGTCGAGCAGATCGAGGCTGCAACTCGGTGCACCGGGTTTGGTGTTGGAATTGAAGAACCGACCGAAGGCGACGTAACTCGCGCCTTCCCTGGCGGCCTGTTCGGCCAGTTCCAGCTGCGCGTGGCAGGTCGAACCGATGATCGCCTTGGAGCCGAGCAGGGCGCGGGTCGGCGACAGCGGGCCGTCGGTCTGGCCCAGGTGCACGCCGACGTTGAGGCGCGCGGCCAGTTCGGCGTCATCGTTGATGATCAGTTGCGTCTTGTAGCGCTCGCACAGATCGCGCAGGGCTTCGGCCTCACGCAGACGGCGAGCCTCGTCGCTGCTCTTGTCGCGGTATTGCAGCAGGGTGACGCCGCCTTCCAGCGCCGCCTCCACGTAGGACAGAAACTTGCCGGCCAGCAACTGGCTGTCGGTGATGGCATACAGGCCACGTAGTTTCATCGCGCAGACCTCAGGCTCGGAACATCAGGAACAGAAATCCAGCGGCAGACGACGCGGCACGAACTGGCCTTTGCCCAGCTGTTCGGCATCGCGCAGGGTGCGCCAGGTGTAATCCAGCGCAGTACGCACCGCGCTGGCGAGGTTTTCGCCCAGTGCCAGGCGGCCGGCGAGGGTGCTGGCCAGGGTGCAGCCGGAACCGTGATAGCTGCCCGGCAGGCGCTGGCACTTGAAGGTTTCGCGCAGACCGTCGCGGCTGTACAGGCGGTTGTGGATTTCGGTTTCGTCGCCGTGACCGCCGGTGATCAGCAGGTTCTTGATGAACGGCAGGAGTTTTTCAGCGCACTCGTCCGCGGTGCCTTCCGGCAGTTCGGCAAGGATCCGGGCTTCGGGAAGGTTGGGGGTGGCGATGATCGACAGCGGCAGCAGGCGTTCGCGCATGGCGTAGCCGACTTCGTCCTTGCCCAGGCGTCCGCCGCCGCCGGCACGCAGCACCGGGTCGCAGACCACTGGCAAGTGCGGGTGCGCCTGGAGCAGTTCGACGACGGTGTCGACCATTTCCAGGGAACCGAGCATGCCCAGTTTCACCGCCGCGACTTCGGAGTCGTTGAGCACGGCATTGGCCTGGGCCAGTACCCACTCACGGTCGAGGACGCGAAAGTCGGTGACGTTGACGGTGTCTTGCACGGTCAGGGCGGTGACGGCCGGAGCCGCATGGCAACCCTGAGCGAGCAGGGCTTCGATATCTGCCTGCAGGCCGGCGCCACCACTGGGGTCGTGGCCGGAGAGACAGAGGACAACGGGGCGTGAGCTGTAGATATTCATGGTGCGCGAGCTTACCACCAAACCTGTTTTCCGGGTGTTGTGGCGCAGTGCGCGGCCGATAACCCGGGTAGCGAGATCCACAGCGCTTGTCACAATCTGACCGAGCCAACAGCTCTAGCCCGGTGTTTTGCTCTGGAACGCCCGTTCTAGAGCCTTTGTGGGAAAAATTTCCATGGTGCTCAATGGCCATCAACGGCTATGCTAGAGTGGATCCAAACCAATAACAGGTAATACCGGTTTTACGTCATCTCAAAGGGAATGGGGGGCTTCCTGACACAACCGGCCAAGCCACGCTGGGGCTTCAATGCGCTATTTGTTGATGTTGCTGTTCTGCTTGCCCCTCCTGGCAAGCGCCGTCGAGTTCGACGAGTTCACCCAGAGCCTCCCGCTGGGTCGATCCCTGCAAGTGTTCGAAGACCCGAGCGGTCAGGCGAGCATTGCCGACGTCCGCGCGCAAGCCGCCGCCGGAAACTTCAAACCCCATGACAAAGCCACGCTCAATGCCGGTTATTCGCGCTCGGCGTTCTGGCTGAAGATCGACCTGCATTACCGCCCGACCAACCCGTCGGCGCAGCGCAGCTGGCTGCTGGAACTGGCGTATCCGCCGCTCGATCATCTCGACCTGTATCTGCCCGATGCGGCCGGTGACTACCGTCTGGTGCGACAGACAGGGGACGCCTTGCCGTTCGCCAGTCGCGAGATCCGCCAGAACAATTACCTGTTCGACCTGGCGTTCAAGCCGGATCAGCAACGAACCGTTTACCTGCGGTTGTCCAGCGAAGGCTCGATCCAGGCGCCGGTGACGTTGTGGTCGAGCACCGCGTACCTTGAAGACCAGCCGGTGCGCCTGTACGTGCTGGGGATCATTTATGGCGTGCTGCTGGGGATGCTGGTCTACAACCTGTTCATCTACCTCAGCGTGCGCGACACCAGTTACCTCTATTACATCTTCTATATCGCTTCGTTCGGCCTTTATCAGCTCTCGGTCAACGGCGCGGCGGTCGAGTATTTCTGGCCGGATAACCCGTGGTGGGCCAACGCCGCCACGCCGTTCTTCATCGGTTGTGCGGGGCTGTTCGGCAGCCAGTTCGCCCGCAGTTTCTTGCAGACGAAGAACCACAGCCGTTGGCTCGATCGTCTGCTGATCGCCCTGATTGTTTTTGGCGCCGTGGTGATCGGTCTGTCGTTGATGACCAGTTATGGCCTGGCCCTGCGTTTGGCGACGACCCTGGCCCTGACCTTTACCGTGGTGATCTTCGCCGCCGGGATCCTCGCCTGGTGGCGCGGTCTGCGGGTGGCGCGCTATTTCATCATTGCCTGGTCGGCGTTCCTGATCGGCGGCATCGTCAACACCATGATGGTGCTGGGTTTGCTGCCGAATGTGTTCCTGACCATGTACGCCAGCCAGATCGGTTCGGCCATCGAAGTGGCGCTGCTGTCACTGGCCCTGGCCGACCGCATCAACGCCATGCGCGAACAACAGGCGCAGACCCTGTTCGACGCCGGCCAGAAACTTGAAGTGCTGAACCAGCAATTGGCCCACAGCAACAAGCTCAAGGACGAATTCCTCGCGACCCTGACCCACGAACTGCGCACGCCGATGAACGGGGTGATCGGTTCGCTGGAGCTGATGCAGACCGTCGAACTCGATCCGGAGCTGGAGCAATACCAGCAGACCGCCGCCGGTTCAGCGCGGGACATGATGCGCATGGTCAACGGCATCCTGACCCTGACCGAATTGCAGGCCGGCAAGCTCAAAGCCACGCCGGGCAGTTTCAGCCTGCGCGGGGTGGTCGAGGCGTTGCGGATTCAGTTCGATGGCAATGCTTCGAGCAAGTCGCTGGACTTCAAGGTCGACGTGCTGCCGACCCTGCCGGATCGCCTGCACGGCGACAGCGCCAAACTCGCGCAATGCCTGGAATGCCTGCTGGACAACGCGATCAAGTTCACCCGCGTCGGCGGCCTCGCCTTGCGGGTCACCGGCAAACCGTCGACGGACAATCGCCTGGCGCTGTCCTTCGCGGTGATCGACACCGGCATCGGTTTTACCGATCTGGGCGAGGCGACGATGTATCAGCGGTTCTTCCAGCTCGACGGCTCGATGACCCGCGAATATGGCGGGCTGGGCGTCGGCCTGGCGATCTGCCGTCAACTGGTGGAATTGCTCGGTGGCAAGCTCACGCACCGTTCCGAACCGGGGAGTGGCAGCCGCTTTCAACTGGATGTCGAGTTTAAGTTGCCGGAAGTTGAAGCCGTGCCGGTGTTCAGCCGCGACACCGTGCGCGCGCCGCAGGATTGCACCGTGCTGCTGGTGGACGACAACAGCGTCAACCAGTTGGTGATGCGCGGCATGTTGCTCAAGCTCGGATTTCGGGTGCGCACTGCCGACCACGGCGCGGCGGCGCTCGACTGTTTGCGGCGCGAGCGCTTCGATGCGGTGCTGATCGACTGCCAGTTGCCGCCGCTCGACGGGGCATCGCTGTGTTGCCAGATTCGTGACCTGCCGGGATGCGCTCATCTGCCGGTGTTCATGATCGCGCTGGGGGCGGATCGCGAGCATTGTGCCTCGGGTGGCTCGATCGACTACCTGAGCAAACCGGTGAAATTCGAGGATCTGCAGGTGGCGATGCAGCGGCGGGTGTTGAGTTGCTGACAGGGTGAAAGCGCCGGTATTTAGGCCGATATGACACTTTGATCGATTCCGGGGCGGTGCTTAACTGAAGCTCTGGCCGATCAAGGAGCCCCGTCATGAACCTGCATCAGTTCGCCGAAACCCACGAAGTCACCAACCAGCCACCGTCGCTGGACGGCACCAACCTCTACCGCATCGACCTGCCATTGCAGGAGTGGTCGCGGCGGTTCGGCGCCGGTTGGGCCGAGTCGCGGATCGACGCTTACGGCGCCTTGGCCGGCGGCCCGTTGATGGAGGCCGGGTTCCTCGCCAATCAAAACAAACCGGTGTTCGCCAGCCATGACCGCTACGGTCATCGCATCGATCTGGTGGAATTTCACCCGGCGTATCACGAGCTGATGCGCACCGCTATCGAACATGGCTTGACCTCGCTGCCCTGGGCTCATCCACAGGATGGCGCCCATGTCGCCCGCGCCTCCATGACCTACCTGCACAGCCAGGCCGAGGCCGGCAGCGGTTGCCCGCTGACCATGACCTTCGCCAGTGTCCCCGCGCTGCGTTTACAGCCGAATCTGGCTGAGCAATGGCTGCCGAAAGTCCTTGCCACCGAATACGACCCGCGCAATGTCGGCATGGCCCACAAGGCTGGCGTAACCATCGGCATGGCGATGACCGAGAAGCAGGGCGGCACCGACGTGCGCGCCAACACCACCAAGGCTTATCCGGTCGGCGCCAGTGGCCCGGGCCAGGCTTATGAACTGGTGGGGCACAAGTGGTTCTGTTCGGCGCCGATGTGTGATGCGTTCCTGACGCTGGCGCAGACCGACAAGGGCCTGAGCTGTTTCCTGCTGCCGCGCCATCGTCCGGACGACACGCGCAACCAGTTCTACATCCAGCGTCTGAAGAACAAGCTCGGCAACCAGTCCAACGCCTCCAGCGAAGTGGAGTTCCGTGGTGCGCTGGCGTGGATGGTCGGCGAGGAAGGACGCGGCGTGCCGACCATCATCGAGATGGTGGCGATGACCCGTTTCGACTGCATGGTCGGCTCCAGCTCGCTGATGCGTCAGGCGCTGACCCAGGCCAGCCATCACTGCGCCCATCGCAAGGTCGGCGGCAAACTGCTCAGCGAACAACCGCTGATGCAGAACGTGCTGGCCGATCTGGCGCTGGAAAGCGAAGCCGCGCTGGCTCTGAGCCTGCGCATGGGCAAGGCGCTGGATCATCTGGACGACGGCCATGAAGCGCAGTTCGCCCGGCTGGTGACAGCGGTGGGCAAATACTGGATCTGCAAACGTGCGCCGGGGATGATCAACGAAGCCGCCGAGTGTATGGGCGGCGCCGGGTATGTCGAAGACAGCATTCTGCCGCGTCTGTACCGCGAGGCACCGGTGAACTCGACGTGGGAAGGCTCCGGCAATGTGCAATGCCTCGACGTGCTGCGCGCCTTGTCGAAAGAGCCGGGCGTGCTCGATGTGTTGTTCAGCGAGTTGGGCGACGGCCATGGAGACAAGCGTCTGGCCGCGCACATTCAGCAATTGCAGGCGCAGTTCAAGGACACCAGTGACATTCAGTACCGCGCTCGGCAATTGACCGAAGACATCGCTTTGGGACTGCAAGCTAAGCTGCTGCTGGAGGCCGGGAATTCGGCGGTCAGCGATGCTTTTATCGCCAGTCGCCTGAGCGGTGGCGGCCGGGTCTACGGCGCGTTGCCGCGTGGGCTGGATGTCGAGGCCATCGTCGCTCGCTCGACACCGCAGGGTTTCTGAAGCAAATCTCCCACACACTGCAATACCCTGTGGGAGCTGGCTTGCCAGCGATGACGGCCTGTCAGTCAACATCGATGTTGAATGTGATGGCCTCATCGCGGGCAAGCCCGCTCCCACAGGTATCTTCATTGTTTGAAAGATTAGGGTGAACCCACAACGCCACTGTTTCCGTGACGCCACGATGCAGGCAAGATGAAGCCCTGCAAGTCAGAACACAGGAAGCTGATCGTGACCGAAGCGTTTATTGTCGTTCAAACCGCCGAACAGGCCGTGGATCGTCTGGCCGAGCTGCATGAGCAGGCCACCACGGCGCTGAACTCGGCGCTCAAGCGTTACCTCAAGGACCGCGTCGAGCCCGACGCCGAGCAACGTGCCCTGTTCCGTTATCCCGAACTGCGTCTGACCTACCACTGCCAGGGTGAAGTCCCGCAGACCACCCGCGCCTACGCCAAGGTGCAGCTGCCGGGCACCTACAGCGTGACCGTTACCCATCCGAAGGCGTTTCGCAAATACCTGCTCGAGCAGCTCACGCCGCTGATGCACGACTTCACCGTGACCGTCGAAGTCGGGGTCAGCGGGCAGAATATTCCGTACCCGTATGTGGTCGAGCAGGGCGATGAACTGGCCGGCTCCGGCGTCACGGCTGCCGTGCTGGCGCGAGTGTTCCCGAGTACCGACCTGTCCGCCGCCACCGATGGCATCGCCGATGGCCTCTACGACTGGGAAAACACCGATCCGCTGCCGCTGGCGCTGTTCGATGCGGCGCGCGTCGACTTCTCGCTTCGTCGTCTGGTGCACTACACCGGCAGTGACTGGCGCCATGTGCAGCCGTGGATTCTGCTGACCAACTATCACCGTTATGTCGACCAGTTCATCGTCCATGGCCTGGAACAACTGCGCCGCGACCCGCGCTTCGTGCGCATGGTGCTGCCGGGCAACGTGATCATCGAAAAAGGCATGGATCACGGCGAAGCCTCGGCAATTGCCGCCGGTGTGGTCTGGCACCGCTACCAGATGCCGGCCTATCACCTGATCGCCAGCGATGGCCACGGCGTGACCTTGGTCAACATCGGCGTCGGCCCGTCCAATGCCAAGAACATCACCGACCACCTGGCCGTGCTGCGTCCGCATTGCTGGCTGATGATCGGTCACTGCGGCGGCCTGCGTCAGTCGCAGACCATCGGCGACTACGTGCTGGCTCACGCTTACATGCGTCGCGACGGGATTCTCGACCGGGTGGTGCCGCCGAACATTCCGATTCCGGCCCTGGCCGAAGTGCAACTGGCGCTGCAACAAGCGGCGGCCAACATCACCGGCGAAAAAGGCGAAGAACTGAAGAAACGCCTGCGCACCGGCACCGTGCTGACCTACGACGACCGTAACTGGGAACTGCGTTGGGCCCAGGAGCGACCGCTGATCAACCTGTCCCGCGCCGTGGCGGTGGACATGGAAAGCGGCACCATCGCCGCCCAGGGTTATCGCCTGCGAGTGCCGTACGGCACGTTGCTGTGCGTTTCGGACAAGCCGCTGCACAGTGAAATCAAGCTGCCGGGTTCGGCCAACGCGTTTTACGAACGTGCGGTCAGTCAGCACTTGAAGATCGGCATTGAAGCGGTGGATCTGCTGCGCACCGAGCTCAACTCGCTGCACTCGCGCAAACTGCGCAGCTTCGACGAACCGCCGTTCCGCTAACGGTTTGTCATGGTCATTTGGCGGTCGGGGCACTAGCATTGTCAGCCCTGATCGCCAAATGCCTGTGCACTTATGTCCCGTCCCCAACGTCCACCTTCCCGCCGTCCCGGCGCGAAGCCAGCTTCTTCAGCCCCGCGCCGTGTCGCCAAGGCACCGCCCGCTGAGCCGAAGCTGATCCTGTTCAACAAACCGTTCGATGTGCTGACGCAGTTCAGCGACGGTGAAGGGCGGGCGACGCTCAAGGATTACATCGACATTCCGGGCATCTACCCGGCCGGGCGGCTGGACCGCGACAGCGAAGGTTTACTGCTGCTGACCAACGACGGCCAGTTGCAGGCGCGGATCGCCGACCCCAAGCACAAGCTGGCGAAAACCTATTGGGTGCAGGTCGAAGGCGTGCCGACAGCCGAGCAGTTGCAGCGCCTGCGTGACGGCGTCGAGCTGAATGACGGCATGACCTTGCCCGCGCAAGCGCGGCAACTGGATGAGCCCGAGCTGTGGCCGCGCAATCCGCCGGTACGCTTTCGCGCAACGATTCCGACAACCTGGCTGGAGCTGGTGATTCGCGAAGGGCGCAACCGCCAGGTGCGGCGGATGACGGCTGCGGTGGGGCTGCCGACGTTGCGGCTGGTGCGGGTCAGGATTGGTGACTGGACGATCGAAGGGCTCGATCAGGGCCAGTGGAAAGAAGTGCCGGCGCGCTTATAAGGCGCCGGACTCGATCAGGCCGATCACCACACTCTTGATGATGAACGCGGCCACGCCCAGGCCCAGCACGAAGAACAGAATGAACGAGCCGAAGCGCCCGGCCTTGGACTTCTTCGCCAGATCCCAGACGATGAAACCCATGAAAATGATCAGGATGCTGACAAGGCCAGTCATCATCCACTCTTCAAATACTGCTGGATCCATCGGGCATCTCCGGCGCTGCGCGGCTGAAAGGGCGGCCGGGAGTATACGCCAGCGGTGAACGACGCAGCATTGACCTGCGTCGGTGTGCCGCAGTCATTCGTCGATTTCAGTTGCGCAGGTGAGTCAGCGGCAGTTCGGTGCTGTTGAGCACCTGATTCAGCACAAAGCTCGAGCGCACGCTGGTCACGCCTTCGATCCGTGTCAGATGCCCCAGCAGCAGCTTCTGATAGTGATCCATGTCCGGCACCACCACTTTCAGCTGATAGTCGGCATCCACCCCGGTCACCAGGCTGCATTCCAGCACTTGCGGCAAAGTGCGGATTGCGGCTTCGAAGTTCTCGAAACGCTCCGGCGTGTGCCGGTCCATGCCGATCAGCACGTAGGCGGTCAGGCTCAGGCCGAGCATCTTGCGATCGAGCAGGGCAACCTGACGGGAGATGTAGCCGTCATCCTCCAGTTGCTTGACCCGGCGCGAGCACGGGGAGGGCGACAGACCGATGCGCTCGGCCAGTTCCTGGTTGGAGATGCGGGCGTCGCGCTGCAATTCCGCCAAAATACTCAGGTCGTAACGGTCGAGTTTGCTCATCAAACGGTCCTTTGTCTTAACTATTGCGGCGGATTATCTATCCAGGGTTAAAAATTGCGCAAGTGATGTTTATTTGAGCAATCTTCGCAATCATCTGTCGCAGCTCCGGGCCTATTCTTATCACCAGAATCACTGCTCGGTAACACAGTCCACTGCGGCCCGCCCAATCCGGCCCGCCGCGGCCGCCACCCCCACCGGGGTTGTGCCGGCCCCCGAGCTGCACACTGTCCAGAAGACGGCGTGAGGTGAGCCGACGTCAAAAGCGTCGAGCCAGGACGAAGTTCTCTAAAAGGGAGGCCGACGGGTCTCCCTTTTTTCTTGCCCGCGATTTGGCCCATCTCGCTCAATAAATAAATGGCGTGACTGATAACCTGTAGCAGAACCCGGTGTGTCCATTCCCGGTCTTAGCTACAAGCCCTCTTAATTTCAGGCGCTAGTCCGCAGTGAGGAATTTCATGAAGTCGCGCATCTGGCGTCTGGCCAGTGTTGGTTTTCTGTGTGTGAGTATCGGTGCGCAAGCGCTGGCGGATGAGCCGCAGAATCGCGGCCCCGACGGCGGCGGACGCGGGCCGGAGCATCAGGGTAACAATCCGGGGCATGGCGGCGGCAATCAGCAGCGCGGCCAAGACAATCCGCAGCGGCAGAACAACGACATCATCCGTGGCGACAATAGCCGCCAGTTCGAGCACAACGGCCAGCAGAACCGCGGCCAACCGAACAATGGCCAGTGGCAGAACCAGAACCAGCCACGTCCGGCCTACAACCCCAACCCGGTGCGCCAGCCGCCACCGCCGCCGCAACTGCCGGCCAATGACCTGCCGATCCAGCCGCGCCCCGACACCGTGCGCCAGACCCAGGAACCGCGTCAGGGTTACTACCGCGACGAGCGTCCGCAGAATGGTTATCACCAGAACTGGCAGACCGGCAACCGCCCCAACGACAACCGCTGGCCGGGTCGCCCCGACGGGCATGGCAACGGCTGGGGCCCCGGTCCGCAATACCGGCCGGGTCATGTAATCGATCGTTTCCCGGATCGCGACTACCGCGTGCCGTATCGCGGCCAGGACTATTTCTACTCCGGCGGCTACTGGTATCGCCCGCAAGGCCCGCGCTACATCGTGGTCCAACCGCCGCGCGGAATTCGCATCCAGTACCTGCCGGATTACGCTCGTGAGGTGTGGATCGGCGGTTCGCTGCTGTTCCTCGCCGCCGGCTCGTACTACGCCTATCAGGAAGCGACGCAGGATTACGTGGTGGTCGAACCGCCGGTGCAGCAACCACCGCAGCCGACCGGCAATGGCTACGACGTGGAGGCCTATCCGGCCAACGGTCAGTCACCGGAGCAGGTTCAGCGCGACGGGTACGAGTGTTATCAGTACGCGGTGCAGCAGAGCGGCTTCAATCCGCGCACCGCGACTTACCAACCGGCGCCCGAAGTGGTGCAGGCCTACCGCCAGGCCCAGGGCAATTGCCTGAGCAGTCGCGGTTATCAGGTCAACTACTGAGCCCGAGCGGCTTTGACCACTTCCTGCGGGTCGGCGTGCACCAGCACTTCGGCCCGTGGGTAGGCTTTGTGAATGGCATCTGCTGCCTGATCGCTGATGCCGTGAGCCACTGACAGCGTCAGTTCCCCCGGCAGTTCCAGGTGCAACTGCACGAACCAGTGATTGCCGGAAATCCGTGTGCGCAAATCATGCGCGCCCAACACGCCCGGCACGCTGCAGGCCAGTTCGAGCATGTGCTGACTGACATCCGCCGGCAGCTCTTCATCCATCAGCACCGAAAAACTTTCCCGGGCGATCTGGATCGCGCTCCATAGGATGTACGCCGCGATCCCCAGACCGAACCACGCATCCAGCTGCTCGAACCCCAGCCCGGCCAGCACCAGCGCAATCAGAATGCTGCCGTTGAGCAACAGGTCCGAACGGTAATGCAGCGAGTCCGCCCGCACGGCGTTGGAGCCGGTCTGCTTGATGACCCGATGCTGCAGCATCAATAGTGCGACAGTCAGCAGCAGGGAAAACACGATCACACCAATGCTCAGCCACGGCGCGCCGAGTGGCTCGGGATGTTTCAGGCGCTCATAAGCCTGAAACGCGATCAGCACCGCACTGCCGCCAATGAACAGCGCCTGCGCCATGCCCGCCAGGGATTCGGCCTTGCCGTGGCCATAACGGTGATCGTCATCCGCCGGGCGCAGCGCGTAGTGCACCGCCAGCAGATTGAGCAACGAAGTGACGCCATCGAGGGCTGAGTCGGTGAGGCCGGCGAGCATGCTCACCGAACCGCTCAGCCACCAGGCGATGGCTTTGGCGATGATCAGCGTACAGGCCACCGCCACCGAGGCGCGGGTCGCCAGCCGCAGCAGGCGGGCGTGTTCGGTGCTTGTGGTCATGGGTGCGTCAATTCCTTATGCGGCAGGTTGCAGGCCGAACATCGCCAGTTGCTGAGTGCTGCCCTTGTGCTGGATCAGGCGCGGGTCGTCCAGCGGCAGATTGCGGCCCAGCTCCGTTTCGAGAATAGCCTGCAACTTCAAGTTATCGACCTGGCCGTCCGGGCCGATGGCTTGCTTGAGCTTGGCCGGATCGACTTGCGCCGTGTGGCCCGGTTCGAAGTAGATCGCGCCGGTGGCGAAGTCCACGGCAAACGCGATCACGCCGGGAAGGATATAGAACAGCAGGCCCACGGCATCGAGCACGGCAATCGCCGGGTCGATCTTGCCGTCGATCTGGCCGCGCCGGTCGGGATAGAAAATCGAACCGCACGCGGTGATCTGAGTGAGCAGGGTGGCAACCAGTACACCGCCGATCAGGCGAAAAGGTAAGCGCATGGGAATCTCCTGAGTCATCTGTTAACGAAGCGTCATCGTGTGAAGTTAAGACCCTGACGAACGCCTGGCAGTTCGCCGTTATACTCGGCCCTCTGTTTTGGAGCCAGCATGAATTCGTTGCCGATCGATGACGTTTTACCCGCCCTGCGTGAAGCCCTCGCGACACGCCACGAAGCCGTGCTCGAAGCACCGCCCGGCGCCGGTAAAACCACCCGCGTGCCCTTGGCCCTGCTCAATGAAGCGTGGCTGAACGGGCAGACCATTCTCATGCTCGAACCGCGTCGGCTGGCCGCCCGCGCAGCCGCGGAACGGCTGGCCAGCGAGCTGGGCGAGAAGGTCGGTGAAACCGTCGGTTATCGCATCCGCCTCGACAGCAAGGTCGGCCCGAATACGCGCATCGAGGTGGTCACCGAAGGCATCCTCACCCGGCGTTTGCAGGACGACCCGGCGCTGGAAGGCGTGGGCCTGCTGATCTTCGACGAATTCCACGAACGCAGTCTCGACGCCGATCTGGCGCTGGCGCTCAGTCTGAACGGTCGCGAGCTGTTTCGAGCTGAACAACCGCTGAAGATTCTGCTGATGTCCGCCACCCTTGAAGGTGAACGTCTGGCCGGGCTGCTCGACGACGCGCCAATCCTGCGCAGCGAAGGCCGGATGTTCCCGGTGACGATGCGCTGGGGCCGGCCGTTCCAGCCCGGCGAATACATCGATCAACGCGTCACGCAAACGGTGCTCGAAGCGCTGCACGATGAAACCGGCAGCCTGTTGGTGTTTCTGCCGGGGCAGGCGGAAATCCGCCGTGTTCATCAGCAGCTGGTGGACGCCATCGGTGAGCGCAGCGACGTGTTGCTTTGCCCGTTGCACGGCGAACTCGACCTGAACGCACAGCGCGCCGCCATCGACCCGGCCCCGGCGGGTCAGCGCAAAGTGGTGCTGGCCACCAACATCGCCGAGACCAGCCTGACCATTAACGGCGTGCGCGTGGTAATCGACGCCGGGCTGGCGCGGGTGCCGCGTTTCGACCCGGGCAGCGGCATGACCCGCCTCGACACCCAACGCATCTCTAAAGCCAGTGCCACCCAGCGTGCGGGCCGGGCCGGGCGTCTGGAGCCGGGCGTGTGTTATCGCCTGTGGTCGCAGGACCAGCATGAGCAACTGGCGGCTTATGGCAGTGCGGAAATCCTCTCGGCGGATCTCGCCGGGCTGGCGTTGCAACTCGGACGCTGGGGCGTGGCGCCGAGTGATCTGATCTGGCTCGACGTGCCGCCGGCCGCCGCTTATGCACAGGCTCAAGACCTGTTGCAGCGCCTCGGTGCGCTGGACGGCGAAAGCCTCAACCGCCACGGTCAGGCCATGGCTGAATTGCCGGCACATCCGCGCATCGCCCATTTGCTGTTGCGCGGTCAGGCACTGGGATTGGCAAGCATGGCGTGCGACGTCGCCGCGTTGCTCGGCGAGCGCGACATTTTGCGTGGCGCCGGGGCCGATCTGCACAGTCGTCTGGCGCTGCTGTCCGGCGAAGAGCGCGCGGCTCGTGGTGCCCAGGGCGGCGTGCAGCGTGCCCGGCAACTGGCGCGACAATATCGCGGCTACCTGCGCGACAAGGCGAGCGAACCGGTCGCCGACCCGGATCACCCACGCTGGCTCGGCGCCTTGCTGGCGCTGGCCTACCCGGATCGCGTCGCCCAGCAGCGACGGGCCGGTGGTGCCGAATATCGTCTGGCCAACGGTCGCGCGGCGCTGTTCGCCGAAGCCGACAGCCTGATGAAGGAACCGTGGATCGTCATCGCCGACCTCGGCAGCCGCCAAGGCCAGCGTGAAGAGCGGATTTATCTGGCGGCGGATTTTGATCCGGCGCTGTTCGATTCGGTGCTCGCCGAACAGGTGCACAACGTCGATCAACTGGACTGGGACGAACGCGAAGGCGTATTGCGCGCCGAGCGTCAGCGCAAGGTCGGCGAACTGATCCTCAGCCGCGAGCCGCTGACTGGTCTCGACGAAAACGCCCGCAGTCAGGCGCTGGTCAATCTGGTGCGCCGCAAAGGTCTCGAGCTGCTGCCGTGGACTCCGGAATTGCGCCAGTGGCAGGCGCGAGTCGCGTTGCTGCGCCAGCTCGATCTGGACGCCAAGGGCGACAGCCAATGGCCGGATGTCAGCGACGCCACACTGCTGAAAACCCTCGAAGACTGGCTGATGCCTTATCTGGGCAAGGTCTCGCGCCTCAGTCATTTCGCCAACCTCGACCTGTCGAGCATCGTCCGTAATCTGCTGCCATGGCCGCTGCCACAACAGCTCGACGAACAGGCGCCGCATCACCTGAGCGTGCCGTCAGGCTCGTCGATTCGCCTCGACTACAGCGAGCAGCCACCGATTCTCGCGGTGCGCTTACAGGAGTTGTTCGGCCTCGCGGACACACCACGCATCGCCGGCGGCCGGCAAGTGGTCAAGCTGCACCTGCTGTCCCCCGCACGGCGCCCGGTGCAGGTGACGCAGGATCTGGCCAACTTCTGGCGCAGCACTTATGCCGAGGTGAAGAAGGATCTGAAGGGACGGTATCCAAAGCATTACTGGCCGGATGATCCGCTGGTGGCTGAAGCCACTGCTCGGGCAAAACCGCGCGGTACCTGATTTTTAGCGATTTGATTGGTAACCCGCCTGGTTATGCAAGGCGGGTTGCCTTGCCTCTCACCGTGGGTAGAAGCCGCTCCACCTAATAGCAAGCACGTCCACAAAAGGTGAGTGCCTCGACCTCCCCTTTTTTACTGCCGGACAGACGCCAACTGGTGAATTTTCCCGCTGGCAAATCTGTACGCTTGACGACTTCCATGTGGAGAGTACGAGCGTGAGGGTCATTGGTTTCCAGCATGATTTCATCTCCCTTCACTGAGAAATGATCATGTAGCAGGAGAACTCCAAAACGATTGATGTTCCCATGCCGTTCCAGCAATGCATGAAGCTCGCTAATGAAGGTTGTATCCTCCGGGCCAAGTGGTTTCGCCTCTGCGAAGGAAGGGGTGCTGGATTGAGTATCGTCATTCATGACATTTGACTCCCTAAAGTAATCAATGTGAGGACCGGTCAAATACATGGTCATAGGCTTACGCCGGCCATTGCAGTCCGGTTACATCAAGCTCCTTTCAGGTTGTCGCGTCTACTGTCAGAAATAACAGGTAGGTCGATTTAGCGATCAGCGGTCGCTGATAGCGATCTTTTGATTTTGAGCTTTCAAGCATTCGCCTTCGCGGTCAGCTGCTCTCGGCAATAATCGGCAAACAACTGCGCCGGTTTGGTCAGTTGCCCGCGCTTGAGCCACGCCGCCACCAGACCCGAGCCGGTGACGTCTTCGACGATGTCGACGCACACGACTTTCTTGCCGTCGTAGGTGCATTCCGAGTGCGGGCGGGTCACCAGGATCGAGAAGCCGAATCCCTGGCCGACCATGCCGCGCACCATTTCGATCGAAGGTGAGCTGAACTCGATGCGTGGCGACAGGCCGAGTTCTTCGAACAGGCTGACGAAGTAGGTGCGGCTCGGTTGCACGTCGAGCAGGATCATCGGTTCCAGGCACAAGTCCCGCAGCGAAACCTGCTTGAGCTGGGCGAAGCGGTGATCTGCCGGGAGCAGGGCGTAAGGCCGTTGGGCCGGCATCAGCGGTTCGGTTTCGATGGTGGCGTCGAGGTCGTGCTTGTACAGGATTGCCAGATCGAAGGTGCCCGAAGTCAGGCCTTGCACCAGTTCCTGTTGTTCGCCGTCGCGGATGCGGATCTTCACTCCCGGATACAGCGCCGAGAAGCCTGCAATCAGTTGCGGCAAGTACAGCGGCGCTACCGTTTCGAAACAGCCGATATCGATCTGTCCGGCCACCACGTCGTTGTCGGCGAGGGCGTTCTGTTCGAACTCCTTGGCCATGCGCAGCAGTTCCTGAGCCTTGCGGAAGAACCGCGCGCCGCTGGGTGTCAGGGACACGCCCTGGGCGTGATGGCGGATCAGCAGTTGCACGCCGAAGCTGTCTTCCAGCCCCTTGATCGCCGTGGAAATCGCCGGTTGCGCGATGTACAGCTTGCGCGACGCTTCGGCGACGCTGCCGCATTCGACGGTGGTGATGAAGTATTTCAACTGACGCAGATTGTAAGCGGCCACGGTGAACCTCAAAGCGAACGGATATCACATCCAAGCAATTTGTAAGCCGCCGGCCTCCGTTCTGTCGGCGGTTTTTTTGTCCCTGAACAATAGCCCCATACGCGCGCGAAGGGGCTATCGGCTGGTTACCTTTTTTATTGTCTGCGAAGACATTTTTACTGGTTTTAGCGCACACGGGCCTGAGCGACTATCGACCCCGCACTGTTCTCAAAAGAATAAAAGTCCAAGGAGCAACCACCGTGTTCGAGCTTGCAGACTGGCAGCGCAAGGCCGCTGAATTGAGCTATCCGTACCAGGCCGTGATCGACGGCAAATTGAGTGCGGCGCAGTCGGGACAGACCTTTGCCGCGATCAACCCGGCCACCGGCCAGCGGCTGGCAAACGTTGCCGCGTGCGGTGAAGAGGATGTCGACGCGGCGGTGCAGAATGCGCGGCAGGTGTTCGAGGCCGGCACCTGGGCCGGGCGTTCACCGACCGAGCGCAAGCAAGTGCTGCTGCGGCTGGCAGACCTGATTCTGGCCCATCGCGAAGAGCTGGCGCTGCTCGATTCGCTGAACATGGGCAAGCCGGTGATGGACGCTTACAACATCGACGTGCCGGGCGCCGCCGGGGTGTTTCGCTGGTACGCCGAAAGTCTCGACAAGCTCTACGATCAGGTCGCGCCGAGCGCCTCGAACGTGCTGGCGACCATCACCCGCGAAGCGCTGGGCGTGGTCGCGGCTGTGGTGCCGTGGAACTTCCCGCTGGACATGGCCGCGTGGAAGCTCGCGCCGGCGCTGGCGGCGGGCAACTCGGTGATTCTCAAACCCGCCGAACAATCGCCGTTCTCCGCGTTGCGTCTGGCCGAGCTGGCGCTGGAAGCCGGGCTGCCGGCCGGTGTGCTGAACGTGCTGCCGGGGCTCGGCGAACAGGCCGGCAAAGCCTTGGGCTTGCACCCGGATGTCGATTGCCTGGTGTTCACCGGCTCGACCCAGGTCGGCAAATATTTCATGCAGTACTCCGCGCAGTCGAACCTCAAACAAGTGTGGCTGGAGTGTGGCGGCAAGAGCGCCAATCTGGTGTTCGCCGACTGCAAGGATCTGGATCTGGCGGCGCAGAAAGCCGCGTTCGGGATCTTCTTCAATCAGGGCGAAGTCTGCTCGGCCAACTCGCGATTGCTGGTGGAGCGCTCGATTCATGACGAGTTCGTCGAGCGGCTGAAGGCTCAGGCCGAGCGCTGGCAACCGGGCGATCCGCTGGACCCGGCGAGTGCGGCCGGGGCAATCGTCGATACTCGTCAGACCGAAAGCATTTTGCGCTTCATCAACCAGGCCGAACGCGAAGGCGCGACCCGCGTCTGCGGCGGGCGGCAGCTGAGTTTCAACGGTTCGGACAACTTCGTGCAGCCAACGATTTTCACCGGCGTGCAGCCGCACATGACCCTGTTTCGTGAAGAAGTGTTCGGCCCGGTGCTGGCGGTGATTCCGTTCGATGACGAGGCCCATGCCGTGCAACTGGCCAACGACAGCGTCTACGGTCTGGCGGCGTCGCTGTGGACCGATGATCTGCACCGCGCGCACCGGGTGGCGCGGCAATTGCGAGCCGGTACGGTGTCGGTCAACAGCGTCGATGCGCTGGACGTGACCGTACCGTTCGGCGGCGGCAGGCAATCGGGTTTCGGCCGCGATCTGTCGCTGCACGCGTTCGACAAATACACCCAGTTGAAAACCACTTGGTTTCAACTGCGCTCATGACAGCCGCTCACAACAAGAAAGGAGATCCGGCGATGACCACCTCACGTGAAACCCGCGACTACCAGGCCGCCGATGCAGCGCACCACATTCATGCGTTCGTCGACCAGAAGGCCCTCAACGACGAAGGCCCACGGGTGATGGTGCGCGGTGAGCGTCTGCATCTGTGGGACAACGACGGTCGGCGCTACCTCGACGGCATGTCCGGGCTGTGGTGCACCAACCTCGGTTACGGGCGCAAGGATCTGAACGCCGCCGCGAGCCGGCAACTGGAGCAGTTGCCGTACTACAACATGTTTTTCCACACCACCCACCCGCAGGTGATCGAGCTCTCTGAGCTGCTGTTCAGCTTGCTGCCGGGGCACTACAGCCACGCGATCTACACCAACTCCGGCTCCGAGGCCAACGAGGTGTTGATCCGTACCGTCCGCCGTTACTGGCAGGTGCTGGGCAAGCCCGAGAAGAAAATCATGATCGGCCGCTGGAACGGCTACCACGGTTCGACCCTGGCGGCGACGGCCCTCGGTGGCATGAAGTTCATGCACGAAATGGGCGGGATGATTCCCGACATCGCGCACATCGACGAGCCGTACTTCTTCGCCCACGAAGGCAATCTGACCCCGGCAGAATTCGGCCTGCGGGCGGCGCAGCAACTGGAAGCGAAGATCCTTGAACTGGGCGCCGACAAGGTTGCCGGGTTCATCGCCGAACCGTTCCAGGGCGCGGGCGGGATGATCTTCCCGCCGGAAAGCTACTGGCCGGAAATCCAGCGTATCTGCCGCCAATACGACGTGCTGCTGTGCGCCGATGAAGTGATCGGCGGCTTTGGTCGCACGGGTGAATGGTTCGCCCACGAATACTTCGGTTTCGAGCCGGACACTCTGTCCATCGCCAAGGGTTTGACCTCCGGTTACATCCCGATGGGCGGGCTGATCCTGTCGAAGAAAATGGCCGACGTGCTGGTGGAGCAGGGCGGTGTATTCGCCCACGGTCTGACCTATTCCGGGCACCCGGTGGCGGCGGCGGTGGCGATTGCCAACCTCAAGGCATTGCGCGATGAAGGCGTGGTGACGCGGGTCAAGGATGACATCGGCCCGTACCTGCAACAGTGCCTGCGCGAGGTGTTCGGCAATCACCCGCTGGTGGGCGATATCCAGGGCACCGGCATGGTCGCGGCGTTGCAACTGGCCGAAGACAAGGCCACGCGCAAGCGCTTTGCCAATGAGAACGACATCGCCTGGCGCTGCCGCACGATTGGTTTTGAAGAGGGGGTGATCATTCGCTCGACGCTGGGGCGGATGATCATGGCGCCGGCGTTGATTGCCAGTCGTGAAGAGATTGACGAACTGGTGGGCAAGACCCTGAAAGCGGTTGATCGTACGGCGCAGGAATACGGTCGCCTCTGAGATATTCGTAAGGCTCAAGGGCCCCTTCGCGGGCAAGCCCGCTCCCACAGGGATCCCGAGCGTACACAATATTTGTGTTAGCCAAGAAACCTGTGGGAGCGGGCTTGCTCGCGATTGCGTCAGTCGACTCACCACTGTTTTAGCTGTCTTGCACCCCCTCCGGGCGCCCCCGCCCGATGCGCCCTTTCGCGGTGCGCACTACCCAGTTTTTTCATCGTTCGCGTCTAACTATTTCCTCGTTTTCCTGAGGCCAAGCCTGGGTCAACATCGATTTCGCCAGCCAAGGCATTGCCCGCCAGAGTCCAGCAGAGACCGCAGCGTGCATCCGCGCCGACGAGGCTGGCCGTACTGCCCATGACAACTAAATCAACAGCTTTGGGAGTGCTCCATGAACAAGTCCTTGTTTACCCGTCTTGCAGGTCCTCTGGCGATTTCCGCCCTTTCCATCACCGCCGCCCAAGCCGGCACCTTGTCGATCGGCCACACCACGTGGGTCGGTTACGGCACCCTGTATCTGGCTCAGGATCTGGGCTACTTCAAGGAGAACGGCCTGACCGTCGAATTGCCGGTGGTCGAAGAGGCTTCGATGTACATGGCCGCCCAGGCGTCCGGGCAATTGTCCGGTTCGGCCTCGACCATCGACGAAGTGCTCAAGTACCGCCCGCAGTTCTGCTTCAAGGCCGTGGCCGCGCTGGATGACAGCCATGGCGGCGACGGTGTGCTGGTCGGTAAAAACGTGAAGAGCCTGCAAGAACTCAAGGGCCAGGCCGTGGCCGTCAACGAAGGGTCGACCTCGCAGTTCTGGCTGTCGTACCTGCTGAAAAAGAACGGCATGAGCATGAGCGACATCACCGTGCAGAACATGACCGCTGACGATGCTGCCACCGCGTTCATCGCCGGTCGTGTGCCGGCCGCCGTGACCTGGGAGCCGCATCTGTCGATGGTGCGCGACAAGCAGCAGGGCAAGGTGCTGATCGACAGCAGCAGTACGCCGGGGGTGATCGTCGATGTGGTGGCGCTCAATTGCACGGTGATCGAGAAGCAGCCGGAAGACGTCAAGGCGCTGGTCGCCGGCCTCTATAAAGCGGTGCAGTTCACCAAGGACCATCCACAGCAAGCCTACGAAATCATGGCCAAGGGCGTCGGTGGTTACCTGTCCGATCCGAAGGAACTGGCCGCCGCTGCACAAGGCGTGCGCTTCTACGATCAGGCCATGAGCGAAAAACTCCTTGGCTCGCCGGGCAAGCCGGGTGACAGCGCACCGCTGATCAAACTGGCCAACGAAACCGCCAGCGAATTGCAGGGCAAGCCCTACAACGTCAGCAACGATGATCTGGTGGATAACCGTTTCGTCAGCCCGCTCTAGGAGACTGGTTATGTTCAAGCGCAATTCATGGCTGAGCCGTTGCATTACGCCGAAGACCGGACTGCCGGTGCCGGTGGTGTGGAGCGCCAGCGGGCTGGCCTGGGTGTTGCTGGTCGGCCTGTGGGCCGGGTTGTCCTATGGCGGCGTCGTGCCGGGGATGTTCCTGCCGACGCCCGGTGCGGTGGTTGAAGCTGCCGTGCGCCTGAGCCGCGACGGCACCCTCGGCCAGCATGTCTGGGCCAGTGTCGAAGTGGTGATGGTGGGCTTCATCGTGTCGTCGCTGGTGGCAGTGCCTCTGGGCTTGCTGATGGGCAGCTTCCGTATCGTCCAGGCGTTCCTCGAACCGCTGGTGAATTTCATCCGTTACCTGCCGGTGACCTCGTTCGTGCCGCTGTTCATCCTGTGGATCGGTATCGGTCTGGAGCAGCGGGTGTCGGTGATCATTTTCGGCGTGTTCTTCCAGCAACTGGTGATGATCGCGGACGTGTCCAAAGGCATCTCCAAGGACTTGATCAACGCCTCTTACACCCTCGGCTCCAACCGGCGTGACGCAGTGCTGCATGTGATCGCCCCGGCGTCGTTGCCCGGCGTGCTCGACACCTTGCGGGTGACCATGGGGTGGGCCTGGACCTATCTGGTGGTCGCCGAACTGGTCGCCGCATCGAGCGGCCTTGGTTACTTGAGCCTCAAGGCCATGCGCGGCTTTCAGGTCGACGTGATTTTTCTCGCCATCGCGATCATCGGCCTGCTCGGCCTGGTCACCGATCAACTGTTCCGCTTCTTGCGTTTGAGGATTGCCGCATGGGCTCAGTAACCGCTGCCAACCGTCGTTTCATCGAGCCGGTCGCTGCACCGGCACAAGCCGCGCCAAGGTTGCAGGTGGACAAGGTCAGCCTGCGCTACAGCAAACCCGGCGGCGGTACATTCACTGCGCTGGAAGAAGTGTCGTTCGAAGTGCCGGATCAGCAGTTCGCGGTACTGGTCGGGCCGTCGGGCTGCGGCAAGTCGAGCCTGCTGTACCTCACTGCCGGCCTGGCCGAGCCGAGCTCCGGCGAAATCTACGTCGGCGGCCAGCAAGTGCAGGGCCCCGGCGCGGATCGCGGAATGGTGTTCCAGAGCTACACGCTCTTTCCGTGGCTGACGGTGCGGCAGAACGTCGAGTTCGGGCTCAAGCGACGGGGCATGCCGGCGGCACGGCGCAAGGAAATCGTCGATCACTATGTGCATGAAGTCGGGTTGTCCGGATTTGCCGACAACTACGCCAAGCAGTTGTCCGGCGGCATGATGCAGCGGGTGGCGATTGCCCGGGCATTGGCCAACGACCCGCAGATCCTGCTGATGGACGAACCCTTCGGCGCCCTCGACAGCCAGACCCGCCTGCAAATGCAGCAGCTGTTATTGCGGGTGTGGGGCAACAGCAAGAAAACCGTGCTGTTCGTCACTCACGACATCGACGAAGCGATTCTGCTCGGCGACCGGGTGTATGTGATGGGCGCCAGACCGGGGCGGATCAAGCAGATTCTCGACGTGCCGATCGAGCGCCCACGCACGCTGGACATGGTGATGGAGCGCTCGTTCATCGACATGAAACGGCAGATCTTCGGGCTGTTGCACGACGATCTCGAAGAAGCTCATTGAGGTCAGTTGGGCGGCAGGAGGAACTTGGCAATCACCGGCAAATGATCGGAAATGCGCAAGGTATCGTCCTGCCGCACCGTGGCTTCGACCCGTTTGATCTTCGGGCTGTAGAACAGGTAATCGACCGTGCGGTCCGGGCCGTTGAGGCCGGGGTCGTTGGGGTAATGGGTCAGCCATTTGGCGCGGTCGATGCCGCTGGCTTCGTTGTTGGTCGGGATCATCGGGTACTTGTCCCACAGCACATGCAGCGCACTGTCGGCGGAGTACGGCGTGCGCTGCTCGGTGGGCAGGCGCCGGTACTGGCCAAGTGGCAACAGGTTGAAGTCGCCGCCGATCAGCCACGGCGTGCCGTGGCTTTCGTGTTTGTCGAGAACCTTGGCCACCGCGGTCACCTGCGCCTGCAAGGTGTCGTCCGGCTGTACGGCGCGATCCAGATGGGTGTTGAACACCACCAGTTGCCCGCCATCGCTGAGCGGCAAAGTGGTGGCGAGCAGCGCATCTTTCGGCTGGAACTGACGGCTGATGAGGTTCGCCGGCTGCACCGGCAATTGCAGGCGCTCGGCGTGTTCGATGCGGTAGCGGCTGAGGGTCGCGAGTTGCCGGCCGACGCTGCCGAAGATGTGCGGATCCGGGACGAAGTCGGCCTTCCAGTCAAAGGCGTGGGCGCTGCACGGATAGAGGTCGGTCAGGCGCTCCTGCAACAGCTTGAGTTGATTCTGATAGTCGCTGGCCTTGGCGCCGTCATCCAGTTCCTGCAACAGCACCACGTCGGGCTGTTCGTCGCGAATCACCCGCGCCACTTCATCGAGGCTGAACGCCATGTCTTCCGGGGTCGGGGCTTCGTCGTCGCCTTGCGCCAGGTCATTCCAGAACACGTAGCGCTTGCCGGCCAGGTATTGCACGTTCCAGGTCATGACCTTCAGGGCCTGGCCGGGGACCAGCGTCGGCGGTTGCCCGATGCAACTGACCGGCAGGGTTTCCCGGGCGTCGGGGCGCCAGGTCAGGCTGTAGATCAGCGTGCCGATCAGGGCGAGGGCGAGCAGTACGGGCAACAGGATGTAGCGCAGTAGACGGGTCATGGCTCGGCTTATAGCGATACGGAAGTGGTCCCGAGCATACCCGAGACCCATCGATCAGCCCAAGCTCGGTGCAGTCAGACTAATCCGTCACGTTTGTCGGGCAATTCGCTGATCAACATGAACAGGCGGAACAGCACCAAGCTGGTGAACAGTTGCAGGAAGCTGTGGCCGCTGTCGATCAGCACCGCGATCAATGGATTTTGCGGATCCGGATAGACCTGCAGGGTCAGGCCCTTGAGCAGCCACAGCGGCCCCATTACACACAGGATGCACACCAGAATCCGCAGAAAATGCCCACGGCTCAGGCGCAGGCTTTCCTTCATCGCCTGCAACGGGCCGTAACCGCGCAGCACCAGCAGGTATTCACCGAAGGCCAGGGTGACCATCAGCCACAGGCCTGGCAGGAAATACAGCGACAGCCCGAGCAGGATCAACAGCGTGTTCAGCGCAGTCAGCAGGGCAAAGCGCGGCCAAAGACGAGCGGCCATCGCCAGCAGATCGCGGGTTTGCGGGGATTCGCCGCGGGTGCGGGCATCGAGAAACAGAATCAGCGCGGCGGTGTACAACGGATACACCAGCAGGCCGACGATCACGCTGATGGCCGAGTAGCCGTCCGGGTCGCTGGCATGGTCGACCACCTGTTGCAGCACGGCTTCGACAATCACCAGCGGCAGGCACAACTGGACGATCCGGCCCAGATTGCGTTTGAAGAAATACAGGGAGTCGCGCAGCACATCGAAGGCATTCATCAGTCGGTATCGCAGGTCAAAAACAGTGGCCCACTTTAACCGATGATCCGTTTCGCTGCGCAAACGTAAACGTTCGGTAAAGGTCATTGAAACATTCTGTTGCTGCCTCCATTACAGAGGTGCGCCTCCTCCGACGTGGAGGAGGGCAACGTTATCTCCGGCAATCTACGAGGTCGCCATGAACAGCGAAGAACAAACCCTGATCGACGGACTGTTTTCCCGGCTGCAACAGGCCGAAACGGAGGCAGCCCCGCGCGACGCACTGGCTGAAGCGCGGATCAAGGAACACCTGACGCGCCAGCCGGCCGCAGGTTATTTCATGACCCAGGCGATTCTGGTGCAGGAGGCTGCCCTCAAGAGCCTCGACGAACAGAACAAACAACTGACTCAACAGGTCAAGCAATTGCAGGCCGAACTGCAATCGGCCAAGGCGCAGAGCGCGCCGCCGGCCTCCAGCGGTGGTGGCTTCCTGTCGAGCATCTTCGGTGGCAGCAGCCCGCGCCCGGCGTCGACCCAAAGCGCCCCGGCGTCCACCGGCGGCTGGCGTGAGCCGGCACCGCAGCAGAATTTTGGTGCACCCGCGCCGCAACAGAATTTCGGCGCGCCACCACCGGGTTATGGCCAGCAACAAGCGGCTCCGGCGGCCGGCAGCAGCTTCCTCGGCGGCGCACTGAAAACAGCGGCCGGTGTGGCCGGTGGCGTGATGCTGGCACAAGGCATCAGCAGCCTGTTCCATCACAACCAGCAGCCGGAAGAAATCGTCGAAGTCATCAAGGAAGAGCCGGCCCAGGTCAACGACCAGAGCAATAACGGCTGGGGCGATGACCAGCGCATGGCCAACAACGACACCTACGGTAATGATCAGGGCGGCTTTGCCGACACCGACTACAGCGACGACAACTCATCGTTCTTCGATGACGACGATTCCTTCGTCTGATTCACCATTCGTCCGGGGCGCCTGATCGCCCCGGGCCGATTATTCGCGGAACCTTCCTTCGGGCTGGCATACTGAGCGCCTTTTTCGGGCTAGGTGCCTGATCCGGCTCATGCGCGTCAGCGCTCACAGGAACTCCGGTGAAAAAAATCGCAGTGTTCGCCGATGTGCAGAACCTCTACTACACCGTGCGTCAGGCCTATGGTTGCCACTTCAACTACGCGGCGCTGTGGGCGGATGTCAGCCAGCACGGGCAGATCGTCGAGGCCTACGCCTATGCGATCGACCGGGGCGACAGCAAACAGCAGCAGTTCCAGCAGATCCTGCGCAACCTCGGTTTCACCGTGAAACTCAAACCCTACATCCAGCGCAGCGACGGCTCGGCCAAGGGCGACTGGGACGTGGGCATCACCCTCGACATCATGGACGCCGCCGACCACGTCGACGAAATCGTCCTGGCCTCCGGTGATGGCGACTTCGACATGCTGCTCGAACGCATCATCAACAAACACGGCGTGCAAGCGGTGGCCTACGGCGTTCCCGGCCTGACCGCCAACTCGCTGATCCGCGCCGCCAGCCGTTATGTGCCGATCGAAGGCGCACTGCTGTTGAAAAATTGAGCCCTGCTCAAGAATTGATTTAAACGGAGTACCACCCGGTTTGGAACGCATTGCAGTCATCGACTTTGAAACCACCGGCATTTCGCCGAGCAGCAGCTGCCGGGCCACGGAAATCGCCGTGGTCATGCTGGAAAACGGTCGCATCGTCGAGCGTTACCAGAGCCTGATGAACGCCGGCGTCCGCGTCCCGGCCTTCATCGAACAACTCACCGGCATCAGCAACGCGATGCTGCGCACCGCGCCTTCGGCCGAACAGGTGATGAGCGAAGTCAACGAATTCGTCGGCTGCACGCCCCTGTTGGCGCACAACGCCGCGTTCGACCAGAAGTTCTGGGACTTCGAACTGGGCCGGATCAAACGCACCCGTTTGCAGAACTTCGCCTGCTCGCTGCTGCTGGCCCGTCGTTTGATGCCGGCGGCGCCGAACCACAAGCTCGGTACGCTCACTACCTTCGCCCAACTGCCGCATACCGGCCAGGCGCACCGGGCGATGGCGGATGCGGAGATGGCGGCGAACCTGATGGCGCATTTGGCTGAAGAGTTGCGGCGCAAGCATGGGGTGCGGGAGCTATCGCACGACCTGCTGTGCAAGTTGCAGAAAGTCCCGGCCGCCAAGGTCGGTGAGCACCTTCAGCGCTATCGCTGATTTTCAGGCAAACACATTTCCCTGTGGGAGCGGGCTTGCCCGCGATGGCGTATTGTCAGTCACCCAAATTGTTGG
>NZ_JBQEQB010000026.1:0-97936 GCF_052046055.1 Pseudomonas sp. 22082
CGGTGCGTGTCAAGGCACCTGTCGCCTTGTTCCAATCGTTGTTAGCCAGTTGAGCCCTTAAAGTCAGGGCGCTCTGGGTTTAAATACACCGCATCAGCTAGTTTCCAGTTGCGTGTCCGAGTGCTCCAACGGCTCGGATTAGCTTTCCTGGCATCCTCATAAAGCGCTGCTCTTGCTTGTAATAGCATCGTCGCTTTGCCTTCGTGCCTCTCGTTTGGCGTCACGTATTTCAAAGCGCTATGGCGATGATCTTCGTTGTACCACTCGATGAATTTCTGCACCCAAAGCCTCGCATCAATGACCGTATCAAATGGTTGATCCGGCCAGAGCGGGCAGTACTTTGCAGTGCGGAAAAGTGCCTCTGCATATGCGTTATCGTTACTTACCCTTGGCCGGCTAAAAGAAGGCTCGACGCCAAGTGCAACCATGCTTTCACGCAGCAAAGAACCTCTCATCACGTGTCCGTTATCCGAGTGCAGCACCAGCGGGCGACCCGCTGTATGTTCACGTAAGCATCCCTTTCTAAGCAGCTCGCATGCGTGTTCGGCGCATTCCACTTCGTGCACTTCATTGGCGACCAGTTTGCGGCTGTAGACATCCTTGACCATGTACCAGTAGAAAAATCGACCTCTGACGGTGCTTGGCAACCAAGTGATATCCCAGCACCACACCTGGTTGGGGCCATCGGCACAATGCGTCGTCAGCACCCTACGTTTCGGGGCTTTGGTTCGGCCGCGACGCACGTTTTGATGAGCCGCTTTTAACACTCGGTAAAACGTCGATTCCGAAGCCAGATAGATGCCTTCATCGGCCAGTTTGGGGACGATCTGGTGCGGAGTAAGGCTGGCGTAGCCAGCCTGATTGGCAGCATCAAGTACCGCTTGGCATTCCGACTCACTGAGCTTGTTAGCCGGAGCTGCCCGTTTAGCCAGCAGTCGCCCATCACAGTCAGCATATCGCCAGCGCTGGACTGTACGCAGGCTCAACCCCAACTCATTGCAGGCTCGATATCGACGAGCGCCGCTCTGCACTGCGTCTGCAATCAACTTCATGGCTTGCGTACGATCAGCGGCGTTAATCAGTCTTCCTTGTCCTTGCCCCAGATCGCATTGGCTTTTTTTCTGAGCTCCAGCAAGGCCACCGCCTCCGCACGTCCGGCATCTGACTGGATCAATTGACGCTCGAGTATTTTGATACGCCGTTGCTCGGCCGTTTTAGAGGTTCGAGAGTTGAGATCAACGACCGGATTGGCGTTTTGACAGGCCAGTCTCCACTGCTGAATTTGCTCAGGGTAAATGCCCTTTATTCGGCAATACTGAGAAATTTCCACCTCGCTCAACGGCGCGGTTTCCATAACAGCATTGAATTTATCGGCGCTAGACCATTGGTCACTGGTTTTGCCGTTTCCTGGAACGATCAAGCCTTTGTCTCTGGCCATTTGTCTCCAGTTTCGCAGCGACTGTGGCGTGAGATTGAGTGCAACGGCAAGTTCTGCCACTGACCGATTAAAGGGCGGCATCATTTGCAAAACGACCCAGTCTTTGAAGTCGCTGTCGTAGCGCTTGCCTAAATTGGACATTGTTATGCACCTTCACCCTCTTGAATGAACGAGTCAATCAACAAGGGCGACAGGTAGCCTGACACAGAGGGCGTTTGCCAAAAGTGACCCGCCGTAAGGGCGGAACCCTAAGCAGCCATCACCGCAGCAACGGATATACACCCCATCAAGGCAATTTTATTAGCTGACCACTACTAGCACATATGAAGCCATCCGCCTAGCTGTCAGGTTTGACAGTAGACGTTCATCTTGAGGAAGGCATATCAAGTGTTTGGCGATCTATTAAAAGAACGCCAATCACCCTTCATGAAAAAGGAACTCCAGATGAGCAGCCTTACTGTTTTTGTCCCTCGATCCCATAGCCCTACGATCCTTGCAAATCAGTTCCACTGGAAATTTGGAAGCAATCCCGAAGTGGCAGCTGAAAGATCCCTGTTTTATCTACATGAGTATCCGCCAACGGGGGAGTTGTCTTGGTCAATCTCAGGATCGACCGGATCAATTTCTGGCGGAGACTACTTCGCCTACAGCATGAGTTTCCCGTACATCAATGACGCCCCTCTCAAAGCCACCTACACGCTTAAGGACAAATTGAGCTTCAGACACAGTCATTCAATTCCCGCGCCGGATGGCTTTGATGGATGGAGTGTGGTCGATGCCGATGAAGCCACCCTGACCATAGACCTCGATCCTGCCAAGGGAATCGCAGTAGGTACTTTTGAAGCAAAGTTCAAAAGTCATGGCTATCGGACACAGCCCATCGGACGCTTTAACCTGGTGATCAGTGAATAGCGTCCACGGTTTCCGACATAAAGGATGTGCCCGGACTTTACCGGTCTGGGCTACATCTGAAGAAACCCAGCCACCTTCTCCGCAGCCGAAGCCAAATGCTGCTCATGCGTAAACCCGGAAACCTTGAGCGGCTTCAAATCATGATCCCCCGCAGCCAGCCAAAACACTTCAATACTCGGCGATAAGGAATACCCTTCAACAGCGTCCCGATTGCCAAGCGCATCCCGCTCCCCCTGAACAATCAACGTCAGTGTCTTCAACCCAGCCAGATGTTCGACCCGCGGTTTCTCAGGTTTCCCAACCGCATAAAACGGATAACCCAGACAAACCAAAGCATCAGCGCCAAGCTCATCAGCCAGCAAACTCGCCATCCGCCCCCCCATGGACTTGCCGCCAATCGCGAGTGTCCCAGCGACATGAAGTCGCACCAGGCCATAAACCTCACGCCAACATTCCAGCAACTTCGGCGCCGGATTCGGCGGACGCTTGCTGCCGTCGATACGCCGCTGCGCCATATAAGGAAACTCAAACCGCAACACGTTGATACCAAGCCCGGCAAGGCGCCCAGCCATATCAGTCATCCACTCGCTATCCATCGGCGCACCAGCACCGTGGGCCAGGATCAACGTCGCCGAAGCCTCACCACTGGCGGCGTTCCAGAGCCATCCATGATCGAGCACGCACTGCGCCCATTGATCCCCGTCAATACTGGCCTTGTGCTGTTTGTCCATGCTTGCCTCGCTTTTAGTCTGCCTATAACTCCAGACGAAGGATTCGCGGCGTTCCTGCGCGCGCTCACTTCGGCTGAACCGTGGATGGGGAACCATGAACACTTCTATCAGTACCGCCTACAACTACAAGGTGGTCCGCCAATTCGCCATTATGACGGTGGTGTGGGGCATCGTCGGCATGGGGCTCGGGGTTTTTCTCGCGGCTCAATTGGTCTGGCCCGAACTCAACTTCAACCTGCCGTGGACCAGCTTCGGACGCCTGCGCCCGCTGCACACCAACGCGGTGATCTTCGCGTTCGGCGGCTGTGCCTTGTTCGCCAGTTCGTTCTACTCGGTACAGCGCACCTGCCAGACGCAATTGTTTGCGCCGAAAATCGCCGCGTTCTGCTTCTGGGGCTGGCAGCTTGTGATTCTATTGGCGGCCATCAGCCTGCCGCTGGGTTACACCAGTTCCAAGGAATACGCCGAGCTGGAATGGCCGATCGACATCCTGATCACCATCGTCTGGGTCGCCTACGCCATCGTATTCTTCGGCACGATCATGCAGCGCAAGACCAAGCACATTTATGTGGGCAACTGGTTCTTCGGCGCGTTCATCATCACCGTGGCGATCCTGCACATCGTCAACAACCTTGAGTTGCCGGTGAGTTTCACCAAGTCCTACTCGGTGTACGCCGGTGCGACTGACGCGATGGTGCAATGGTGGTACGGCCACAACGCCGTAGGCTTTTTCCTCACCGCCGGTTTCCTCGGGATGATGTACTACTTCGTGCCGAAACAGGCCGAACGTCCGGTGTATTCGTATCGCCTGTCGATCGTGCACTTCTGGGCGCTGATCACCCTGTACATCTGGGCCGGTCCGCACCACTTGCACTACACCGCGCTGCCGGACTGGGCGCAGTCGCTGGGCATGGTGATGTCGCTGATTCTGCTGGCACCGAGCTGGGGCGGCATGATCAACGGCATGATGACCCTCTCGGGCGCCTGGCATAAGTTGCGCAGCGACCCGATTCTGCGCTTCCTGGTGGTGTCGCTGGCGTTCTACGGCATGTCGACCTTCGAAGGTCCGATGATGGCGATCAAAACCGTCAACGCCCTCTCCCACTACACCGACTGGACCATCGGCCACGTACACGCCGGCGCACTCGGCTGGGTGGCGATGATTTCCATCGGCGCGCTGTACCACATGATCCCGAAAGTCTTCGGCAAAGAGCAGATGCACAGCGTCGGCCTGATCAACGCGCACTTCTGGCTCGCAACCATCGGCACCGTGCTCTACATCGCTTCGATGTGGGTCAACGGCATTGCACAAGGCCTGATGTGGCGTGCGGTGAACGAGGACGGCACGCTGACCTACTCCTTCGTCGAAACCCTGGTGGCCAGCCACCCGGGCTTCGTCGTACGGCTGATTGGCGGGGCGATCTTCCTCAGCGGCATGTTCCTGATGGCTTACAACACCTGGCGCACCGTGCGGGCCTCGCAGCCTGCTGACGTCGTTGCTGCCGCGCAGATGGCCTGAGGAGTCCGCCATGAAACACGAAACGATTGAAAAGAACGTCGGCCTGCTGATGTTGCTGATGGTGTTCGCCGTGAGCATCGGCGGCCTGACCCAGATCGTCCCGCTGTTCTTCCAGGACGTGACCAACAAACCGGTGGAAGGCATGAAGCCCTACACCGCGCTGCAACTGGAAGGCCGCGACATCTATATCCGCGAAGGCTGCGTCGGTTGCCACTCGCAGATGATCCGGCCGTTCCGCGCCGAAACCGAACGCTACGGGCACTACTCGGTGGCCGGGGAAAGCGTGTGGGATCACCCGTTCCTGTGGGGCTCGAAACGTACCGGTCCGGACCTGGCCCGGGTTGGCGCGCGTTACTCGGATGACTGGCACCGTGCGCACTTGTACAACCCGCGCAACGTTGTACCGGAATCGAAGATGCCGGCCTACCCATGGCTGGTGACCCAACCGGTCGACAGCAGCCACACCGAAACCAAGCTCAAGACCATGCGCACCCTCGGCGTGCCCTACACCGACGACGACATCAGCGGCGCGGTGGCCAGCCTCAAGGGCAAGACCGAAATGGACGCCCTCGTCTCCTACCTGCAAGTGCTTGGCACTGCGATCAAGAGCAAGAGGTGAGCCATGGTCATTGAAATGAGCGCGGGGCTGATTCGCGGCCTCGGCACGGTCGTGGTGTTCGTGGCCTTCGTCGGCCTGACCCTGTGGGTGTTCAACCGCAAGCGCACGCCGGAATTCGCCGAAGCACGCCTGCTGCCGTTCGCCGACGAGCCGCAACCCGACACTACCCAAGTTAATGAAACAAGGAGTACCCGGCCATGACCACCTTCTGGAGTACGTGGATCTGCGTACTGACCATCGGCAGCCTGATCGGCCTGACCTGGCTGCTGGTCGGCACCCGTCGGGGCGAAACCAAGGGCAGCGTCGACCAGACCATGGGCCACAGCTTCGACGGCATCGAGGAGTACGACAACCCGCTGCCGCAGTGGTGGTTCATGCTGTTCGCCGGCACGCTGGTGTTTTCCGTGGGCTATCTGATTCTTTATCCGGGCCTGGGCAACTGGAAAGGCATCCTGCCTGGCTACGAGGATGGCTGGACCGGCGTCCACGAGTGGGAAAAGGAGATGAGCAAGGCTGACGCCAGGTTCGGGCCGATCTTCGCCAAGTTCGCCGCGATGCCGGTGGAAGAAGTGGCAAAGGACCCACAGGCACTGAAAATGGGCGGCCGTCTGTTCGCCTCCAACTGCTCGGTGTGCCACGGCTCGGACGCCAAGGGTGCGTTCGGTTTCCCTAACCTCGCCGACAAGGACTGGCGTTGGGGCGGCAGCGCCGAAACCATCAAGACGACCATCATGGGTGGCCGGATGGCGGCGATGCCGGCGTGGGGTGAAGTGCTGGGCGAGGCCGGAGTGAAAAATGTCGCGGCGTATGTGCGTCATGAACTGGCGGGGCTGCCACTGCCGGCGGACAACAAGGCTGATCTCCAAGCGGGTCAGCAGGCGTTCAGCACAACCTGCACCGCCTGTCACGGGGCAAACGGCCAGGGCACCGAAGCCATGGGCGCGCCGAACCTGACGCATCCGGCCGGTTTCATCTACGGCACCAGCCTGACCCAGCTCGAGCAGACCATTCGCCATGGCCGTCAAGGCCACATGCCAGCTCAGAACGAGCTGCTGGGCAACGATAAAGTGCAATTACTGGCCGCTTATGTGTACAGCCTGAGCAATGGATTGAATACAGAAAAACTGATTACTGAGGACAACAAAAAGTAATCATTGCGTACAAGACTGCCGCACGTTTCCAGTGCGGCAGTTTCCAGCCCCTTTGCGACGCATTGTCGCACCCCTTCACCCCCTCTCCTTTCGGTTACCCGGATTCGGGTCTACGCTTGCTCGATGCGGACTGGCCCGTGCCGGTTCCAGGTCGACCCCGAGCGAGGCGTTGAACGAATCGGCTGACTGACATGGCCGCAAAGGCCGGTAGATACCGGCTGTCGTGCCCATTACCGTCCGTCACCCGAACCGAGCGTTCGAACACACCCCGTTACATCCGACCGGGACCCCTCGCTTTTTTCGTCCGCTGCGACATTTTGCCCGAGGGCAATTTTGTCCTTACGCGGCGCATGGAAAGGCCGCAGAATCAGCGTTGGAAAGCATTGACCCAGGTCATGGCGCGTTGCATTGACCCCCTGCTTTCTACATACTTGCGGCCGATTTTAATCCTAATAAAACACCCAAACCGTGGAACCTTAGAATGAGCACAGCAATCAGTCCGACTGCTTATAACTATAAGGTAGTCCGCCAGTTCGCCATCATGACGGTGGTCTGGGGGATCCTTGGCATGGGGCTCGGTGTCTTCATCGCCTCGCAACTGGTCTGGCCGGAGTTGAACTTCGGTCTGCCGTGGACGAGCTTTGGACGCCTGCGCCCGTTGCACACAAACCTGGTGATTTTCGCCTTCGGTGGTTGTGCACTGTTTGCCACTTCCTACTATGTCGTGCAGCGAACCTGCCAGACGCGACTGATTTCCGACAGCCTCGCGGCCTTCACCTTCTGGGGATGGCAAGCGGTGATCGTCGGCGCGATCATTACCTTGCCGCTGGGTTACACAACCACCAAGGAATACGCGGAACTGGAATGGCCGATCGCCATTTTGCTGGCCATTGTCTGGATTTCCTACGGACTGGTGTTCTTCGGCACCATCACCAAGCGCAAGACCAAGCACATCTATGTCGGTAACTGGTTCTACGGTGCGTTCATCGTGGTGACCGCGATGCTGCACATCGTCAACCACATGTCGCTGCCGGTCAGCCTGTTCAAGTCCTACTCGGCCTACTCGGGCGCCACCGACGCGATGATCCAGTGGTGGTACGGCCACAACGCCGTGGGCTTCTTCCTGACCACCGGTTTCCTGGGGATGATGTACTACTTCGTGCCGAAACAGGCCGAACGTCCGATCTATTCCTATCGTCTGTCGATCGTGCACTTCTGGGCGCTGATCACTCTGTACATCTGGGCCGGTCCGCACCACCTGCACTACACCGCTCTGCCGGACTGGGCACAATCGCTGGGCATGGCGATGTCGATCATCCTGCTGGCACCGAGCTGGGGCGGCATGATCAACGGCATGATGACCCTGTCGGGCGCCTGGCATAAGCTGCGTACCGACCCGATCCTGCGTTTCCTGGTGGTATCGCTGGCGTTCTACGGCATGTCGACCTTCGAAGGTCCGATGATGGCGATCAAGACCGTCAACTCGCTCTCGCACTACACCGACTGGACCATCGGCCACGTACACGCCGGCGCTCTCGGCTGGGTAGCGATGATCTCGATCGGCGCGATCTACCACATGATCCCGAAACTGTTCGGCCGCGCGCAGATGCACAGCACCGGCCTGATCAACGCGCACTTCTGGCTCGCGACCATCGGTACCGTGCTGTACATCGCTTCGATGTGGGTCAACGGCATCACTCAAGGCCTGATGTGGCGTGCAATCAACGACGACGGCACCCTCACCTACTCGTTCGTCGAAGCGCTGCAGGCCAGCCACCCTGGCTTCATCGTCCGAGCTCTGGGCGGTGCGTTCTTCGCCAGCGGCATGCTGCTGATGGCTTACAACGTATGGCGCACCGTTCGCGCCTCGAACCCGGCTGAAGCCGAAGCCGCCGCCAAGATCGCCGTAGTTGGAGCTCACTGATGAAGCATGAAGCTGTCGAGAAGAATATTGGTCTGCTGGCCTTCTTCATGGTCATCGCCGTCAGCGTCGGTGGCCTGACCCAAATCGTTCCGCTGTTTTTCCAGGACGTCACCAACAAGCCGGTCGAAGGCATGAAGCCGCGCACCGCCCTTGAACTGGAAGGCCGCGACGTTTACATCGCCAACGGCTGTGTCGGCTGCCACTCGCAGATGATCCGACCGTTCCGTGCCGAAACCGAACGCTATGGCCACTACTCGGTCGCCGGTGAAAGCGTCTGGGATCACCCGTTCCTGTGGGGTTCCAAACGTACCGGTCCGGACCTGGCCCGCGTCGGCGGTCGTTACTCCGATGACTGGCAGCGTGCGCACTTGTACAACCCGCGCAACGTCGTCCCCGAGTCGAAAATGCCGGCCTACCCGTTCCTCGTAGAAAACAAGCTCGATGGCAAAGACACGGCCAAGAAAATGGAAGTGTTGCGCACGCTTGGCGTCCCTTACACCGACGAAGACATCGCCGGTGCAAGAGATGCCGTGAAGGGCAAAACCGAAATGGACGCGCTGGTGGCCTATCTGCAAGGCCTGGGCACCATCATCAAAAGCAAACGGTGATTCTGATGGATATCGGGATGATTCGAGGCCTGGGCACCGTTGTCGTGATGGTTGCCTTCATCGGCCTGGCGTTGTGGGTGTTCAGCCCCAAGCGCAAGTCGGAGTTTGAAGACGCGACCTTGCTGCCCTTCGCGGATGATCCCGAAGCCATCAAGCACGTCGAGCAAGCTTCTAGGAGTAACAAAGAATGACTACATTCTGGAGTCTGTACGTCACAGTCCTCAGTCTCGGTACGATCTTTTCCCTGACCTGGCTGTTGCTGTCGACCCGCAAGGGCCAGCGCAGCGAACAGACGGACGAGACGGTCGGCCACTCCTTCGACGGGATCGAGGAGTACGACAACCCACTGCCGAAATGGTGGTTCATGCTGTTCGTGGGCACCATCGTGTTTGCGTTGGGTTATCTGGTGCTGTACCCGGGCCTGGGTAACTGGAAAGGCCTGCTGCCGGGCTACAACTACCTCGATACCGAGAAGCAGACCGCGTTCGCCAACGGCCAGACCGGCTGGACCGGCGTTCACGAGTGGGAAAAGGAAATGGCCCGTTCGGACGCCAAGTTCGGTCCGATCTTCGCCAAGTTCGCCGCCATGCCGATCGAAGAAGTCGCCAAGGATCCACAAGCCCTGAAGATGGGTGGCCGTCTGTTCGCCTCCAACTGCTCGGTCTGCCACGGCTCCGACGCCAAGGGCGCTTATGGTTTCCCCAACCTGACCGACGCCGATTGGCGCTGGGGCGGCGAGCCGGAAACCATCAAGACCACCATCATGGGCGGTCGTCACGCGGTGATGCCGGCCTGGGCAGAAGTGATCGGCGAGCAAGGCGTGGCCGACGTGGCCGCGTTCGTGCTGACCAATCTGGATGGCCGCAAGCTGCCGGAAGGCACCAAGGCAGACCCGGCCAACGGCCAGAAACTGTTCGCTGCCAACTGCGTGGCCTGCCACGGCCCGGCGGGCAAGGGTACGCCAGCCATGGGCGCACCCGACCTGACTCACCCGGCCGCGTTCATCTACGGTTCGAGCTTTGCACAACTACAGCAGACCATCCGTTACGGCCGTCAGGGCCAGATGCCTGCCCAGGAACAACTGCAGGGCAACGACAAGGTTCACCTGCTGGCGGCTTACGTTTACAGCCTGTCCCACGGTGAAAAACCTGCGGAAGCCGAGGCCCAGTAAGGCCGACGCCTGAAGCAAACAAAGCGGCCCCGNGGCGGGGCCGCTTTGCATTCCGGCACCTTCATGATTTGAGACGAATGCTCGATGGACGCTTAATGAGGTGCCCTGTAGCTTGTCGTTCGACACATTGACCTCAAGGAAGAAAACCAATGCGAGAATCTGATCACGACTGCGTTCAACCCCATGACGATTTCCTTTACGCCTATTCGGAAATTCAAACCACACCTACCGAAGCCCCTGCCAGCGACAAAACAAAAACAGTCGAACGCGCCGAGAAGAGTAACGGCAACGGGCTGGACAGTCTCGGAGGTGGAAAACTGGTTTGATGCCGCTCCAGACAGGCATGTCAGCGTATTCCGGAGGCTCGTTCGCGAGAACGGGACCAAGGATCGTCTATAGTCAATTGATCTGCATCATGCTTTGTTACATTCGCTACACCATTCATGATTTTTCCCCAACGCGACCAAAGGTCGCACCCGTTCGTCGGTAGTACAGGCGTATCATTGCGCCACCGCAACACCCCTTTTTGACCCCGGCCGGCACGTATCGACCGAGGCATTTTTCCACTGCCGTGGGATGCAATGATGAGCAACCAGATTCCGGTACACGACGTCACGCCACCCAGCAAGAACGCAAACAACAGCGTCGACCTTTACGCCTCTCGAGAAAAAATCTACACCCGTGCTTTCACTGGCCTGTTCCGCAATCTGCGGATGGCAGGCGGCGCCGCCCTATTCCTGCTGTATTTCGGTACGGTATGGCTGAACTGGGGCGACCATCAGGCCGTATGGTGGAACCTGCCGGAGCGCAAATTCTTCATTTTCGGCGCCACGTTCTGGCCCCAGGACTTCATTCTGCTTTCGGGCCTGTTGATCATCGCTGCGTTCGGCCTGTTTTTCATCACCGTGTATGCCGGCCGGGTCTGGTGTGGTTACACCTGTCCGCAAAGCGTCTGGACATGGATTTTCATGTGGTGCGAGAAGGTCACCGAAGGCGACCGCAACCAGCGCATCAAGCTCGACAAGACGCCGATGAGCGCCAACAAGTTCCTGCGTAAATTCGCCAAGCACGCGCTGTGGCTGCTGATCGGTTTCGTCACCGGCATGACCTTCGTCGGTTACTTCTCGCCGATCCGCGAACTGGTAATCGAATTCTTCACAGGGCAAGCCGATGGCTGGTCGTATTTCTGGGTCGGTTTCTTCACCCTGGCCACGTACGGCAATGCCGGCTGGCTGCGTGAGCAGGTGTGCATCTACATGTGTCCGTATGCACGCTTCCAGAGCGTGATGTTCGACAAGGACACGCTGATCGTTTCCTACGACCCGCGTCGCGGTGAAAGCCGTGGTCCGCGCAAGAAAGGCATCGACTACAAGGCTCAGGGCCTGGGCGACTGCATCGACTGCACCATGTGCGTCCAGGTCTGCCCGACCGGTATCGACATCCGCGACGGCCTGCAGATCGAATGCATCGGTTGCGCCGCGTGCATCGACGCCTGCGACAGCATCATGGACAAGATGGATTACCCGCGCGGGCTGATCAGCTACACCACCGAACACAACTTGTCCGGGCAGAAAACCCATAAACTGCGGCCACGCCTGATCGGTTATGCCGTGGTGCTGCTGGCGATGATCAGCCTGTTGGTGACGGCCTTCTTCATGCGTTCGCTGGTGGGTTTCGACGTCAGCAAGGACCGCGTGCTGTATCGCGAAAACGCCGAAGGCCGGATCGAAAACGTCTACAGCCTGAAGATCATGAACAAGGATCAGCGCGACCACACCTACGTGCTGGAAGCCGCCGGTTTGCCGGATCTGCGCCTGCAAGGCAAACGCGAGATCAAAGTGCCGGCCGGGGAAATCTTCAGCATGCCGGTCGAGCTGTCGAGCGCGCCTGAACAATTGCCTTCGAGCACCAACGAGGTGAAATTCATCCTCAGGGATGCCGATGACGACAGCGTCCACGTAGAAGCCAAGAGCCGGTTCATCGGCCCACAAAATCGTTGAGAGAACTGAACATGCCCGCAGCAAACGCCGCAAGTCCCTGGTACAAGCACCTTTGGCCATGGATCATCATCGGGATTCTGGCCTGTTCGGTGACCCTGACGCTGTCCATGGTGACCATCGCGGTGAACAACCCGGATAACCTGGTCAACGACAACTACTACGAGGCAGGCAAAGGCATCAACCGTTCGCTGGACCGTGAATTGCTGGCGCAGACCCTGAAGATGCGCGCCGCCGTGCACCTGGATGACGTCACCGGAGAAGTCGACCTGCGCCTGAGCGGCGACAGCCAGCCGAAAACCCTGGAACTGAACCTGATCTCGCCGACCCAGCCGGAAAAGGATCGCAAGATCGTCCTGGCCCGCAGCGAGACTGAACAGGGCCGCTACATCGGCCAGTTGAGCGACAAGATCGAAGGCCGGCGCTTTGTTGAGTTGCTGGGCACTCAGGACGACCACGTGTGGCGGATGTTCGAGGAAGAGCTGGTGAGTCATGACAAGGACTTGTTGCTGGGTGATGAGCCGCTTCAAGGCGCTGAAGACCTGAAGAAATAAAGCCGCGCTTCGCGCATCGCGAGNCCTGCTCGCGATGAGGCCCTCCCGGACGACGATTTAGCTGATGAACACCCCACTCCCCTGTTACCACTGCGCCCTGCCCGTCCCGTCCGGCAGCCGCTTCACCGCCGTCGTGCTCGGGGAGTCCCGCGAGTTCTGCTGCCCCGGCTGCCAGGCGGTGGCCGAAGCCATCGTCGCCGGTGGGCTGGAAAGCTATTACCAGCATCGCAGCGAAGCTTCGGCCAACCCCGAAGCGCTGCCGGTGCAACTGGTGGACGAGCTTGAGCTGTACGACCGCGCCGACGTGCAGCAACCCTTCGTGCGCCACGAAGGTGAACTGGCCGAAACCACGCTGTTGATGGAAGGCATCAGTTGCGCCGCGTGCGGCTGGCTGATCGAGAAACACCTGCGCACCCTGCCCGCCGTGGCCGAAGCGCGGCTGAACCTGTCCAACCATCGCCTCTACGTACGTTGGGCCGACGGACAATTGCCGCTGAGCCAGATCCTCGGCGAACTGCGCCACATCGGCTATGCCGCGCACCCGTATCAGGCCGACCGCGCCAGCGAGCAACTGGCCAGCGAAAACCGCCTCGCCCTGCGTCAGCTTGGTGTGGCCGGGCTGCTGTGGTTTCAGGCCATGATGGCGACCATGGCCACCTGGCCGGAATTCAACATCGACCTCAGTCCCGAGTTGCACACCATCCTGCGCTGGGTCGCGCTGTTCCTCACCACGCCGATCGTGTTCTACAGCTGCGCGCCGTTTTTCAAAGGGGCCATGCGCGACCTGCGCACCCGTCATCTGACCATGGACGTTTCGGTCTCACTGGCGATCGGCGCGGCTTATATCGCCGGGATCTGGACCTCGATCACCGGGGTCGGCGAGCTGTATTTCGACGCGGTGGGCATGTTCGCGCTGTTCCTGCTTGCCGGACGTTACCTCGAACGCCGCGCCCGAGAGCGTACCGCCGCTGCCACTGCGCAACTGGTCAATCTGTTGCCCGCTTCGTGCCTGCGCCTCGACAACGCCGGCCAGAGCGAACGCATCCTGCTCAGCGAACTGCGCCTCGGTGACCGGGTGCTGGTGCAGCCCGGTTCGGTGCTGCCGGCGGACGGCAAGATCCTCGATGGCCAGTCGAGCATCGACGAGTCGGTGCTGACCGGCGAATACCTGCCGCAACCGCGTACCAAGGGCGATGCGGTCACCGCCGGCACGCTGAACGTGGAAGGCGCGCTGACCGTCGAGGTGCAGGCGCTCGGCCAGGACACGCGGCTGTCGGCAATCGTCCGCCTGCTGGATCGCGCCCAGGCGGAAAAACCACGGCTGGCGGAAATCGCCGACCGCGCCGCGCAATGGTTCCTGTTGCTGTCGCTGATCGCGGCGGCCGCCATCGGCCTGTTGTGGTGGGAACTGGATTCGTCGCGGGCGTTCTGGATCGTCCTCGCCATGCTGGTGGCGACCTGCCCGTGCGCGCTGTCACTGGCGACACCGACCGCCCTCACCGCCGCCACCGGCACTCTGCACAAACTTGGCCTGCTGCTGACGCGCGGCCATGTGCTGGAAGGTCTGAACCAGATCGACACGGTGATCTTCGACAAGACCGGCACTCTCACCGAAGGCCGACTGGTACTGCGCTCGATCCGCCCGCTCGGCGCCCTCGACAGCGATCAATGCCTGAGCCTCGCCGCCGCCCTGGAAAACCGTTCCGAACACCCGATTGCCCGCGCCTTTGGTCGCGCGCCACTGGCTGCCGAAGATGTCCACAGCACGTCGGGGCTTGGGCTTGAAGGGTTGGTCGGTGAACAGCGTTTGCGCATCGGTCAGGCGGATTTTGTCTGTGATCTCAGCGGCGCGCCGGTACCATCGATGCCGAAAGAGCCGGGGCAATGGCTGCTGCTCGGTGACAATCAGGGCCCCCTGGCCTGGCTCGCCCTCGACGACCGTCTGCGCGACGACGCCCCCGCCCTGCTCGCCGCGTGCAAGGCGCGCGGCTGGCGCACGCTGCTGCTGTCGGGCGACAGTTCGCCGATGGTCGCCAGCGTCGCCGCCGAACTGGGCATCGACGAGGCCCGGGGCGGTCTGCGCCCGGACGACAAGCTGCAAGTGCTGCAACAACTGCACAAGGACGGCCGCAAGGTGTTGATGCTCGGCGACGGGGTCAACGACGTGCCGGTGCTGGCTGCTGCGGACATCAGCGTGGCCATGGGCTCGGCCACTGATCTGGCGAAAACCAGTGCCGACGCGGTGCTGCTTTCCAACCGCCTCGACGCCTTGGTACAAGCCTTCACGCTGGCGCGCCGCACACGCCGGGTGATCATCGAGAACCTGTTGTGGGCCGCGCTGTACAATGGCCTCATGTTGCCGTTCGCCGCCCTCGGCTGGATCACTCCGGTGTGGGCCGCCGTCGGCATGTCGATCAGTTCGCTGACCGTGGTGCTCAACGCCCTGCGCCTGACTCGCCTGCCGAGCGCGCGGGCCGTTAGCGCCACGTCAGAAACCCGCCCGCTGCCGGCCTGAGCCGCGCGGGCATGGAGTACAGATGCCAGCTCTCTACGTGATGATTCCGGCCGCGCTGCTGATCGTGGCCATCGCCGTCTACATCTTCTTCTGGGCGGTGGACAGCGGCCAATACGACGACCTCGACGGCCCGGCCCACAGCATCCTGTTCGACGACCAGGACCCGAACCACACCGCTGCGGTGGACGAAGCCAACCCTACAAAAGCGGACGACAAGGCGCCACCCCATGCTTGAACTGGCGCCGCTGCTGGTGTCTGCGTTGATCCTCGGCCTGCTCGGCGGCGGCCATTGCCTGGGCATGTGCGGAGGCTTGATGGGCGCACTGACCCTGGCGATTCCCAAGGAACAACGCAGCCGACGTTTTCGATTGCTGCTGGCCTATAACCTCGGGCGGATTTTCAGTTATGCCACGGCGGGATTACTGATCGGACTGGCCGGATGGGCCGTGGCCAACAGTCCTGCCGCGCTGTTCATGCGCGTGCTCGCCGGTTTGCTGCTGATCGCCATGGGTCTGTATCTGGCGGGCTGGTGGAGCGGCCTGACCCGTATCGAAAGCCTTGGGCGCGGACTGTGGCGTTACATTCAACCCGTCGCCAACCGCTTGCTGCCAGTGTCGAGCCTGCCCCGGGCCTTGCTGCTCGGCGCGCTGTGGGGCTGGCTGCCGTGCGGGCTGGTTTACAGCACGTTGCTGTGGTCGGCCAGTCAGGGCAATGCACTCGACAGCGCGTTGCTGATGCTCGCCTTCGGGCTCGGCACCTGGCCGGTATTGCTGGCCACCGGCCTCGCGGCCGAGCGGGTCACGGCGCTGTTGCGCAAACGCAGCGTGCGCATGGCCGGCGGTCTGCTGGTGATCCTGTTCGGTATCTGGACCCTGCCGGGGCCGCACCAGCACTGGCTGATGGGCCACTGATCCCGTTGATGCAAATCAAGATGCCTTTTTGTGCCCTCCCCTAGACTCGGCACACTGCCAGCCTATCCGGGGGAATGCCCGCATGCTCGACGCCATTCGTTGGGACACCGATTTGATCCGCCGCTACGACCTGGCGGGGCCGCGTTACACCTCGTACCCGACGGCCGTGCAATTTCACAGTCAGGTCGGCACCTTCGACCTGTTCCACGCCCTGCGCGATAGCCGCAAGGCCCTGCGCCCGTTGTCGCTGTACGTGCACGTGCCGTTCTGCGCGAACATTTGCTATTACTGCGCCTGCAACAAGGTCATCACCAAGGATCGCGGCCGCGCGCTGCCCTATCTGCAACGGCTCGAGCAGGAAATCCAGCTGATCGCCTGTCACCTCGACCCGGCGCAGAAAGTCGAGCAACTGCACTTCGGCGGCGGCACGCCGACCTTTCTCAGCCACGATGAATTGCGCCAGTTGATGGCGCACCTGCGCAAGCATTTCAATCTGCTGGATGACGATTCCGGCGACTACGGCATCGAAATCGACCCGCGCGAAGCCGACTGGTCGACCATGGGCCTGCTGCGCGAGCTGGGTTTCAATCGGGTCAGCATCGGCCTGCAGGATCTCGATCCGGCGGTGCAACGGGCGGTCAATCGCCTGCAAAGCCTGGAGGAAACCCGCGCGGTGATCGACGCGGCTCGCACCCTGCAATTTCGCTCGATCAACATCGACCTGATCTATGGCCTGCCCAAACAGACCCCGGACAACTTCGCCCGTACCGTCGAGGAAGTCATCAGCCTGCAACCGGACCGGCTCTCGGTATTCAACTACGCCCACCTGCCGGAACGCTTCATGCCGCAGCGGCGGATCAACGGCAACGAACTGCCGAGCCCGGCGCAGAAACTGAAAATGCTGCAACGCACCATCGAACAACTGACCGCCGCCGGCTATCGCTACATCGGCATGGACCACTTCGCCCTGCCCGACGATGAACTGGCGATTGCTCAGGAAGAATCGACCCTGCAACGCAATTTCCAGGGCTACACCACCCACGGCCATTGCGACCTGATCGGCCTGGGCGTGTCGGCCATCAGCCAGATCGGCGATCTGTACTGCCAGAACAGCAGCGACCTCAATCACTACCAGAACACCTTGGCCGGCGCGCAACTGGCTACCAGCCGAGGCCTGGTGTGCAACGCTGACGATCGCCTGCGCCGCGCGGTGATCCAGCAACTGATCTGCAATTTCAGCCTGGACTTCGCCGAGATCGAGCGCAGTTTCAACATCGATTTTCAGGGTTACTTCGGCGCGCTCTGGCCACAATTGCAGGGCATGGCGCAGGACGGGTTGATCGAACTGGATCGCGAACGCATCACCGTGCTGCCGGCCGGGCGACTGCTGGTGCGTTCGGTGTGCATGGTGTTCGATGCGTATCTGGAACAGCAGAATCGCCAGCGCTTTTCCCGGGTGATCTGACTTTTCATCAACAACGCAGGGGGCTGCGTATCCATAGCGGTCATCGAAACGGCGCCTTGCACGCCATCCGAGACACGTTTATCGGCCGTCATCCCTGCGGCGTTTTGCCGGTGGGGCAATCTCGCCACAGGCTGGCCTGAATGTCTTCCAGTGGGTTACCCTTACGCCTTATGTGTGTTTTCCCACAAGGATTTAAGAAATGTCCGAGCCAGTTAAACTGCGCGCTCACAACCAGGCTAATTGCAAGGATTGCAGCCTGGCCCCTCTCTGCCTGCCACTTTCGCTGAATCTGGAAGACATGGAAGCGCTGGACGAAATCGTTAAACGGGGTCGCCCGTTGAAAAAGGGTGAGTTCCTGTTCCGCCAGGGCGACACCTTCGATTCCGTTTATGCAGTACGCTCCGGCGCTCTGAAGACCTTCAGCCTGAGCGATACCGGCGAAGAACAACTGACCGGTTTCCACCTGCCGAGCGAGCTGGTCGGGCTGTCCGGCATGGACACCGAGAAACACCCGGTGTCCGCCCAGGCCCTGGAAACCACTTCGGTCTGCGAGATTCCGTTCGAACGCCTCGATGAACTGGCCCTGCAACTGCCGCAGCTACGCCGTCAGCTGATGCGCGTGATGAGCCGGGAAATCCGCGACGACCAACAGATGATGTTGCTGCTGTCGAAGAAAACCGCCGACGAGCGCATCGCCACATTCCTGGTCAACCTGTCGGCGCGTTTCCGCGCTCGCGGCTTCTCGGCCAACCAGTTCCGCCTGAGCATGTCGCGCAATGAAATCGGCAACTACCTGGGGCTGGCGGTGGAAACCGTGTCCCGGGTCTTCACCCGCTTCCAGCAGAACGAACTGATCGCCGCCGAGGGCAAGGAAATCCACATCCTCGACCCGATCCAGCTCTGCGCCCTGGCTGGCGGCTCGCTCGAAGTCTGATCTCGACCCGCGGCCGAGCGAATCGTTTCAGCCGCGGGTATACTGCGCCGTTTGCAGCCCTGCCAGGACACCTCGACGATGGTCTTCGACTCCTTCGACATCAAATCCCTGATCCGCCCCGTGATCGACTTCCCGAAACCGGGTGTGATCTTTCGCGACATCACCCCGCTGTTCCAGTCGCCCAAGGCTCTGCGCCTGGTGATGGACAGCTTCGCCCACCGCTATGTCGAAGCCGACTTCACCCACATCGGTGCGATGGATGCGCGTGGTTTCCTGATCGGTTCGGTACTGGCCTATCAGTTGAACAAGCCGCTGGTGTTGTTCCGCAAGCAGGGCAAGCTGCCGGCGGACGTGCTGGCCGAAGGTTACGCGACCGAGTACGGCGAAGCGTTCCTCGAAGTGCACGCCGACAGCCTGTGCGAAGGCGACTCGGTGGTGATGTTCGATGACCTGATCGCCACCGGCGGCACGCTGATCGCAGCGGCCAACCTGATCCGCCGCATGGGCGCCCGCGTTCACGAAGCCGCGGCGATCATCGATCTGCCGGAACTGGGTGGTTCGCAGCGTCTTGAGGACATGGGGATTCCGACGTTCTGCCTGACGCAGTTTGCGTTGACTGATAAATAAGCGGCGCCTGCCATTACGCCTTCGCGAGCAAGCCCGCCCCCACATTCGACCGCATTCCCCTGATGGAACATGGTCGAATGTGGGAGCGGGCTTGCTCGCGAATGGGCCGGCAGCCTCACTGCAAAATCTAAAGTCCCATCTGTTTGCTGATGATCTCGTTCATCACTTCCCGCGTCCCGCCGCCAATCGACAGGATGCGGTTATCCCGATACAGCCGCTCCACCAGACTTTCGCGCATATAACCCAACCCACCAAGAATCTGCACCGCTTCGTTGGTGATGCGGTCCGAAGTGTCCGTGGCAAAGTTCTTGGCCATGGAAATCTCCTTGATCACGCTCTGCCCCGCCGCCATCTTCGCTGCCTGCCGGTAGGTGAACTCCCGCGAGACTTCCAGCGCCGTGGCCATTTCCGCGAGGCGATGCTTGATCACCTGGAACTTGCCGATGGGTTTGCCGAACGCTTCACGTTCCTTCGCCCACTTCAGACTCTCTTCCAGCGCCAATTGCGCCGTCATGTTGGCCATCAGCGCCAGCGCCAGACGTTCGCTCTGGAAGTTGCCCATGATGCAGGCGAACCCCATGTTCTCCGCGCCAATCAGGTTTCCTAAGGGCACCCGGCAATCATCGAAGAACAATTCAGCCGTGTCCGACGCCCACCAGCCCATTTTCTTAAGCGGCCGGCCGACGGTGAAACCCGGCGTGCCCTTCTCGATCAACAACAGGCTGATGCCGCCAAAACCGGGCGCACCGGTACGCACCGCGACGGTGTAGTAATCGGCGCGCACACCACTGGTAATGAAAGTTTTGCTGCCGCTGACTCGATAGTGGTCGCCATCGCGTACGGCGCGGGTCTGCAGATTGGCGACGTCGGAACCGCCGCCCGGTTCGGTGACGGCCAAGGCGCTGATTTTCTCGCCGCTGAGCACTAGGGGGACGACGCGGTCACGAACTTCAGGCCGGGCCCATTTAATGATCGGCGGCAACCCGATATCGAGCGAGCCGAGCCCGGCGACCAGCCCGCCGGAGCCGCAACGCATCAGTTCTTCGCTGGCGGCAATTTTGGCGAACAGATCACCTTCGTGACTGCCGCCCAGCGCTTCGGGGTAACCGATGCCGAGAATGCCGGCCGCACCGGCCTTGAGGTACAGCTCACGGGGAAAGCTTTCGGCTTCTTCCCACGCATCGATGTCCGGCAGAATCTCGCGCTCGACGAAACGTCTGACGCTGTCGCGGACCATTTGGTGGCTGGGGTCGAAGTATTCCTGGAAGGCGGGCATCGGCGAACTCCATGGAAGGGTTCGCCGAACTTAACCGAGCGCTTGCTTGGTTTTCAACAAGATTGTGTGGCTCAGAGGGAAATCGGCTTGCGCCCGGCAAACGAGTGAGCCAGCGTGCCGCCGTCCACCAGTTCCAGTTCGCCACCCAGCGGCACGCCGTGAGCGATGCGCGAGGCGATCAAGCCTTTGTTCTGCAGCAACTGGGCGATGTAGTGTGCCGTCGCTTCGCCTTCCACGGTCGGGTTGGTGGCGAGGATGACTTCGGTGAAGGTGCCCGCCTCTTCGATCCGCGCCATCAATTGCGGAATGCCGATGGCTTCCGGGCCCAGGCCGTCCAGCGGCGAAAGGTGCCCCTTGAGCACGAAGTAGCGACCACGGAAGCCGGTCTGCTCGACCGCGTAGACGTCCATCGGCCCTTCCACCACGCACAGCAGCGTGTCGTCGCGGCGGGTGTCGGCGCATTGCGGGCACAGATCGTCTTCGGTCAGCGTGCGGCACTGGCGGCAGTGTCCGACCCCTTCCATGGCCTGGCTCAAGGCCTGGGCCAGGCGCGTACCGCCGCTGCGATCACGTTCGAGCAACTGCAACGCCATACGCTGGGCAGTTTTCTGACCCACGCCCGGCAAGGTTCGCAGGGCGTCGATCAGTTGGCGAATCAAAGGGCTGAAGCTCATGGGGAAAAAGTCCGACAAAACAACGAGACGCGGTTTATACCCGCGCCTCCGGCCAGCGTCAAATCCTCAGTCCTGGGCGACCTTCACCACCAGTTTGCCGAAGTTGCGCCCCTCCAGCAGCCCGATAAACGACTCAGGCGCCTGCTCCAGGCCCTCGACCACGTCCTCGCGGAATTTCACCTTGCCCTCGCGCACCCACGGCACCATCGCGCTGATGAATTCCGGCTGACGGTCACCGTAGTCGTCGAACACGATGAAACCCTGAATCCGTACGCGTTTGGTCAGCAAGGTGCGTTGCAACATGGGCAGGCGATCCGGGCCTTTCGGCGCTTCCGAAGCGTTGTAGCCGGCAATCAGGCCACACAACGGGACCCGCGCCTTGGGATTGAGGAGCGGCACGACGGCATCGAAGACGTGACCGCCGACGTTTTCATAATAGATGTCGATGCCATTGGGGCAGGCCTTGGCCAGTTGCTCGGCGAAGTCCGGTGCCTTGTGATCGATACAGGCGTCGAAGCCCAGTTCCTCGACCACGTATTTGCACTTCTCGGCACCACCAGCCACGCCGACGGCGCGCAGACCTTTGATCTTCGCCACCTGGCCGACCACCGAGCCCACTGCGCCGGAAGCGGCGGCGACCACCAGGGTCTCCCCTTCTTTCGGCTGACCGATGTCCATCAAACCCATGTAAGCGGTCATGCCCCGCATGCCCAGCACGCCGAGCGCCATCGACGGGCTCGGCAGGCCCGACGGAATCGGGATGATGTTGCGGCCATCGCTGATGCTGTGGCTTTGCCAACCGGTGGCACCGACGACCAGATCGCCAGGGTGGAATTTCGGATGACGCGACTGCTCGACCCGGCTGACAGCGCCACCGGTCATCACTTCGCCGATTTGTACCGGCGCCGCGTAGGACGGCGCGTCACTCATGCGTCCGCGCATGTAGGGATCGAGCGACAGATACAGGGTCTTGAGCAACACCTGGCCGTCCTCAAGGTCCGGCAGCGGCTCGCGCTCCAGACGGAAATTCTCGGGCGTCGGCGCGCCCACCGGACGCGAGGCCAGCACGAAGCGTTGATTGAGGGTCAGAGGGTCGGACATGTCAGCGTCTCCTTTGAATGATGAATTCGGGGGTATAGGAAGCAGACCCTTGGGGCGGTGGGGTGTTCGATGTTTATTCCGGCAAATCGTGTTGACGCTTTCGCGAGCAAGCCCGCTCCCACATTTGAAATNAAATGCAATCCCATGTGGGAGCGGGCTTGCTCGCGAAGGCGTCATTACAGCCAACACATCTCTACCGGCCAGAAACAAAAATGCCAGGCGCACTGCCTGGCATTTTGTGTAGCTCATCCAACCCGCAAAGGCGAATCAGAACGGCAGTTTCATACCGGCCGGCAGGTTCATGCCAGCGGTCATGCTGCCCATTTTCGCCTGGCTGTTGGCTTCGATCTGACGCACAGCGGCGTTGACGGCTGCGGCCACCAGATCCTCGACCACTTCACGGTCGTCTTCGTCCAGGCCCGGCAGTACGCTCGGGTCGATGCTGACTTTTTTCACGTCATGACGACCGGTCATCACCACGGTGACCAGATCACCACCGGCTTTGCCGGTGACTTCGGCGTTGGCCAGTTCTTCCTGCATCTTGGCCATTTTTTCCTGCATCTGCTGCGCCTGCTTCATCAGGCCGGCCATGCCACCTTTCATCATGGGAATCACCTCAAAAGTACTTGGATCAAAACAGCGCCCGGCCATACAGGCCGGACGCCCTCAGTTATTAGCCCTGACTGACCAGGGCGTCGACAGGTTCAATAGTATCGTGTCGCACGACCGCACCGAACTGCTGCACCATCTGCTGGATGAACGGATCGCCGTGGATCGATTCCTCCGCCTCGCGCTGACGGTTGGCACGGCGCCGGGACGCGGCCTGGGCCGGGGTTTCCTGTTCGGGCTTGATCAGCTCGATGGTCAGGGTCAGCGTGCGCCCGTGGAACTGGTTCAGCGCATCGTTCAGGCGACGCTGCTGGGTGGCGTTGAACAAGGCGCTGTGGGCCGGGTCCAGGTGCATCAGCCAGTGATCGCCATCGACCGCGATCAGCGTGCAGTTGGCGGCGATGCTGCCGGTCATGCCGGAGATCGGCAGTTGCGGGAACAGCTCCAGCCATTGCAGGGCCAGACCGGTGGCCGGCGCGGCGGCAGGTTCCGGCTCGGGCTCGGGGGCCGGTTCTGCAGCGTGTTCGCTGGCCAGATCGTCGAGGTAACTGTAGGCCGAATCCATGTCCGGCTCGATGTAGTCCTCGTCCAGCGGCGGCTCGTCGTCCATGTCCATGCCCGGCGTGGCGGCATCGACGTCGGCTACTGACGGCTCGGGGATCGGCGCGGCGGCCCACTCCGGGGCGTCCGGCACGACGCTGTCCGGGGTCGGCAGTGGCATTGGCGGCAAATCGGGTTGTTCGGCGGTGGTTTCCAGAACGGGCTCCACCGCTGGCTGCTGCACAGGCGCCGGTTCTACCGGGTCATTCCACGGCAGATCGACAACTTCCTCAACGGCAACCGGCTCTGGCTCTGGCTCTGGCTCAGGAACGGGTTCCGGCACAATCACCTGGGCAACCGGTGCAGGCTCGGGAGCAGGCGTAACCGCCGGTGCTGGCGCGGGTGTGGGTGCAACAGCCGCAGCAACTACCGGCGCAGGTTTCGGCGCGGCAGCCACTGAGTTTGCGGAATCAACTGTGGCCTGGCTGATCCCCACTGGCTTTAGCGGTTGCCTCGGGGCGTCTGCCGTGTCCGCCGGCCGGAAGGCCAGCATCCGCAGCAGGACCATTTCGAAGCCGCCTCGCGGGTCCGGCGCCAGCGGCAAGTCGCGGCGGCCGATCAGGCCCATCTGGTAATAGAACTGCACGTCTTCGGCCGGCAAGGCCTGGGCCAGGGCCAACACCCGATCACGGTCGCCGTAGCCGTTGTCGACCCCTTCCGGCAAGGCCTGGGCGATGGCGACGCGGTGCAGCACATTGAGAATTTCCGAGAGCACGCCGTTCCAGTCCGGCCCCTGTTCGGCCAGATGGCGCACGGCTTCGAGCAACGCCTTGGCGTCGCCTTCAATCAGCGCGTGCAACACGTCGTAGACCTGACCGTGATCCAGCGTACCGAGCATCGCCCGCACATCGGCGGCCAATACCTTGCCTTCACCGAAGGCGATGGCCTGGTCGGTCAGGCTCATGGCGTCACGCATCGAACCGTCCGCCGCGCGGCCGAGCAGCCACAGGGCGTCGTCTTCGAACGGGACGTTTTCGGCGCCCAGAACGTGGGTCAGATGCTCGACCACCCGCTCAGGCGTCATGTTCTTCAGGGAGAACTGCAGGCATCGCGACAAAATCGTTGCCGGAAGTTTCTGCGGGTCGGTGGTCGCCAGGATGAACTTGACGTAGGGCGGCGGCTCTTCGAGGGTTTTCAGCAGCGCATTGAAGGAATGGCTGGAGAGCATGTGCACTTCGTCGATCAGGTAGACCTTGAAGCGCCCGCGGCTCGGGGCGTACTGCACGTTGTCGAGCAGCTCGCGGGTGTCCTCGACCTTGGTCCGGCTAGCGGCGTCGATCTCGATCAGGTCGACGAAACGGCCTTCATCGATCTCGCGGCACACCGAACACTCGCCGCACGGGCTTGAAGTGATACCTGTTTCACAGTTCAGGCATTTGGCGATGATCCGCGCAATCGTGGTCTTGCCGACGCCCCGCGTACCCGTGAAGAGGTAGGCGTGGTGCAGGCGCTGGCTGTCCAAGGCATTGATCAGAGCCTTGAGCACATGGGTCTGGCCGACCATTTCGCGGAACGAGCGCGGACGCCATTTACGTGCAAGAACCTGATAACTCATCGAAAACCGTCGCGGCAAAGGAAGCAGAAGCGGCTAATGCTAGCGGAGCAAGGGCAAAATTGCATCCGGTGTGCTCGTCTATTCTGGCTAAGCTGCATGGGCAGGGGCTTTTATCGGTTCGGGATCGGGAATTACCGGAGCGTTTATGCGGTGGGCCGTGGGGGCAATACTGGGAATCAGCCTGAGCGCGATGGCGTCGCAACCGCCACTGCGCTTCGCCGTTGCCGACAGCTGGGCGATGCCGATGGTGCAGATCGAACGCGGCCGCCCGACCCAGGGCATTCTCTACGACATGATGCTCAGCCTGGCGACCCAGGTCGGCGTGCCGGCGCAATTTCACGTCCTGCCCCGCGCCCGGGTGCAGAACGCCATGGAACACGGCGAAGTCGACGTGCGCTGCTATGCCGCACAATCCTGGCTGCCGAACCTGTCCGGGGACTACATCTGGAGTCTGCCGCTGTTCTTCCAGCGCGACCTGCTGATCAGCCGTCAGGACCAACCACCCCGCGCCGATCCGGCCCACCTGCCCCGCCAGTCGATCGGCACCGTGCTCGGCTACAGCTACCCCACGCTGCAACCAATATTCGACGCCGACCGACTCTGGCGCGAAGACGCGCGCAATCAGGAGCAGGTGCTCGACAAACTGCTGGCCGGCCGCTATCGCTACGCCGTCAGCAATCAATGGACCCTGGACTGGTTCAACCAGCGCCTGCTCCCCGGGCAGCAACTGCAAGCGGTGGCGGTGCTGCAGGAACAGAAGGTCGGTTGCTATGTGCGCAACGATCCGAACGTGCCGGTGCAGCAGATATTGAGGACGTTGCTGCGGATGAAAATGTCGGGGGAGATTGATGACATCATTCGGTTGTATACCGGCAGCGCGGGCGGCGAACCGTAAGCCAGACCCTCAATGCCCCGCCGTATCACGAAACCGCTGGTACTCGTGATACTCGACCCACGCAACCACATCGTACGGCACGTAAAGCTTCAGCCTGGCCCGGGAAATAGCGATGTACACGGCGCAGATCCGCTGATCGAACGCGTAGGCATCCTTGAATTTCTCGTTGGTCAGCAGCCCCGGTGTCAGTAGCACCTTGTCGAACTCCATGCCACCCGCCTCTTCCGCGAGCATCAGCAGGCAGCCGTTGCCGGCGTTGTCGATCATTCGGTTCAGGCGTGTCAGGTCGGCAATCATGAAACCGTTTTCCAGCTTGGCCTTGACCCGCAGAAACGACTCGTCGAACCGGTTGGCGTCGCACACGGCCTGCCAGTCGGGCAGGTCGCTGAAGTACGGATGCACGCCGTTTTCGCTGAATTCGGAGCGGTAGAAATCAGGTTTGAACAGTTCGATGGCGGTGGCCATGAAATGCTTGAGTTCATCCTGGGTGCGCTTGTCCGGGAATCTGAACTTGCAGTTGGCATCGTGCAGGTGGATGGCCCAGATCATCGTGTCCCACGGGGATGCCGTCAGCACCACGCAGCCTTCGGGCGGCACGAACCCTTCTGGATATTCCTTGATCAGGACGTCAGCATCACTGGCGCCTTCGAACGGTATCTTGCCCTTCTGCGAGTGCCGGGCGATCAGCGGGTTGACCAGCCGCTCGACGTTGCGACCCGAACGCACGGAATAGCTGATATCGCTCTGGCGAACCTCACGGTGCCGTTTGACCGGCACACCGCTGGCCTGCTGGTACTCGTCGCCGAGGGTGATCAGCACTTGGCGGCCACGTTCGATGATCTGCAACAGCGACCCGGGAATATCCTGGCTCTCGTCGATCAGCACGTGCGTGTAGCGCGCCGGCACCACGCAACCAGCAATGCAGGCCCGCTTGATCATCAGCAGCGCTTCGAACCCGGTCTGGCTGCCCCACGCCGGGTTGAGTTCGAGATAGCCCCACACCCGGCTCGAATACTCCAGCAACACCTGAGCGTCCACGCTGGAGAGCGGCTGGTTGAAATGTGGAAGATGCTTCGCCGAAAAAGTGTGATCGCGGAAGCGGCAGTAGCGCTCGATCACCGTGAGGCAGAGTTCAAGGGTCGCCTGCCCGTCGTGGTGGCGAAAGCCGAAGATATTCAGTTCCTGCGCCAGCGCCTGGCGACTGAGGATCCGAGTCGCCCCTTCAGCCTGAGGCCTGCGCCCGAGCATCAGCGACTGTGCAAACGCCAGGAAGGTCTTGCCAGCCTTCTTCTCGCTCGGCCCCACCATGCGCTGACGAAGAACTTCGAGCTTGGCCGGGGTGCGCGCCAGCAACAGAGTCTTTTCCGGGCGCAGATGCTCCTGCAACGCCACCAGCAGATGGCTTTTGCCGATCCCTGCGTAGCCTTGTACATGCAGGTCTTCGTCCAGATTGGCGCGGAAGGTCCTGACCAGTTTGTCCTGCGCCGGGCTCAACCAGCGCTCGCGGTAACGGGGCGTCACTATCGGCTGGCTGAACGGGTCATGGCTGCGATGGCGCCGGACTTTGTATTCGAAATCCCACTGACCATCGGGCAACAAGTAGTCGCGTGCCGATATTTCATCGGCCAGCAGAAAACGCAAGTTGAGAGGGTTAAGAACCTTCAGGCCGAAATACAGTTTGCGCGGGTCGAACAGCCGCTGGGCTTCGGACAGCAGGCCCGCCGTCGTTGACTGACGGTTTTCGGCAGCCCACGCCAACAGCTTGGCCAGAATTTTCTCTGCCGCCACGGCGCCGAGATCCTGCTCCTTCGTCTGCACCAGATTCTGGATGACCAGCACCGCCGCCAGCTCCGGATCGGTCAGGCTTTCGAGCGCTTTTGCGCCACCCGCCTGCAACAGGTTCGCGCAGGTTTCATCCGTGACGGGCAAAAACACAGGGCTGGATAGATCGGAATGTTCCGGGAGCATAAAACCTCGCGGCCTGGGCGCAAACCTTAAAAGGTCGATCCTGGCCAGACTCTTCATTTATTTCGGTGGTGGCGAGTATGCGGGATTGAAGAGGCGTCGACACCTTCGCGAGCAGGGGTTCGGGTACGAAACGTCAAATCGCAGGCATAAAAAAACCGCAGTGGGCGAAACCCATGCAGTTCGGTGTTGATTCGTTCGATGTTCGTTAAGGTGGTAACCCTACCAGCCACACCCCGGCACACAATGTTCCCGCTGTGGCTGCTGCCTTCCGGCTCTGACCAGGTTCACGGGTAATCGTTGCGGGGGGACCGATAGGGTCACCATAACGACGCTCACCTGTCGGCGAGCCGCGCCATTGTACCTATCTGAGACGAAGTTACAACCGCTCGTTGCAGATTAAAAATATGATGGGCTTCAAGCACTTGCTATTGCGCCTGAAGCACCTCGTCCGCGCGGCCGCCCTCTTGCTGGATCACCAGATGAATGAAGTGCAGCTTGGCAATCGCCGCCGGCGGCAGCACGAACGGATAGAAATCCGGCTGGCCCATGCTGCGCGACAGTTCGTTGAGCATGCCGGCCAGTTCGATCCACGCATTGACGAACGACAAAAACGCCGCGCCGCCGGGATGTTCGGGGTCGTACAGCGTGCTCGACGGAAACGGCTGGTAGTCGAGGTCCATCTCCCGGGCGCTCATGCCGAAACCCAGCGCCGTGTCCACCGCGTCCATCATATGCAGGTAATGCGCCCAGGTTTCCGCCCAGTCTTCCCACGGATGCATGGTGGCGTAGGCGCTGACGTAGTGCTGCGACCAGTCCGCCGGCGCGCCCTGTTGATAATGCCGCTCCAGCGCCTCGGCATAACTGGCGCGTTCGTCGCCGAACAGGTTGCGGAAGGAACCGAGCCACGGGCCGTTGTCGATCAGGCGATCCCAGTAGTAATGCCCGACCTCATGGCGAAAGTGCCCGAGCAACGTGCGATAGGGTTCGTGCATCTGCGCCCGGACCCGTTCGCGGTGGGCGTCGTCGGCTTCTTCGATGTCGAGGGTGATCAGGCCGTTGGCGTGGCCGGTCATCGGCGCGTTGCCTTGCAGATCGACGCCGATGAAATCGAAGGCCAGGCCGGTGGCTTCGTCGACGGTTTTCGGGACGACCGACAGGCCAAGGCTGATCAGTTGCGCGACCAGTCGCCGCTTGGCGATTTCCACTTTGCGCCAGCGTTCGGGGTTTTCCGGGACGGACAGGTCGGGGATGGTGCGATTCAGAGCGCAGGCCGCGCACAGGGTGTCGTGATCATTGGCGGGCAGCAGCCAGTTACAGGCCGCCGGGGTGTCGAGGTTGGCGCAGCGACGGAACAGGCCAGCGTCGGGGTCGGCGTCCAGCGTCCAGGTGCCCTCTTGCGGCCCCGGTTGCAGCGATGTCAGCCGACTGTGCTCCGGTTGATAACCCAGTGCCGCGTTGCAGGCCAGGCACTGGCTGTTGCGAAAGAACAGCGACTGGCCGCAGCGACACGGCCAGACTTTGCTGTTGCGCGAGGATTCGCCCATGAACGGCGCGACGATGCGGGAACTGAGCTGCTCGAAAAAGCGGTACATGGCGATCTCTCCCTTGGGCTTGCCAAGACTAGATCATTCCTGCGCGCAGATCGTTCCCACGCTCCGCGTGGTAACGCATACCGTGACGCTCTGCGTCACAGCGTACGCGGAGCGTCCGGGGCGGCATTCCCACGCGGAGCGTGGGGAACGATCATCAGGCGCTGATACCGTGTTCTTTCAGGAACGCGATAAACGCCTCCTCATCCATGACCCTCACGCCCAGTTCGTTGGCCTTGGTCAGTTTCGACCCCGCACCCGGCCCGGCGACTACGCAGTGAGTCTTGGCTGACACGGAACCGGCGACCTTGGCGCCAAGGCTTTCCAGGTGTTCTTTGGCGACATCGCGGCTCATCAACTCGACCTTGCCGGTCAGCACCCAGGTTTCCCCGGCCAGCGGCAGGCCTTCGACGACTTTCTTTTCGCTCTGCCAGTGCATGCCGAAATCGCGCAGTTGCTTTTCGGCGTCTTCAGCCAGTTGACGATGCTCGGGCAAGGCAAAAAACTCGCGTACCGAATTGGCCTGCTTCTCCGGCAATGCCTGGCGCATGTCCAGCCAGTCAGCGTTCATCACCCCTTCCAGCGATTCGAACTTGTCAGCCAGCTTCTGCGCCCCGCCCGGCCCCACCGAAGGAATGTGCAGCTTGTCGAGGAAGCCGCCCAGCGTGGTGCTGGCGGCAAACTCGGCACCCAGCTCGCCCTGATCCTGAATCTGCAAACCGTGGCCCAGCAACTCGGTGATCACCTGCTGGTTGTGTGCATCTTCGAAGAAGCTGTGAATCTCGTGCGCCACTTCCAGACCGATGTCCGGCAGGTACGTCAGCACCTGCGGCAAGGCTTGCTGGACGCGCTCCAGCGAACTGAGCGAACGCGCCAGCACCTTAGCCGTCTCCTCGCCGACATCCGGGATCCCGAGCGCATAGATGAAGCGCGCCAGCCCCGGCTTCTTGCTGTCTTCGATAGCGGTCAGCAACTTGTTGCTCGACACTTCGGCAAAGCCTTCGAGGTCGACGATGTCGTCGAACTTCAGCGCGTAAAGATCGGCCGGCGAACTGACCAGACCTTCGTCCACCAACTGCTCGACGCTCTTGTCGCCAAGACCTTCGATGTCCATCGCGCGACGGGAGACGAAGTGAATGATCGCCTGCTTGAGTTGCGCACCGCACGCCAGTCGGCCGACGCAGCGATACACCGCGCCTTCGCTGATGGTTTCCTTGCCCTTGCTGCGTTTGACCAGTTGCGTGCGTTCGACATGGGAACCACAAACCGGGCAGCTCTCGGGAATCTGCACCGGCCGCGCGTCTTCGGGACGACGCTCGGTGACGACCTGCACCACTTGCGGGATCACGTCACCGGCGCGGCGAATGATCACCGTGTCGCCGATCATCAAGCCCAGCCGGGCCACTTCATCCATGTTGTGCAGCGTGGCATTGGCCACGGTGACGCCGGCAACCTTGACCGGTTTTAACCGCGCCACGGGTGTGACGGCACCGGTGCGGCCGACCTGGAATTCCACATCGAGCAGTTCGGTGAGTTCTTCCATCGCCGGGAATTTGTGGGCGATGGCCCAGCGCGGTTCACGGGCGCGGAAGCCCAGTTCGCGCTGATCGGCAATGCTGTTGACCTTGAACACCACACCGTCGATTTCATAGGCCAGCGAATTACGGCGTTCGCCGATATCGCGGTAGTAATCCAGGCATTCGCCAATGCCCTTGGCCAGCTTCAATTCGTGGCTGATCGGCATGCCCCAGGCTTGCAGCTGTTTGAGGTTGCCGATGTGAGTGTCGGCGATGTCGTGAGAGACCTGACCGATGCCGTAGCAGCAGAATTCCAGCGGGCGGTTGGCGGTGATCTTCGAATCCAGCTGACGCAGGCTGCCGGCGGCGGCGTTGCGCGGGTTGGCGAATGTCTTGCCGCCGACTTCCAGTTGCGAGGCGTTGAGGCGTTCGAAACCGGCCTTGGACATGAACACTTCGCCGCGCACTTCCAGGGTCGCCGGCCAGCCCGTGCCGTGCAGCTTCAGCGGGATGTTGCGCACCGTGCGCACGTTGACGCTGATGTCTTCGCCAGTGGTGCCGTCGCCGCGCGTGGCGCCGCGCACCAGCACGCCGTCCTGATACAGCAGGCTGACCGCCAGGCCATCGAGTTTCGGTTCGCAGCTGTATTCCACCGCCGCGCCTCCGCCGAACAGATCGCCGGCCGGCAGATCCAGACCTTCGGTCACCCGGCGGTCGAACTCGCGCATGTCGGTTTCTTCGAAGGCGTTGCCGAGGCTGAGCATCGGCACTTCGTGACGCACCTGGGTGAACGCGGTCAGCGCGACGCTGCCCACACGCTGGGTCGGCGAGTCGCTGGTGATCAGTTCCGGGTTGGCCGCTTCCAGCGCCTTGAGCTCGTGGAACAACCGGTCGTACTCGGCATCCGGAATGCTCGGCTCATCGAGGACGTGGTAACGGTAGTTGTGCTGATCGAGTTCAGCGCGCAGCTCTAGAATGCGGTCTTTGGCGGCAGTCATGGGTGTTCTCTCATAAAGCAAAAGAGCAGCCGAGGCTGCTCAATCTATTTTGCCGATTGCCTCTTTATGACGAGGCAACCTTTTCAATCAACGCTTCTGGGTCAGGGCGCGACGTTCGAATTCGACGATGCGCTGACGGTAGTGCTCGATGGTCTGCGCGGTCAGGACGCTGCGCTGGTCATCTTTCAATTCGCCGTTCAGTTCCTGGGACAGCTTGCGGGCTGCCGCCACCATCACGTCGAAGGCCTGCTTCGGATGACGCGGGCCTGGCAGGCCGAGGAAGAAGCTCACCGCCGGGGTGCTGAAATGGTCGATGTCGTCCAGATCGAAGATGCCCGGCTTGACCGCGTTGGCCATCGAGAACAGCACTTCACCGTTGCCAGCCATGCTTTCGTGACGGTGGAAGATATCCATCTCGCCGAAACGCAGGCCGCTTTCCAGAATGTTCTGCAGCAGTGCCGGGCCCTTGAAGCCGGCCGGGTCGCGGCAGATCACGCTGATCACCAGCACTTCTTCGGCTTGCGGCTGATCTTTATCGGCAACGGCAACGGCAGGCGACGACTTGGCGGCAGATTCGACAAAATCATCATCGCGGCTGCTGAAGCTCGGGCCGCCGTCCAGATCCAGATCGAGGTTCAGGTCGCCCTGGGCCGGACCGTTGCTGCCACGCTTGCCGCGCTTGGAACCGGATTCGCGAGGCTCGCGTGCTTCGCGGGCCGGCATGCTCACCGATGGCAGATCGTGTTCGTCCAGTTGTGGCTCTTTATGGGTATCCAGCACGCGGGCCGGGCCCAGCAGTTCGGCGCTGGTGTCCTCGTCCGGCAGGTTGGACAGACTTCGGTCAAGACGGAATTTCAGTTTTCCCTTGCCGCCGCGCATACGGCGCCAGCCATCGAAAAGAATACCGGCTATCACAATGATGCCGATGACGATCAGCCACTCGCGCAGACCGATTTCCATGTAATCCCGTGCCTCTATAAAAAATGCTGAAAAATAAGGGGTTTACACTGTGCAAACCGCTTTAAAACGTGGCGCCAACTCTATGTTCTGACAGGCGTTTTGCCCACGTATACGAAAAATTGACATTAAACTAGCACGACCAAAGACAACTTTACACCGTCTGTCTCATTGGCTTGCGCGATTATGTCGATTGGCCAGCAAGTCGAAGCCGGTAAATATGTCCTACAGACTACAAATACCTTTTCCGACAGCGCCGGCTCAGGCATCCACCATCGCCATCGCCTCCTCGACATCCACGGCTACCAGTCGCGAACAGCCCGGCTCGTGCATCGTCACACCCATCAACTGGTCAGCCATTTCCATGGCGATCTTGTTGTGGGTGATATAGATGAACTGCACGGTCTGCGACATCTCCTTGACCAATCGTGCGTAGCGTCCAACGTTAGCGTCATCCAGTGGTGCGTCAACTTCATCGAGCATGCAAAACGGCGCCGGATTCAATTTGAAGATCGCAAAAACCAGTGCCAGTGCGGTCAGGGCTTTTTCGCCACCGGAGAGCAAATGGATGGTGCTGTTCTTCTTTCCGGGCGGCTGCGCCATGATCGTCACCCCTGTATCGAGTAGATCTTCGCCCGTCAGTTCCAAATACGCCCGCCCGCCACCGAAAACTTTTGGGAAAAGTGCCTGTAAACCGCCATTGATCTGATCAAAGGTATCTTTGAAACGGTTACGGGTTTCCTTGTCGATCTTGCGGATGACGTTTTCCAGGGTCTCCAGGGCTTCGACCAGATCGGCATCCTGGGCGTCCAGATAACGTTTACGCTCGGATTGTTGCTGGTATTCGTCGATCGCCGCGAGGTTGATCGCGCCCAGGCGCTGAATGCGCGCGGCGATGCGTTCAAGTTCTTCTTCGGCAGCCTTCTCGCTGGCCTCGGCAGTCAAGGTGTTGAGCACGCCGTGCAGGTCGTAGCCGTCTTCCAGCAGTTGATCCTGCAGGGCCTTGCGGCGCACGGTCAGGGCCTGCCATTCCATGCGTTGCTGTTCGAGCTGGCCACGGATCAATTGCGATTGCTGCTCGGCCTGGGTCCGGCGTTTTTCCGCGTCGCGCAGTTCGCGGTCAGCGTCTTCCAGAGCGATCTGGGCGGTCTTGAGTTCATCGTCGACGCTCATGCGCTTATCGAGCAATTCTTCAAGCTTGAGGCGCAGCTCTTCCAGCGGCGCCTCGCCCTCCTCCAGATTCAGGCTGAGCTGTTCACGTTTTTCGGTGAGACGCTCGGCCTGCATTTCCAGACGTTCAAGGGCCTGACGGGTCGAATCATGCTGGGCCCGCAGCGAGCCGAGGCGCACGGCCAATTGATGCGCGTGGTCCTTGTGCTGGCGGGCTTCCTGACGCACCCGATCCAGACGTTCGCGCAGACTGTCACGCTGGGCCAGCAGCAATTCGCGCTGCTCGGTGTCGAGGGCCATGGCGTCGAGGGCGTCCTGCAACTGGATCCGCGCTTCGCCGATGTTTTCGTGTTCCAGCTCGCGCTGCTCGGCGAGCTCGACTAGCTCTTCGTCGAGGCGGGTGCGACGCAGGTTCAACTGCTCGGCCTTGGCCCTGCCGGCGGACAACTGGGCCTTCAGTTCGCCTTGCTGACGGGCTTCGTCCTGCAACAGGCGACGCAAATGCTCGCGGCCGTTTTCCTGCTGCCGCTGTTGTGCGCGCAGGGTCTGCAAGCGAGTCTCCATGGCCTCGACCGTGGCTTCGCGCTCTTCGCGTTCCGCATGCAGCGATTCGATTTCCTGGCCGCGTGCGAGCAGGCCGCTTTCAGCTTCGCTGGCGCGGCGCACCCGCAGGAAATGCCGACCGACCCAGTACCCGTCGCGGCTGATCAGGCTCTGCCCGGCAGCCAGTTGGCCGCGCAGGGCCAGCGCCTGTTCAAGGCTGTCGACCGGTTTGACCTGAGCGAGCCAGGGCGACAAATCGACCTGCGCCTCGACCTTGTCCAGCAGGCTACCGGCCACGCGCACGCCGTCATTACCGGGGCTGAGCAAACGCAGATCGCCCTGAGCAAAACCGGACAGATCGAAGCCGTCGAAATCATCCACCAGCACCGCTTGCAGGTCGGCACCGAGCACGGTCTCCACCGCCAGCTCCCAACCGGCCTCGACCTTCAGGCCTTCGGCCAGACGCGGGCGTTCGGCGAGGTTGTGTTCCTTCAGCCATTCGGCAGTACCGGTGCCCGGATCGAGCGCGGCCTGCTGCAAGGCTTCCAGCGATGCGAGGCGGCCATTGAGGCGCTGCAAATCGCCCTGCGCCTGCTGCTGCGCAGTCAGTGCCTGCTGCAATTCCTGGCGCAACTGCTCAAGTTTTTCGACCTGGGCTTCTTCGCTGGTCTGCAGATCTTCAAGGGTGGCCTCGGACTCGGCGAGCTGTTCGCTGAGTTCCATGATCGCCGCGTCTTCCGGATCGGCCGACAGCAACGCCCGCTCTTCGCCGAGACGCTTTTGCCGATCGGCCAGACGCTCCATGCTGGTTTCCAGCTGCTGGATGCGCGACTGCTGCACTTCGGCCTGACGACGGGGTTCGGCGGCGGTCAGGTTGAAGGCGTCCCACTGCTCCTGCCAGCCGTGCATGACGGCTTCGGAATCTTCCAGCGCCGCGGCGGCTTCTTCGGCGGCGGCGTTGGTGATTTCCTGCTCGGGAGTCAGTTGATCGAGTTCTTCGCCAAGGGTCAGCAGCAAGGTGCGGTCGTGGCCCAGGTGCGATTCGGTTTCGAGGCGTGCGCGCTCGGCTTCTTTCAGATCGTCCTGCAATTGGCGCAAGCGTTGCTGACCGTGCTGGATGCTCTGCTCGACCCGGGCGATGTCGCCGCCGACCGAATAGAAGCGCCCCTGCACCAGATTGAAGCGCTCGGACAGGTCATGGTGACCGTCGCGCAGGCGTTCAATGGCGGCGTCGGCGTTGCGCTGCTCGGCAACCAGCGCTTCGAAGCTGATTTCCTGGTTGCCGATGATCGATTCACGCTGGCTGACCTGATCGTTCAGATCCTGCCAGCGCAGGGCCGACAATTGGGCCTTGAGCTGGCGCTCTTCAGCCTTGTATTCCTGATACTTCTTGGCGGCCTCGGCCTGACGGTGCAAGCGTTCGAGCTGGCGCTCGAGCTCTTCGCGCAGGTCGGTCAGACGGGCAAGGTTTTCGTGGGTGCGACGGATGCGGTTTTCGGTCTCGCGTCGGCGCTCCTTGTACTTGGAGATGCCGGCGGCTTCTTCGATGAAGTTACGCAGGTCTTCCGGTTTGGACTCGATCAGCTTGGAGATCATCCCCTGTTCGATGATCGAGTAACTGCGCGGGCCGAGGCCGGTGCCGAGGAAAATGTCGGTGATGTCGCGACGACGGCATTTGGCGCCGTTGAGGTAATAAGTCGTCTGGCTGTCGCGGGTCACTTTGCGGCGGATCGAAATCTCCGCGTAGGCCGCCCACTCGCCCAGCAGCGTGCCGTCGGAGTTGTCGAACACCAGCTCGATGCTCGCCTGGCTCACCGGTTTGCGGCTGGTCGAGCCATTGAAGATGACGTCGGTCATCGACTCGCCGCGCAGGTTCTTGGCCGAGCTTTCGCCCATCACCCAGCGCACGGCGTCGATGATGTTCGACTTGCCGCAACCGTTCGGCCCGACGACCGCCGCCATGTTGCTGGGGAAGTTCACCGTGGTCGGGTCGACGAAGGATTTGAACCCCGCCAGCTTGATGCACTTGAGCCGCAAGGTCAGGCAACCGTCAGGGCGGACACCACCAGATCGCAGCTGCGCTGGGCGTAAGCCGTCAGCACGATGCGGATCTGCGGCAGGTCACGGGCGAGGACGGCGGCGAGCAGGCGTTCGAACAGGTCGAGGAACTCGCTCATCTCGGCCTTGCGCTGCTCCAGCGCGAGGAAGTACGCACGGCTCATGGCCGGTTGCAGGTTCTCGACGGTTTCCTGCAGGTACGGGTTGTTGGCGAAGGGATACGCGGCGCGCATGACGTTGAAGCTGTCGTCGACGAAGGTGCGGATGTCCTGACGCTCGTAGCTGGCGGTCAGGCGCTGCTGGATCTGCACGAACGGCGCCATGTCGGCCTGGGTCTGCCAGCCATTGGCCACGGCGTTGCCGAGCAGGATGTACAGCTCGCTCATCAGCGTGCACAGGCTCTGCACCTTGTGCGCCGTAAGCTCGGTGACGTGCGCGCCGCGGCGCGGCAAGATCGCGATCAGGTGACGGCGCTCGAGGATCAGCAAGGCTTCGCGGACCGAACCGCGGCTGACGTTCAGCGCCAGCGTGACCTTCTGTTCCTGGATGCGCTCTCCCGGCTTCATTTCGCCACGAATGATCCGTTCGGCGAGGTGGTGAGCGATTTGCTCGGCGAGGCTGTCCGGCGCCTTGAACGTCATGGTTGTCCTTCAAACTCTTCGATCTGCACAAGCGGCGCAGTGTAGCGCAATGCGCGGTCATGGCGGAGTGCCCGCACAGCGGTTTTTGGCACGATTCCCGCAAAAAAGCGCTTGATCCAATGAGGGTCAATACTGAAGAGACACGCGGTTGAGCGACAAAACGGCTTTTCCTGACCTTTAAGTCAGAAAACCATTGACCGAAAAGTCAGACCTGCTAAATTCGGCTCAAGTCGCTCAACAACAATAATGAGTCTGCGAGGCCTTCCGTGATCCAGTTTTTACTTAACCAGGAACTCCGTAGCGAGCACGCCCTGGACCCGAACCTGACTGTGCTCAACTACCTGCGCGAACACGTGGGTAAATCCGGCACCAAAGAAGGCTGCGCCAGCGGTGACTGCGGCGCGTGTACGGTGGTGGTCGGCGAGTTGCAGACGGATGACGATGGCCGCGAACATATTCGCTATCGCAGCCTCAACTCGTGCCTGACATTCGTTTCGTCGCTGCACGGCAAACAATTGATCAGCGTCGAAGACCTCAAGCACAAGGGCGAACTGCACAGCGTGCAGAAAGCCATGGTCGAGTGCCACGGTTCGCAGTGCGGTTTCTGCACCCCCGGTTTCGTGATGTCGCTGTTCGCCCTGCAAAAGAACAGCGATGCACCGGATCAGGCCAAGGCCCACGAAGCGCTGGCCGGCAATCTCTGCCGCTGCACCGGCTACCGGCCGATCCTGGCCGCCGCCGAACAATCCTGCTGCGCCAAGCAACCGGACCAGTTCGACGCCCGTGAAGCGGAAACCATCGCCCGCCTCAAAGCCATTGCCCCGACGTCGATCGGCGAACTCAACAGCGGCGACAAACGCTGCCTGGTGCCGCTGACCGTGGCCGATCTGGCCGATCTCTACGACGCTTATCCACAGGCCCGCCTGCTGGCTGGCGGCACCGATCTGGCGCTGGAAGTCACTCAGTTCCACCGCACGTTGCCGGTGATGATCTACGTCGGCAACGTCGCTGAAATGAAGCGCATCGAAACCTTCGAAGACCGCATCGAAATCGGCGCTGCCACTGCCCTCTCCGACTGCTACGAAGCGTTGACCGCCGAGTACCCGGACTTCGGCGAACTGCTGCACCGCTTCGCCTCCCTGCAGATCCGCAACCAGGGCACCCTCGGCGGCAACATCGGCAACGCCTCGCCGATCGGTGACTCGCCACCGCTGCTGATCGCCCTCGGCGCGCAGATCGTGCTGTGCAAGGGCGAGACCCGCCGCACGCTGGCCCTCGAGGATTACTTCATCGATTACCGGGTCACTGCGCGTCAGGAAAGCGAGTTCATCGAGAAGATCATCGTCCCTCGCGCCACCGCTGAGCAGCGCTTCCGCGCCTACAAAGTCTCCAAGCGTCTGGACGATGACATTTCTGCCGTCTGCGCCGCGTTCAACCTGCGCATCGAAAACGGCGTGATCACCGACGCCCGCGTCGCCTTCGGCGGCATGGCCGCGATCCCGAAACGCGCCGCTCATTGCGAAGCTGTGCTGCTCGGCCAGCCGTTCAACAACGCTGTGATCGAACGTGCCTGCACCGCGCTGGGCGAGGATTTCACCCCGCTCTCGGACTTCCGCGCCAGCAAGGAATACCGCCTGCTCAGCGCGCAGAACCTGCTGCGCAAATACTTCATCGAACTGCAAACACCGCACATCGAGACTCGGGTGACCGCTTATGTCTAACCATCACGGCGTAGAGAAAACTCAAGCTGAACTGGCTGAATTGTTCGCCAGGGACCTGACCACCGGCGTCGGCCGCAGCGTCAAGCACGACAGCGCCGCCAAGCATGTGTCCGGTGAAGCGCAGTACATCGATGACCGGCTCGAATTCCCTAACCAGTTGCACGTTTACGCGCGGCTGTCGGATCGCGCCCACGCGAAAATCATCAGCATCGACACCCAGCCCTGCTACGCCTTTGAAGGCGTGCGCATCGCCATCACCCATGAAGACGTGCCGGGCCTGAAAGACATCGGCCCGCTGCTGCCGGGTGATCCGCTGCTGGCTATTGATGACGTGCAGTTCGTCGGTCAGCCGGTGCTGGCCGTGGCCGCGAAAGATCTGGAAACCGCACGCAAGGCCGCCATGGCCGCGATCATCGAATACGAAGATCTGGAGCCGGTGCTGGACGTGGTCGAAGCCCTGCGCAAACGCCACTTCGTGCTCGACAGCCACACCCATCAGCGCGGCGATTCAACTACCGCACTGGCTACGGCTGAACATCGCATTCAAGGCACGCTGCACATCGGCGGCCAGGAACACTTCTATCTGGAGACCCAGATCTCCTCGGTGATGCCGACCGAAGACGGCGGCATGATCGTTTACTGCTCGACGCAGAACCCCACCGAAGTGCAGAAACTGGTGGCCGAAGTCCTCGACGTGTCGATGAACAAGATCGTGGTCGACATGCGCCGCATGGGCGGTGGTTTCGGCGGCAAGGAAACCCAGGCCGCCAGCCCGGCGTGCCTGTGCGCAGTGATCGCGCACCTCACCGGCCAGCCGACCAAGATGCGCCTGCCGCGTGTCGAAGACATGCTGATGACCGGCAAGCGTCACCCGTTCTACGTCGAGTACGACGTCGGCTTCGACAGCACCGGGCGCCTGCACGGGATCGCGATGGATCTGGCCGGTAACTGCGGCTGCTCGCCTGACCTGTCGGCCTCGATCGTTGACCGTGCGATGTTCCACTCGGACAACTCGTACTACCTCGGCGATGCGACCATCAACGGTCACCGCTGCAAGACCAACACCGCGTCGAACACCGCGTACCGTGGTTTCGGCGGGCCGCAAGGGATGGTCGCGATCGAAGAAGTGATGGACGCCATCGCTCGTCATCTCAATCTCGATCCGCTGGCCGTGCGCAAGGCAAACTACTACGGCAAGACCGAGCGCAACGTCACCCATTACTACCAGACCGTCGAGCACAACATGCTCGAAGAGATGACTGCCGAGCTGGAAGAAAGCAGCCAGTACGCCGAGCGCCGCGAAGCGATCCGTCGCTACAACGCCAACAGCCCGATCCTGAAAAAAGGCCTGGCGCTGACCCCGGTGAAATTCGGCATTTCCTTCACCGCCAGCTTCCTCAACCAGGCCGGTGCCTTGGTGCACGTCTACACCGACGGCAGCATCCACCTGAACCACGGCGGCACGGAAATGGGCCAGGGCCTGAACACCAAAGTCGCGCAGGTCGTGGCCGAAGTGTTCCAGGTGGAAATGGACCGCGTGCAGATCACCGCGACCAACACCGACAAAGTGCCGAACACCTCGCCGACCGCGGCCTCCAGTGGCGCCGACCTCAACGGCAAAGCGGCGCAGAACGCTGCCGAGACAATCAAGCGGCGTCTGGTCGAATTCGCCGCGCGGCACTACAAGGTCAGCGAAGAAGACGTGGAATTCCACAACGGCCACGTACGGGTGCGTGACCACATCCTGACCTTCGAAGCGCTGATCCAGCTGGCGTATTTCAATCAGGTGTCGCTGTCGAGCACCGGGTTCTACAAGACCCCGAAAATCTACTACGACCGCAGCCAGGCCCGTGGTCGGCCGTTCTACTACTTCGCCTTCGGCGCGGCGTGCTGCGAAGTGATCGTCGACACCCTGACCGGCGAGTACAAGATGCTGCGTACCGACATCCTCCACGACGTCGGCGCCTCGCTGAACCCGGCCATCGACATCGGCCAGGTCGAGGGCGGCTTCGTCCAGGGCATGGGCTGGCTGACCATGGAAGAACTGGTGTGGAACAACAAGGGCAAGCTGATGACCAACGGCCCGGCCAGCTACAAGATCCCGGCCGTGGCGGACATGCCGCTGGACCTGCGGGTGAAGCTGGTGGAAAACCGCAAGAACCCGGAAGACACGGTGTTCCACTCCAAGGCTGTGGGTGAGCCGCCGTTCATGCTCGGCATCGCCGCGTGGTGTGCGATCAAGGATGCGGTGGCCAGCCTCGGCGACTACAAGCATCAACCGAAGATCGACGCGCCGGCGACCCCGGAGCGGGTGTTGTGGGGCTGCGAGCAGATGCGCCAGCTCAAGGCGGTGAAAGCCGTCGAAGCTGAAACCGAGGTTGTTTGATGATCGTTCCCACGCTCTGCGTGGGAATGCAGCCCGCGACGCTCTGCGTCGCATCCTGAACAGCGGACGCGGAGCGTCCAGTGATGCATTCCCACGCAGAGCGTGGGAACGATCTGAGAGGTGAGATATGTACAACTGGATCGACGCCCTCGCCGACCTGCAGAACCAGGGCGAACCTTGCGTTCTGGTGACGATCATCGAAGAGCTCGGCTCGACGCCGCGCAATGCCGGCTCGAAGATGGTCGTCAGCGCCCGCCAGACGTTCGACACCATTGGTGGCGGGCACCTGGAATACAAAGCCATGCAGATCGCCCGCGAGATGCTCGCCAGCGGCAGGCAGGACACCCATCTGGAGCGCTTCAGTCTCGGTGCCAGCCTCGGCCAGTGCTGCGGCGGCGCCACGGTGCTGTTGTTCGAACCGATGGGCCAGGTGCAGGCGCAGATCGCCGTATTCGGCGCCGGCCATGTCGGTCGCGCGCTGGTGCCGCTGCTTGCCAGCCTGCCCTGCCGGGTGCGCTGGATCGATTCCCGGGAAGAGGAATTTCCCGAGCTGATTCCCCACGGCGTGCGCAAGATCGTCGCCGAGGAACCGGTGGATGAAATCGACGACCTGCCCGCCAGCAGCTACTGCATCGTCATGACCCACAATCATCAGTTGGATCTGGAGCTCACCGCCGCGATCCTCAAGCGCAACGACTTCACCTGGTTCGGCCTGATCGGCTCGAAGACCAAACGCGCCAAGTTCGAACACCGCCTGCGTGACCGTGGCTTCGACTCCAGCGTCGTGCAACGCATGCGCTGCCCGATGGGCATCGGCGAAGTCAAAGGCAAGTTGCCTGTGGAAATCGCCATCTCCATCGCCGGCGAAATCATCGCCACCTATAACGCCAATTTCGGCCAGCACACCGCCAGCGCCGAACCGATTGCCAAACTGCTGCCGGTTTCACGCCGCAGTCAGGCCGCCACACTCAAAGCCTCAAACTGATTAGAGAACCCTCATGCCTCTGACTCGCAAAGCCTACCGCGCCGCCATCCTGCACAGCATCGCCGACCCTGCCGAGGTCGGCATCGAAGCCTCCTACGAGTATTTCGAGGACGGCCTGCTGGTGGTCGATGGCGGCAAGATCAGCGCCCTCGGCCACGCCAGTGAACTGCTGCCGACACTGCCGGCGGACATCGAGATCGTTCATCACAAGGATGCGCTGATCACCCCGGGCTTCATCGACACCCACATCCACCTGCCGCAAACCGGCATGGTCGGCGCCTATGGTGAGCAACTGCTGGACTGGCTGAACACCTACACCTTCCCGTGCGAAAGCCAGTTCGCCGACAAGGCCCACGCCGATGAAGTGGCGGACATTTTCATCAAGGAACTGCTGCGCAACGGCACCACCACTGCGCTGGTATTCGGCAGCGTGCATCCGCAATCGGTGAACTCGTTCTTCGAAGCGGCCGAGAAGCTGGACCTGCGGATGATCGCCGGCAAGGTGATGATGGACCGCAACGCGCCGGACTACCTGACCGACACTCCGGAGTCGAGCTACGTCGACAGCAAGGCGCTGATCGAGCGCTGGCACGGCAAGGGTCGTCTGCACTATGCAGTCACCCCGCGTTTCGTCCCGACCAGCACCCCGGAACAGCTGACCCTCGCCGGCCAGTTGCTCAGCGAATACCCGGATCTGTACATGCAGACCCACATCAGCGAAAACCTCAAGGAAGTCGAGTGGGTCAAGGAGCTGTTTCCGGAGCGCAAGGGCTATCTGGACGTCTACGACCACTATCAGCTGCTCGGCGAGCGCTCGGTGTTTGCCCACGGCGTGCACCTGTGCGACGACGAATGCGCGCGCCTGGCGCAGACCGGTTCGGCGGTCGCGTTCTGCCCGACCTCGAACTTCTTCCTCGGCAGCGGCCTGTTCAACCTGCCGATGGCCGAGAAGCACAAACTGAACGTCGGCCTCGGTACTGACGTCGGTGGTGGTACCAGTTTCTCGCTGCTGCAAACCCTGAACGAAGCCTACAAGGTGATGCAGCTGCAAGGTGCGCGCCTGAGCCCGTTCAAGTCGCTGTACCTCGCCACCCTCGGCGGCGCGCGGGCGCTGCGTCTGGAAGACAGGATCGGCAACCTGCAACCGGGCTCCGACGCCGACTTCCTGGTGCTCGACTACAACGCTACGCCGCTGCTGAGCTACCGCCTGAAGCAGGCCAACAATATTGCCGAGACGCTGTTCGTACTGATGACCCTGGGCGATGACCGCACCGTGGCCCAGACCTATGCGGCGGGTGCGCTGGTACACCAGCGCTGAGTTTTCCCAAGGCATAAAAAATCCCCCGGTGGTGTTCACACCGGGGGATTTTTTGTTGCCTATCGGACAGCTATCGCGAGACACGGTGTCAGCTCAGAGCTTGACCGCCGGCCGCCCCGGCTTCTTGGTCTGCAACAGATGCGAGAACACTGCATGCAGATCGTCGGACGCGCTTTCCTCGTCGAGGTTGAGCTTGCTGTCGATGTGATCCATGTGATGCATCATCAGGTCCACCGCCAGCTCGCCATTGCGCGCTTCGATGGCGTCGATCAACTGGGTGTGCTCGTCGTAGGAACAGTGCGAACGGTTACCGCTTTCATATTGGGCAATGATCAGCGACGTCTGCGAAACCAGGCTGCGCTGGAAGCTGATCAATGGCGCGTTCTTCGCTGCCTCGGCCAGTTTCAGGTGGAATTCGCCGGAGAGACGGATGCCGGCGCCGCGATCGCCGCGAGAGAAGCTGTCGCGTTCGTCGTTGACCATCTGGCGCAGTTCGGCGATCTGCTCGGCGGTGGCGTGTTGCACCGCCAGCTCGGTAATCGCGCGCTCCACCAGACGTCGGGCGAGGAACACCTGACGCGCTTCTTCAACGCTCGGGCTGGCGACGACTGCGCCACGGTTCGGCCGCAACAGCACCACGCCTTCATGGGCCAGACGCGAGAGCGCGCGGCGAATGATGGTGCGGCTGACCCCGAAAATTTCCCCCAGCGCTTCTTCGCTCAACTTTGTGCCGGGCGCCAGGCGCTGTTCGAGGATGGCCTCGAAGATATGCGCATAGACAATATCGTCCTGGGTTCCGCTGCGGCCGGCTTTGCCTGCTCGCGGTTGTTTCTTGAGGGGTTGCAACTGTTCGTTCATGGGCACTCGAGTCGGGAAGAACGGCGGCGAATTGACCGTGACTGTAATACGGCACAGTGGGTCGCTGGCAAGTATCGCGTAAAAAACAGCGCGATTGTACACAATGGAAGGTGGCAACACGACTGTACGGCTGTTTGCGACTTCGGCTGTATTGCAACGCTCCGTTACGTTTGAGTTTAGGCTTAAACCCGAAATCCGTGGCTTGAACAAGGAACACCGCTGTCATGAACGAAATCACCCACACCCGACTGCGCCCGCTGGCGGACACATCGCCCTCCGCCATCGTCGCCGGGTTCATCGCGATGATGACCGGCTACACCAGTTCGCTGGTGCTGATGTTCCAGGCCGGGCAGGCGGCGGGCCTGACCAGCGGACAGATTTCCTCGTGGATCTGGGCAATTTCCATCGGCATGGCGGTGTGTTCGATCGGCCTGTCCCTGCGCTATCGCACGCCGATCACGATTGCCTGGTCAACGCCCGGCGCGGCGCTGTTGATCACCAGCCTCGGCGGCGTCACCTACGGCGAAGCCATCGGCGCCTACATCACCTGCGCGGTGCTGGTGACGATCTGCGGCCTGACCGGCAGCTTCGAACGGCTGGTGAAAAAGATCCCGGCCTCCCTCGCCGCCGCGCTGCTGGCGGGGATCCTGTTCAAGATCGGCAGTGAAATCTTCGTCGCCGCACAGCACCGCACCGGCTTGGTGCTGGGGATGTTCTTCACGTATCTCATCGTCAAACGCCTGTCGCCGCGTTATGCGGTGCTCGCCGCGCTGCTGATCGGCACCGCGCTGTCGGGCTTCATGGGTTTGCTGGACTTCAGCGGCTTTCATCTGGAAGTGGCGACACCGGTCTGGACCACGCCGCACTTTTCCCTGGCCGCGACCATCAGCATCGGCATTCCGCTGTTTGTGGTAGCGATGACCTCGCAAAACATGCCCGGCATCGCCGTGCTGCGGGCCGACGGTTACAACGTCCCGGCCTCGCCGCTGATCACCGCCACCGGCATCGCGTCGTTGCTGCTGGCGCCGTTCGGTTCCCACGGCATCAACCTGGCGGCCATCAGCGCGGCGATCTGCACCGGCCCCCATGCCCATGAGGATCGCAACAAACGCTACACCGCTGCGGTGTGGTGCGGGATTTTCTACGGGATTGCCGGAGTGTTCGGCGCCACGCTGGCGGCGCTGTTTGCTGCGCTGCCGAAGGAACTGGTGCTGTCGATTGCGGCGCTGGCGCTGTTCGGTTCGATCATCAACGGCTTGAGCATCGCCATGACCGAGGCTAAGGAACGGGAAGCGGCGCTGATCACGTTCATGGTTACGGCGTCGGGGCTGACGTTGTTTTCCATCGGTTCGGCGTTCTGGGGGATTGTCGCGGGGGTGCTGACCTTGCTGATCCTCAACTGGCGCAAGGCTTGAGGCCTGAGTAAAAAGCAGGCATAAAAAAACGGCGACCCTCGGGTCGCCGTTTTTTCAATATCACTTGGCCGCGTTGATCGGCTTTTCCGGATACCAGACGTCCAGCAGCGGGCTGATTTCAGTGCTGGTCAGCTCGGAGCGGGTTTTCAGCCAGGCTTCAACAGCAGCGCGCTGCTCTTCGGTGACCGAGCCGCGCTTCTGCAGGCAAACCAGACCGAAGTCGTCGCCGCCGACATAGCCCAGACCGTTGGCTTCCATGGCTTCTTTGATGAATGCTTCGAGGAAAGCGTCAATGGCTTCTTCGGACAGGTCTTCTTTGAAGCCCAGGTTCAGTTCGAAACCCAGCTCTTGAAATTCATCGACGCACAGTTTTTTGCGCAGACGCTGGGAACGGTTAGTCGCCATTGGAACAATCCTCTTAAGTAATAACGGCCGGCACTTTACCAGTTTAAGCCGGCGATTGCCCGACTCTCTGGGACGTGCGTGCGACCGCCTGTAAAAAAATAACGAATTGGCGCCCTTGCGAAAGGCACAAGCTGTAACAGCTTGGGGCATAATGCCGACACTTTCATGACCACTGAGGGCCTTTTCATCCATGTCCTCGTCTTTTTCCCCTCGGCTGTAGGGTTTTATTTCATATGATCAAATCGTTGCGTCCTCTGCTCCTGGCCGGTCTTCTTCTGCCGCTGGCCTTGCCCGTCTCCGCTGCCACCATCAACACCGCCCTGACCCCCAACGTCGAAAAAGCCCTCAAGGCCAGCAAGCTGCAGCCCACCGCCCTGTCGCTGGTGATGGTGCCGCTGGACGGTCCGGGCACGCCGACCGTGTACAACGCCGACGTGTCGGTCAACCCGGCCTCGACGATGAAGCTGGTCACCACTTACGCGGCACTGGAAATGCTCGGCCCCAACCATCAGTGGAAAACCGAGTTCTACACCGACGGCGACCTGAACGGCGGGATCCTCAACGGCAACCTCTACCTCAAAGGTGGTGGCGATCCGAAGCTGAACATGGAAAAACTCTGGCTGCTGATGCGCGACCTGCGTGCCAACGGCGTGACCCAGGTCACCGGTGATCTGGTGCTCGATCGCAGCTTCTTCGTGCAGCCGCAACTGCCGGAATTCAACGATGACGGCAACGACGAGAACAAGCCGTTCCTGGTCAAGCCGGATTCGCTGCTGGTCAACCTCAAGGCTCTGCGTTTCGTGGCTCGCAATGACAACGGCCGGGTATTGATCTCGGTCGAGCCGCCGATTGCCAGCATCAACATCGAAAACACCGTCAAAGCGCTCAACTCCAAACAATGCACCGGCGGCGTGCGCTACAACCCGGTGCCGCAGGCCGATGGCAGCGTGACCGTGACCGTGGCCGGCCAGTTGGGCGAAGGCTGCAGCTCGCAGACTTATCTGTCGCTGCTCGACCACGCGACCTATACCGCCGGCGCCGTGCGGGCGATCTGGAAGGAACTGGGTGGCAGCATCCAGGGCAAGGATCGTCTGGCCCCGACCCCGAGCAGCGCCAAAGTGCTGGCCCGTGCGTTCTCGCCGGATCTGGCGGAAATCATCCGCGACATCAACAAATACAGTAACAACACCATGGCTCAGCAACTGTTCCTGAGCCTGGGCCAGAAATTCCGCAACGACGCCGACGGCGATGACGCCAAAGCCGCGCAACGTGTGGTCCGTCAGTGGCTGGCGAAGAAAGGCATCACCGCGCCGCATCTGGTGATGGAAAACGGTTCAGGTCTGTCGCGCTCCGAGCGGGTCAGCGCCCGGGAAATGGCCAACATGCTGCAAGCGGCCTGGCACAGCCCTTACGCCGCCGAGTACATCAGCTCGCTGCCGATTGCCGGCACCGACGGCACCATGCGCAAACGCCTGAAGACCACCGCGATGCGCGGCGAAGCCCACGTCAAGACCGGCACCCTGAACACCGTAAGGGCGATTGCCGGCTTCAGCCGCGACGTCAACGGCAACACCTGGGCGGTGGTGGCGATCCTCAACGACAAGGCCCCGTTCGGCGCATCGTCGGTGCTGGATCAGGTGCTGCTGGATCTCTATAAACAGCCGCGGACGCCGCAGACTGCTTCGGTTCTGTAAGCACGCCACAAAACACTGTGGGAGCCAGCCTGCTGGCGATAGCGTCAGTTCAGTCAATGATCCAGTGACTGACACTCCGCCATCGCCAGCAGGCTGGCTCCCACATGTTCAGTGCCTAGTTCATCTGCCGCTCAACCCGATCCCGCCCACCCTGCTTCGCCGCATAAACCCCCGAATCCGCCCGCAGCAACAGCGCATCCGCGCCCTCCCCCGGTCGCCAGCTGGCAATCCCGAAACTGGCCGTCACCACCCCCACCACGTCGATCGGCGCACTGCGCAGGCTGTGCCATAACTCCTCGGCCAGCATGTGGGCGTGATCGCCGTCGATGTCCGGGCACAGCACCATGAACTCTTCGCCGCCCAACCGGCAGAACACGTCGGTACGCCGCAGCCGGTGACCGATGCGCTCGCAAACCGCCTGCAACACGCGGTCGCCCACCGCGTGACCGTACTGATCGTTGATCCGTTTGAAGTGGTCGATGTCGAGCATGATCACTGACAACTCGCCACCGCCACGCTCGACCCGGGCCATCTCGGTGGTCAGGCGCTCCTGGAAATAACGCCGGTTGTGAATGCCGGTCAGGGAATCGGTCACCGACAGCGCGCGCAATTCTTCTTCCACCCGTTTCAGGTCGGAAATATCCGAAATATAGCCGTGCCACAGCACGCCGCCACCCGGCAGTTCCTCCGGGGTCGCCTCGCCGCGAACCCAGCGCAGGCCGCGCCCGGGTAATTGCACGCGGTATTCCTCGCGCCACGGGCTGAGGTTGTCCGCCGAAGCGCGGATCGACTTGCGCACGCGGCTGACGTCCTGCGGATGGATGCGGGTGAAGATCGCTTCGGCGTTGAGCAGCAGCACATCCGGCTCCAGCTCGTAGATCTCGCGGATGCCGTCGCTGGCGTAGATCACGCTGAAGCGCCCGTCGAACTCCATTTTGAATTGATAGATCCCGCCGGGCACGTGGGCGCTGAGCTTTTTCAACAGCACGTCCCGTGCGGCCAGCGCTTCGTGCACGCGCTTGCGCTCGGTGATGTCGATGCAGATCGCCAGGTGCCCGACCCACAGCCCCTGCTCGTCCAGCACCGGTGTGGCCAGCATGTTCACTGGAATGTGGCTGCCGTCCTTGCGCACCAGCGTCCACTCGCGCGCCTCGTGCCCGCCGACTTCGCCACCCTCCACCAGCATCGCCTGGCAGGTCGGAATGGTTTTGCCATAGCGGGCGCTGAGCTCCGCCGCGCGGGCCACCAGTTCCCGGGGAAAGTGCAGGTTTTCCAGGGTCATGTGGCCGACCACTTCGTTGCTGTGATAACCGAGCATCTGCTCGGCACCGGGGTTGAACGTGTTGATCACGCCGCGCAGGTCGGTGGCGATGATTGCCACTTGGGTCGCCGCGTTGAGTACCCCGCGCAACTGGCCGTGGGTCCCGCGCAGTTCCTGTTCGCGTTCATGCAGTTCTTGAGTACGCAACTCGACCATGCGCAACGCGCGCTGGCGCTGACTGACCAGCACATAAAGCAGCGCGCTCAACAGCAGACTGAGCAACCCGCCCAGCACCACCACGCTGCCCACCGCCGAATGGTTGGCCTGCATGAACGCTTCGCTGGGCAGAATATCCACCTGATAGTCGTGATCGGCCATGCGCACCAACCGCGTAGCCGACAGATCGCTCGGCACCGATTCATTGGTCGACTCGAACAACACTTCATGCTGATCGTTGGTGGACAGATCGAGGATGCGCACCGAAAGATAGTCATGAAGTGCATCCGGCAAGCCGTCTGCCAGCAGCTGACGCATGCTGATGACAGCCATCACATAGCCATATGATCTGGACTCCCCTTTGCGCAGCAGCGGTGCCACCAACAAGACGCCGCGTGCGTAAGCCGGCTCGATACCGACCAGATGCATCGGCTGCGAGACCGCCAGGCCGCGAAGCTGGTCGGCACGTTCAAGGGTCGAGCGGCGCAATGGCTGGGCCAGCAAGTCGTAACCCAGCGGCGCGCCAAGCCGGCTCTGGGTCTGGCTGTACAACACCACTACGTATTCATCGCGGGCCGAGGCCAGTTGCAGCTCGCCGCGGGCATTGAGTTCGCGCACGCTGAAGGTGCTCAGGCCTTCATCCCGCGCCCGCTGTTCAAACGCTGCACGCTCGGCACCGCTCACCCGCAGGGCGAACGAATAGGCCTGGGTGCGCAGTAATAAAGGGTGGGTGTAGCCGTCGAATTCGGCGCGGGACACCGATTCGGAGTTGGCGAAGAACCGGCGCAGGCCATCGAGGCGTTGCTCCTGATCCTGAAAACGTTCTTCGATGCGGCTGTAGCGCTCGTTGGCCAGTAGCTGAAAGCGCTGGCGCAACTGGCTGTGGAACTGATTGAGGGTGCCCCAGGCGAGCAGCCCCGTGAGAATCCCGCCGGCGAGCAATACCAGCACCGCGACCAGCCAGGCCGAGACTTCTTCGCTGATAAAACCCAATATCTTCGGGCGCACGGGGTGCAACGACATAAAAGTCACTCACTACGTCAGCATCTGCGGGAAAAACCCCATCGGCCGTGTGTGAGTTATAGCTATTAGCCACTAATTTGGCTAGTTCTGAACGGATCCAAGAGCCTTTAAAAATCAAGGCTCTGTGGATCCAATGTTGCAGAGTGTCAACGAGCCGTGATTTTCCAGGCGCGGTGGATCTTGCCGTTGCGGGCGAAATCCGGGTCGATGGTGCTGGCGGTGATTTCCTCGACCGCGTAACGCTCGGCCAGGTTGTCTTCGAGCTGGAACTTGCGGAAGTTGTTGGAGAAATACAACACCCCGCCCGCTGCCAGACGCGCCATGGCCAGGTCGATCAACTGCACCTGATCACGCTGCACGTCGAAGATGCCTTCCATGCGCTTGGAGTTGGAGAAGGTCGGCGGATCGATGAAGATCAAGTCGTACTCTTCGCGGCAGTTCTCAAGCCACGCCATCACATCGCCCTGCTCCAGACGGTTCTTGTCCGAGAAACCGTTGAGCGACAGGTTGCGGCGCGCCCAGTCGAGGTAGGTTTTCGACAGGTCGACGCTGGTGGTGCTGCGCGCGCCGCCCTTGGCTGCGTGCACGCTGGCGGTCGCGGTGTAGCAGAACAGGTTGAGGAAGCGCTTGCCGGCCGCCTCTTTCTGGATCCGCATGCGCATTGGGCGGTGATCGAGGAACAGCCCGGTGTCGAGGTAGTCGGTGAGGTTGACCAGCAACTTCACGCCGCCCTCGGTCACTTCATTGAACTTGCCCTGAGCCGCCTGACGCTCGTACTGCTTGGTGCCGCTCTGACGCTCGCGGCGCTTGACCACCACGCGGCTCTTGTCGATGTTCAGCGCCTGCGGGATGGCCGCCAGCGCATCGAACATGCGGATCGAGGCTTTTTCCGGATCGATCGACTTCGGCGCGGCATATTCCTGAACGTGTACCCAGTCGTGGTACAGGTCGATGGCCATGGCGTATTCCGGCATGTCCGCATCGTAGACGCGGTAGCAGTCGATGCCTTCGCGCTTGACCCACTTGCCCATCGCCTTGAGATTCTTCTGCAGACGGTTGGCAAACATCTGCCCGCCTTCGCTCAGGCGCGGCTGCTCGACCACTGGCGCCGGGGCCGGCGTCGGTTTGATCGGGTTACCGTTCTTGTTGAACTTGCGCTCTTGCGGCTCGTTCGGCGTCTGATCGTAGGCGGCTTGCTCGCGCTCGGCCTGACGCTGCTCCGGGGTGCGGCGCTCGCCGGTGACGAACTGATCCGGCAGGACCTTGATCAACAGCAGCTTGCACGGCAGCGCGCCGTTCCAGAACGAATACTGTTTGTGGCTGCGGATGCCCATGCGCTTGCCCAGGTCCGGCGCGCCGGTAAACACCGCCGCTTCCCAGTTCAGGCAGGCCTGACGCAGACGCTCGCCGAGGTTCTGGTAGAGGTACAACAGACTGGCTTCATCACCCAGACGCTCGCCGTACGGCGGGTTGCAGATGACCAGACCTTTCTGGTTCTGGTCCGGACGCGGTTCGAAGGTCGCGACTTCGCCCTGATAGATCTTGATCCACTCGCTCAGGCCGGCGCGTTCGACGTTGTTGCGGCCCGGCTGAATCAGGCGTGGGTCGGCTTCATAACCACGAATCCACAGCGGCGGCTTGGCCAGACCGGCAGCAGCACGCTCGACGGCTTCTTCATGCAGTTTTTTCCACAGCGCCGGCACGTGACCGAGCCAGGCGGTAAAGCCCCACTGTTCGCGACGCAGGTTCGGCGCCATATCGGCGGCGATCATGCCGGCTTCGACCAGGAACGTACCGACACCGCACATCGGGTCCGCCAGCGCGCCACCTTCGGCGGCGATGCGCGGCCAGCCGGAACGGATCAGGATGGCGGCTGCGAGGTTTTCCTTCAGCGGCGCGGCGCCCTGCTGCAAGCGATAGCCGCGCTGGTGCAGGCTGTGGCCGGAAAGGTCGAGGGACAGAATCGCTTCGCCGCGATCCAGACGCAGGTGAATGCGCAAGTCCGGGTTGAGCTTGTCGATGCTTGGACGGTCGCCCTGCGGGGTGCGCAGTTTGTCGACGATGGCGTCCTTGACCTTCAGGGCGCCGAAGTGAGTGTTGTCGATGCCCGACCCATGACCGCTGAATTCCACGGCCAGTGTGCCGTCGGCCAGCATGTGATCCTGCCAGTCGACGTCGAGTACGCCATGGTACAGGTCTTCGGCGTTTTTCATCGGGAAGCGCTTAAGGACAAGTAGCACCCGGTTGGCCAGACGCGACCAGAGGCACAGGCGATAAGCGGTTTCCATGGTCGCCATGCCACGCACGGCGGAGGTGTGTTCGCGGGCCTCTTCAAGGCCAAGCCCGACGGCTTCCTCGATGAGCAGGCCTTCAAGGCCTTTGGGGCAAGTGAGGAAGAGTTCGAAACGGTCGGACATGGTTTTTCCAGAGCCTTTGGCTGATGAACCGGCAACGCATTGCCGATCCGGTTTTCAATCAGGCGCTTTTCTACAAGAGCGCCCGCGTGGCACGAAGGTGTGCCGTTCCATCCCCGCTGCTCGGGTTAAAAGAGCTTAGATGCCGGGACAGATAAAAAAGTTGAAGCAACAAAATGACTCAAAGCAACCCTTCGTCGAATAGTAGCCCAGCGTAAACGTGGGTCATTCTCACTAAAGGATTAACCTCATCATCCAGCGCGGGGCCGATCATACCGGGGTTTGGCCAATGGACGCTGGATAAATACGCGGTTACTTATGGCCATAGCATCTTTTTCGTTACGTCCTTATGACAAAACGGTCATTCCATCGATGTGACTCATTGGTTAGAACTGAACACAGGTTGACGTCGCAACGGCGTCAACACCTTGGCTCGCCACGCCGGCAGCGAGCCGCCAACGGCAGAGTTTTTCTGCCAGACCTCAATTGAGGTCGACGCGACAAAAACAGTCAACAAGTGAGGGAAACACCCTATGAGAAGACTTAAGCGTGATCCGTTGGAAAGAGCATTTTTGCGCGGATATCAATATGGCGTTGGTGGTAAATCCCGTGAGCTTTGCCCATTTACTCTACCGTCGGTACGTCAAGCCTGGATCAACGGCTGGCGAGAAGGACGCGGCGACAACTGGGACGGTATGACCGGCACTGCGGGAATCCACAGACTCAACGAACTTCACGCCGTCGGCTGACACAGGGCACTTATTCCGACACGACAATCTGATTTCGTAACAACCTGATCACCATGCACGTCCTTCCCGGACGGCGGGCTACGGCCCAGGGGCTCCTTCGAGGAGCCCTTTTTTATGCCCGCCGCATTATTTATGGCAGCGNCCATCGCGAGCAGGCTCGCTCTCACAAAGGATCAGCGCTTGGCGGCGATCGCATCCACGGACTCGCGGATCAGCGCCGGGCCCTTATAGATGAAGCCGGAGTAGATCTGCACCAGGCTCGCGCCGGCCGCGATCTTCTCGGCCGCATGCTTGCCTTCGGTGATGCCGCCCGCCGCGATGATCGGCAGCTTGCCGCCCAGCTCGGACGCCAGCACTTTCACGGTATGGGTGCTCTTCTCGCGAACCGGCGCGCCGGACAGACCGCCCGCCTCGTCCCCGTGTTCCATGCCTTCGACGCCCACGCGGCTGAGGGTGGTGTTGGTGGCGATCACCGCGTCCATCCCGGTTTCGATCAGTGCCTGGGCGACTTGCGCGGTTTCTTCGTCGGTCATGTCCGGCGCGATCTTGATCGCCAGCGGTACATGCTTGCCGTGGCGCAGCGCCAGTTCGGCGCGGCGCGTGGCCAGGTCCGCCAGCAATTGCTTGAGCGAATCACCGAATTGCAGGCTGCGCAGGCCCGGGGTGTTCGGCGAACTGACGTTGACCGTGACGTAACTGGCGTGAGCGTAGACCTTGTCCAGGCAGATCAGGTAGTCGTCTACTGCGCGCTCGACCGGGGTGTCGAAGTTCTTGCCGATGTTGATCCCCAGCACGCCTTTGTATTTGGCCGCCGCCACTCGCGCCAGCAGGTTATCCACACCGAGGTTGTTGAAACCCATGCGGTTGATGATCGCCTCGGCTTCCGGCAGACGGAAAATCCGTGGTTTCGGGTTGCCCGGCTGCGGACGCGGGGTCACGGTGCCGATTTCGACAAACCCGAAACCCAGCTGGGCGAAGCCATCGATGGCCGCGCCGTTCTTGTCCAGACCGGCCGCCAGACCCACAGGGTTCGGGAACGTCAGGCCCATGACATTCACCGGCAGCGACGCCGGCGCCTTGCACAGCAAGCCGTTGAGGCCCAAACGCCCGCCCGCGCCGATCAGATCCAGCGACAGATCGTGGGAGGTTTCCGGGGAAAGTTTGAACAACAGCTGACGGGCCAGGGTGTACATGGGCGGCTATGACTCGGGCGGCGAAAAGAGGCGGCGATTATAGCCGGGCATCCCCCCGACGCGCGAGGCGCACGGGTAAATCCGTGCGCATGGCATATGCCTTGCACCTTCCACGGCATCAGCCGGCAGGCCAATGGTGGCGTGCAGGCAAGGACAATGGCGTCGTCTCTCGGTTTTGCGCGGGCAAAGCCTGGGACGACGTTTTTTTTGAGGGTGGCTTTCATGACTCAAACCTCCGCCGGGCCGCTGGCCTGGGTCAACGGCAGCGATGCCCCGGAAAAAAGCGCGATCAACCTGGGCTTCATGGCCCTGAGCGACTGCGCCTCGCTGGTGGTCGCCGCCACTCAGGGCTTTGCCCAGCCTTACGGCCTGACCCTGAATCTCAAGCGCCAGAGTTCCTGGGCCAACCTGCGGGACAATCTGGTCAGCGGCGAACTCGATGCCGCCCACAGCCTTTACGGCCTGATTTACGCGGTGCATCTGGGCATCGGCGGCGTCGCGTCAACCGACATGGCGGTGCTGATGGGTCTGAATCAGAACGGCCAGAGCCTCAACCTGTCCCACGGCTTGCAGGGCCTGGGCGTGACCGGTCCTGAAGCGCTGCACCATCATGTGCACCAAACCCGCGCAAAACTGACCTTCGCCCAGACCTTCCCGACCGGCACCCATGCCATGTGGCTGTATTACTGGCTGGCGAGCCAGGGCATTCATCCGTTGCAGGATGTCGACAGCGTGGTGGTGCCGCCGCCGCAAATGGTCGCGCACCTTCAGGCCGGTCGCATCGATGGTTTATGCGTCGGCGAGCCCTGGGCGGCCAGCGCCGTGCAGCAGAATCTCGGTTTCACGTTGGCGACCAGCCAGACCATCTGGCCCGATCACCCGGAAAAAGTCCTCGGCTGCACCCGTGCCTTCGTCGAGCAATACCCCAACACCGCGCGCGCGCTGGTGATGGCGATCCTCGAGGCCAGCCGTTTCATCGAAGAGAGCCCGGAAAACCGCCGCAGCACCGCGCAACTTCTCAGCGCCGCCGAGTACCTCGACGCCCCGGTCTCCTGCATCGAACCGCGCTTTCTCGGCGACTACGACGATGGCCTCGGCAATCGCTGGCAAGACCCGCACGCCCTGCGCTTTCACGGCGATGGCGCGGTGAACCTGCCGTACCTGTCGGATGGCATGTGGTTCATGACCCAGTTCCGCCGCTGGGGTTTGCTGCGCGATGACCCGGACTACCTCGCCGTCGCCCGTCAGGTACAACAACTGGAGATCTATCGCGACGCAGCGACTGCTGTGGGCTTTGCGGCCTGGGGCAAGGACATGCGCAGCAGCCAGTTGATCGACGGCAAAATCTGGGACGGCAGCGACCCGGCCGCCTACGCCCGAAGCTTCAAGCTCCACGCGCTGAGCGACAGCGCCCCCCTTCTCGCCCACCGCTGACAGGAGACCGCGAACATGCTGCGCATTCTGCTGATCAACGACACCGCGAAAAAAGTCGGACGCCTGAAAGCCGCGCTGACCGAGGCCGGTTTCGAGGTGATCGACGAGTCGGGCCTGACCATCGACCTGCCGGCGCGCGTCGAAACGGTGCGTCCGGACGTGATCCTGATCGATACCGAGTCGCCGAGCCGCGATGTGATGGAGCAAGTGGTGCTGGTCAGCCGGGACCAGCCCCGGCCGATCGTGATGTTCACCGACGAGCATGATCCCGGCGTGATGCGTCAGGCGATCAAGTCCGGGGTCAGTGCCTACATCGTCGAAGGCATTCACGCACAACGCCTGCAGCCGATTCTCGACGTGGCCATGGCCCGCTTCGAAAGCGATCAGGCCTTGCGCGCCCAGCTACAGGCCCGCGACCAGCAACTGGCCGAGCGCAAGCGCATCGAACTGGCCAAGGGCCTGCTGATGAAAATGAAGGACTGCAACGAAGAAGAGGCCTACACCCTGATGCGCCGCCAGGCCATGAGCCGCCAGCAGAAACTGATTCAGGTGGCGGAGCAAATCATTGCCATGAGCGAGTTGCTTGGCTGAAGTTTCGTGGGGCCTGTAAAGGCCCCATCGCTGGCAAGCCAGCTCCCACAGGTTTCGTTGTCGTACACAGTCTCTGTGATTAATGCGGAACCTGTGGGAGCGGGCTTGCCCGCGATTGGCCGTAACGCGATTTCAGACTATTGGCACAAATCTCGCTAAGCAATCACCACAGGTAACCAACGGCGGTTGCCCCACCTACGACAAAGACGTCGCTCACCTTCTTCGCCCCTTTCGGCGATCCGGGTAGCGGCGTTTTTGCGTTTTGGCCCCACAGCCCGGGGCCGGTGGTGCGGCCGTGGCGGCGCTCCACTTGCTGGCTTGTGACTCCTTCTCGAGATTCTTAACAGCTGAGGTGCGCGATGAATAAAAGCTTCTGGAAATCCGGCCACACCCCGACCCTGTTCGCAGCCTTCCTGTATTTCGACCTGAGCTTCATGGTCTGGTACCTGCTCGGCCCGCTGGCGGTGCAGATTGCTGGCGACCTGCACCTGACCACTCAACAGCGCGGCCTCGTGGTGGCGACGCCGATTCTGGCCGGCGCGGTGCTGCGCTTTGCGATGGGCATGCTTGCCGATCGCCTGTCACCCAAGACTGCCGGGCTGATCGGCCAGGTGATCGTGATCTGTGCACTGTTCGGTGCCTGGAAACTGGGCATCCACAGTTACGAACAGGCTCTGCTGCTCGGCCTGTTCCTCGGCATGGCCGGAGCGTCGTTCGCCGTGGCCCTGCCGCTGGCGTCGCAATGGTATCCGCCGGAGCATCAGGGCAAGGCGATGGGCATCGCCGGGGCCGGCAATTCCGGGACCGTGTTCGCCGCGCTGATCGCCCCGGTACTGGCGGCGGCGTTCGGCTGGAGCAATGTGTTCGGTTTCGCCCTGATTCCACTGCTCCTGACTTTGGTGCTGTTCGCCTGGCTGGCAAAAAACGCTCCCGAGCGACCAAAAGCCAAATCCATGGCCGACTACTTCAAGGCCCTGGGCGACCGCGACAGCTGGTGGTTCATGTTTTTCTACAGCGTCACCTTCGGCGGCTTCATCGGCCTGGCCAGCGCCCTGCCCGGCTACTTCAACGATCAATACGGCCTCAGCCCGGTGACCGCCGGTTACTACACCGCCGCCTGCGTGTTCGGCGGCAGCCTGATGCGACCGCTGGGTGGCGCGCTGGCGGACCGGTTCGGCGGAATTCGCACCCTGCTGGCGATGTACACAGTGGCCGTAGTCTGCATCGCGGCGGTCGGCTTCAACCTGCCGAGTTCCTACGCGGCGCTGGCCCTGTTCGTCTGCACCATGCTCGGTCTCGGCGCGGGTAATGGCGCGGTGTTCCAACTGGTGCCACAGCGCTTTCGGCGTGAAATCGGCGTGATGACCGGGCTGATCGGCATGGCCGGCGGCATCGGCGGCTTTGCCCTGGCGGCAGGCATGGGCGCGATCAAACAGAGCACCGGCAGCTATCAACTGGCGCTGTGGTTGTTCGCCAGCCTTGGCGTGCTGGCGTGGTTCGGCCTGCATGGGGTCAAACGTCGCTGGAGAACCACCTGGGGTTCGGCGGCCGTGACCGCTGCCCGGGTCTGAGGCCCGAATGGCTCTGCAACTGAGCTTTGCCGAAGCCAGCGCCACCGGTCCCCGCGCGGAAAACCAGGACGCCTTGCGCCTGGTGACCCCGGCCCCGGCGCTGGCCGCCAGCAAGGGTTTCCTGTTCGCCATCGCCGACGGCGTCAGCCAGTGCGCCGACGGTGGTCTGGCCGCGCGTTCGACCTTGCAGGCGCTGGCGCTGGACTACTACGCCACCCCGGAAACCTGGAGCGTGGCCCAGGCCCTCGATCGTCTGCTGCTCGCACAAAACCGCTGGTTGCAGGCCAATGGTGGCGGTCAGCCGCTGCTCACCACGGTCAGTGCGCTGGTCATGCGCGGCCGGCGCTTTACCCTGGCGCACGTCGGCGATTGCCGGGTCTATCGCTGGCACGCCGATAACTTGCAGCGGATCAGCGAGGATCACGTCTGGGATCAACCGGGCATGCAGCATGTGCTCAAGCGCGCACTGGGGCTGGATCAGCATCTGGTGCTGGACTTTCTCGACGGCGAACTGCGTGACGGCGAATGTTTCGTGCTGCTCAGTGACGGCGTGTGGGCCGCGCTTGGCGATACCGCCATCGCCGGGATTCTGCGCGATCAACCGGACCTGCACAGTGCCGCGCAAACGCTGGTCAACGCTGCGCATCTGGCCGGCAGTCAGGACAATGCCAGTGCGCTGTTGGTGCGGGTGGATGCGGTTGGCGAGGCCAGCCTTGGCGATGCGTTGATTCATTTGCAGCAATGGCCCCTGCCCCCGCCGCTGAAACCGGCTCAGGCCTTTGAAGGCTGGCGGGTTCAAGAGGTTATAAGTCAGAGCCAGCAATCGCTGCTGTATCGCGTGCTCGATGGTCAGGGTCAGGCGTGGCTGTTGAAGACCTTGCCTGCACCACTGGCAGACGATGCCCAGGCCGGCCAGGCCTTGCTGGCGGAGGAATGGTTTCTCAAACGCGTCGCCGGGCGGCATTTCCCTGAAGTCCATAGCGCCGGTCAGCGTCAGCATTTGTACTACGTGATGCGTGAATATTCGGGAACCACCCTGGCGCAGTTGTTCGAACAAAGCGGCCCGCTGCCACTGGCCCAGTGGCAGGATCTGGCCGAACGCCTGCTGCGGGCCGTCGGCCTGCTGCATCGACGGCAGATCCTGCACCGCGACATCAAACCGGAAAACCTGCACCTGGGGGACGACGGCGAGTTGCGCCTGCTGGATTTCGGCCTGGCGTATTGCCCCGGTCTGTCGCAGGACACACCGTCGACCTTGCCCGGAACCCCGAGCTACATCGCACCGGAAGCTTTTCAAAGCGCAGCCCCCAGTGCACAACAGGATCTGTATGCGGTGGGCGTGACCTTGTATTTCCTGCTCACCGGACATTTTCCCTACGGCGAGATCGAAGCCTTCCAGCGCCCGCGTTTCGGGGTGCCGGTGAGTGCCGGTCGCTATCGCCCGGATCTGCCGGAGTGGCTGGCGCAGTGTCTGGAGCGCGCTGTGGCGGCTGATCCCTTGCAACGCTATGAAACCGCCGAGGAATGGTTGCTGATGCTGGAGCAAGGTGAACGACGTAGCCTGAATGTACGCCCTCGCCCCTTGCTGGAACGGGAGCCGCTGAAGGTCTGGCGGACATTGGCGTTGCTGGCACTGCTGGGCAATCTGGTGCTGCTGTTTCTGTTGTTTCATGGCTGATGCGGCGCTCCATTAATGGGCGTGCCGCTTCCATTCAGTGCAAAAACCACACTGAATATCTGGCCAATTCCAGCCCTACCCCAACGAATTCGCGACTCTGCGCGACTTGGCACAACCACTGCATTAACGTTTGCAACTGACATAAAGCCCGACCTTCAACGACGAAGGCCAGGCTTCCCGAGAGAACGGGACAAGGACAAAGGCGTCCTCGCTAGGTAACTGGCGGGACGCCTTTTTTGTTTGCGCCATTTTTGTCGAGCAAGGCCTGACTGCCCACAAGAGGCAAGCCCGATGCTCCCGGAGAACCTGATGAAAAAACTCAAACTGGTGATGATCGGTAATGGCATGGCCGGGGTCCGTACCCTGGAAGAACTGCTGAAACTGAGCAACGAGCTGTACGACATCACGGTCTTCGGCGCCGAACCGCACACCAACTACAACCGCATCCTGCTGTCGCCGGTATTGGCCGGCGAGCAGACCTTCGAAGAGATCGTGCTCAACGACCTCGACTGGTACCTGGAAAACGGCATCAAACTGCTGCTCAACCGCAAAGTGGTGGAGATCGACCGGGTCAAACGCCGGGTGATCGCCGAAGACGGCACCGAGGCCGAATACGATCGCCTGCTGATCGCCACCGGCTCGACCCCGTTCATCCTGCCGATCCCCGGCAACACCTTGCAGGGCGTGATCGGTTACCGCGACATCGCCGACACCCAGGCGATGATCGACACCGCAAAAACCCACAAGCACGCCGTGGTGATCGGCGGCGGCCTGCTCGGCCTCGAAGCGGCCAACGGCCTGATGCTGCGCGGCATGCACGTCACCGTGGTGCACCTCGGTGAATGGCTGCTGGAGCGGCAACTGGACAAGACCAGCGGCCAGCTCCTGCAAACCGCCCTCGAGGCCCGTGGCCTGCACTTTCGCCTGTGCGAACAGACCCAGGCCCTGCACGAAGCCGGTAATGGTCGGGTCGGCTCGGTGCAGTTCAAGAACGGCGACATCATTCCCGCCGATCTGGTGGTCATGGCCGCCGGCATTCGCCCCAACACCGAACTCGCGGAAAAGGCCGGCATCCCGTGCAATCGCGGGATTCTGGTCAACGACACCCTGCAAACCTACGACCCGCGCATCTATGCCATCGGTGAGTGCGCCAACCACCGTGGCATCGCCTACGGCCTGGTGGCGCCGCTGTTCGAACAGGCCAAGGTCTGCGCCAACCACCTGGCCCAACTGGGCTTCGCCCGTTATCAGGGCTCGGTGACGTCGACCAAATTGAAGGTCACCGGCATCGACCTGTTTTCCGCCGGCGACTTCATGGGCGGCGAAGGCACCGAGACCATCACCCTCTCCGACCCGATCGGCGGGGTGTACAAAAAACTGGTGATCAAGGATGACGTGCTGGTCGGCGCCTGTCTGTACGGCGATACGGCAGATGGCGGTTGGTATTTCCGGCAGATTCGTGAGAATCACGCCATCGGCGAGATCCGCGATCACTTGATGTTTGGTGAAAACGCCCTCGGTGACGTAGGACATCAGGGCCAGGACAAAGCCATGAGCATGGCCGACAACGCCGAAGTCTGCGGCTGCAACGGCGTGTGCAAGGGCAGCATCGTCAAGGCGATTCAGGAACATGGCCTGTTCAGCGTCGACGAAGTGAAGAAACACACCAAGGCCGCCAGCTCCTGCGGCTCCTGCGCCGGTCTGGTCGAGCAGATCCTGATCAACACCGTCGGCGGCGCGGCGGACGTCAAACCGAAAAGCGAAAAAGCCATCTGCGGTTGCAGCGATCTCAACCATGGCCAGATTCGCCAGGCCATTCGCGAGCAGCACCTGCTGACCATCGCCGGCACCATGAGCTACCTCAACTGGCGCACCCCGAACGGCTGCGCCACCTGCCGTCCGGCCCTCAACTATTACCTGATTTCAACCTGGCCCGGCGAAGCCAAGGACGATCCGCAGTCGCGCCTGATCAACGAGCGGGCCCACGCCAACATCCAGAAGGACGGCACCTATTCGGTGGTGCCACGGATGTGGGGCGGCGTGACCAACCCGTCGGAACTGCGGCGGATCGCCGACGTGGCGGACAAGTATCAGGTGCCAATGGTCAAGGTCACCGGCGGCCAGCGCATCGACCTTTTGGGAATCAAGAAACAGGACCTGCCCGGTGTATGGAAAGACCTCGACATGCCGTCCGGCCACGCCTACGGCAAATCCATCCGCACCGTGAAAACCTGCGTCGGCAGCGAGTTCTGCCGCTTCGGCACGCAGAATTCGACCCAGTTGGGCATCGACCTCGAACATGACCTGTTCAACATGTGGTCGCCACACAAAGTGAAGCTGGCGGTCTCCGGATGCCCACGCAACTGTTCGGAAGCGGGGATCAAGGACGTAGGCATCATCGGCGTCGATTCCGGCTGGGAGATGTACATCGGCGGCAACGGCGGGATCAAGACCGAAGTCGCCGAGTTCTTCGTCAAGCTCAAGACCGCCGAGGAAGTGCGCGAGTACAACGGCGCGTTCCTGCAGCTGTACCGCGAAGAAGCCTTCTACCTCGAACGCACCGTGCACTACCTGCAACGGGTCGGCATGGAGCACATCAAGAAAGCTGTGCTGGAAGATCCCGAGCGCCGCAAGGCCCTGAACGAGCGCCTGCAATTCTCCCTGTCGTTCGAACAGGATCCGTGGAAAGAGCGCCTCGCCCAGCCGCAACTGAAAAAAGAATTCGACGTGATTCCCGTGAAAAACCTGGAGGTGCCGGCATGAACTGGCTCGATATCTGTGCCCTGGAAGAGATCAACGCCCTCGGTTCGCGGATCATCGCCGGGCCCAAAGGTGACATTGCGATCTTTCGTACAAGCGACGACGAAGTTTTCGCACTCGATGACCGCTGTCCGCACAAGGGCGGCCCGTTGTCCCAAGGACTGATCTACGGCAAACGTGTCGCCTGCCCGCTGCACAACTGGCAGATCGACCTGCAATCCGGCGAAGCCCAGGCCCCGGACGTCGGCTGCGCGCACCATCACCCGGCCCGAGTGGAAAACGGCCGCGTGCAACTGGCCCTGCGGGACGCCGTCTGATGAACCGCCAGACGACCGCCTCGACCTGCTGTTATTGCGGGGTCGGCTGCGGCGTGCTGATCGAGCATGACGGCGAGCGCATCCTCGGCGTCAGCGGTGATCCGGCGCATCCGGCCAACTTCGGCAAACTGTGCAGCAAAGGCTCGACCCTGCACCTGACCGGCGACTTGGCGGCACGGGCGTTGTACCCGGAACTGCGCCTGGGCAAAGGCCTGGCGCGCAGCCGTTGCGACTGGGACACCGCACTGGATCACGCCACCCAGGTCTTCGCCGAAACCATCGCCGAACACGGCCCGGACAGCGTGGCGTTCTACATCTCCGGGCAATTGCTGACCGAGGATTACTACGCCTTCAACAAACTGGCGCGGGCGCTGGTTGGCACCAACAACATCGACAGCAATTCGCGGCTGTGCATGTCTTCGGCGGTGGTCGGTTACAAGCGCAGCCTCGGCGCCGACGCTCCGCCGTGCAGCTATGAAGACCTGGAGTTGAGCGATTGCGTGGTGATCGTCGGCAGTAACATGGCCTACGCGCATCCAGTGCTTTTTCGCCGCCTCGAAGAAGCCAAATCCCGCCGCCCGCAGATGAAAGTCGTCGTCATTGATCCACGGCGCACCGACACTTGTGATTTGGCCGACCTGCATCTGGCGATTCTGCCGGGCACCGATGTCGCTTTGTTCCATGGGATTTTGCATCTGCTGTTGTGGGAAGACTGGATCGACCGCGACTTCATCAAGGCCCACACCGAAGGCCTCGCCGAGCTTAAAAGCCTGGTGCGCGACTACACGCCGGCGATGGTTTCGCAGTTGTGTGGGATCAGCGTCGAGCAGTTGCAGCAATGCGCCGAATGGATCGGCACATCACCAAGCTTTCTGTCGCTGTGGTGCATGGGCCTGAACCAGTCCACCGCCGGTAGCGCGAAAAACAGCGCGCTGATCAATCTGCACCTGGCCACCGGGCAAATCGGCCGGCCGGGTGCAGGACCTTTCTCCCTGACCGGTCAGCCGAATGCCATGGGCGGGCGCGAAACCGGCAGCCTTTCCAACCTGTTGCCAGGCCATCGTGAAGTCGCCAATCCAGAGCACCGCGCAGAAGTCGCGGCGTATTGGGGTGTGGATAAGCTGCCGGAAAATACCGGTCTCAGCGCCATCGAACTGTTTGAACAAGTGCGCAGCGGCAAGATCAAGGCGTTGTGGATTGCCTGCACCAATCCCGCGCAATCGATGCCGGACCAGAACGCCGTGCGCGCCGCGCTGGAGGCTTGTCCGTTCGTGGTGTTGCAGGAGGCGTTTCGCACCACCGAAACCGCAGCGTTTGCCGATCTGCTGTTGCCGGCGGCCAGTTGGGGCGAGAAGGAAGGTTCGGTGACCAACTCCGAGCGACGGATTTCCCACGTCCGCCAGGCCATTGCCGCACCGGGTGAAGCACGACCGGACTGGGCGATCACCGTAGATTTCGCACAACGCCTGGAGAAGCGTCTGCGCCCGCAGCAGCCGGGGCTGTTTGCGTTCGAACAACCGGCGCAGCTGTTTGACGAGTACAAACAACTGACCCGTGGCCGCGATCTGGATTTGTCCGGGATCAGCCATCGGTTGATTGATGAGCTGGGTCCACAGCAATGGCCCTTCCCCGCTGGCGCCCGCCAAGGTACAGCCCGGCTGTATGGCGACGGTATCTTTCCTACGCCGAACGGGCGCGCACAGTTCGTTGCCGATCCCTATCGCGCCGCCAAAGAACAACGCGACGCGCGCTTTCCACTGACCCTGATCACTGGCCGCCTGCGTGATCAATGGCACGGTATGAGCCGCACCGGCACGGCGGCGCAACTGTTCGGCCATGTCAGCGAAGCGATGTTGAGTCTGCATCCGGACGAATTGCGCCGTCACCGCTTGCAGCCTGGGGATCTGGTGAATCTGAAAAGTCGTCGAGGCTCAGTGATCGTGGCGGTCGCCAGCGATGACAGCGTGCGTCCGGGCCAGGCGTTCCTGCCGATGCACTGGGGCGATCGTTTCCTCAAGGGCGGCGTGAACAGCCTGACCCTACCCGCCTTCGATCCTTTGTCGAAACAACCGGAACTCAAGCACAGCGGTGTGCGGCTGGAAACGGTGGACTTGCCATGGCAACTGTTCGCACTGATCGAGGGCGATGTTCAACGGCATTTCGAGGCGCTTCGACCGCTCTGCGAGGCGTTTTCCTACGCAAGTCTCAGCCTTGTCGGACGTGAACGGCCTGCGCTGCTGATACGCGCAGCCAGCGTCGTGGCGCCAGAACCGCAATTGCTGGGTGAAATCGACCAGTGCCTGGCCCTGATCGATGGGCCGGTGCTGGCGTATGACGATCCTCGCCGCGCCATTGGCAAACGGGTACGCATCGAAAACGGGCGAATCACCGCGATCCGCCTTGCCGGTGAAACCCTCGCCCAGCACTGGTTGCAAGGTCTGTGGCTCGAAGGCCGCGCCGACGAACAACTGCGGCGCTGGCTGCTGGCACCGATGAGTGCGCCGCCGGGCAATGCCGGCGTGCAGACTGTGGCGGACAAGACCCTGTGCAACTGCAAGAACGTCAGCCACAGCGCGGTCTGCGCCGGTATCCGTGATGGCCTGGATCTGCAGGGTTTGAAAAATACATTGGGGTGCGGCACGCAATGCGGTTCCTGCGTCCCGGAAATCAAGCGCTTGCTGGCCGCCGACGTGCGTCCGGTCGCCGTCATCTGAAGAGGAAAACACCATGAACGCGAAAGTCTGGCTGGTGGGCGCGGGTCCCGGTGATCCTGAATTGCTGACGCTCAAAGCGGTGCGGGCCTTGCGCGAAGCTGAGGTGGTGCTGATCGACGATCTGGTCAATGAGGCGGTACTTGAACACTGCCCTGCTGCGCGGATCATTGCCGTCGGTAAACGCGGCGGCTGTCGTTCGACGCCTCAGGCGTTCATCCATCGGCTGATGTTGCGTTACGCCCGTCAGGGCAAATGCGTGGTGCGGCTCAAGGGCGGCGATCCGTGCATTTTCGGGCGCGGGGGTGAGGAAGCGCAGTGGTTGCGTGAGCGCGGGGTCGAGGTGGAACTGGTCAATGGCATCACCGCCGGACTGGCCGGCGCGACCCAGTGTGATATCCCGCTGACGTTGCGCGGCGTGGCCCGGGGTGTGACGCTGGTCACGGCCCACACTCAGGACGACAGCCAGTTGAACTGGCGGGCCTTGGCGCAGGGCGGCACGACGCTGGTGATTTACATGGGAGTGGCGAAGCTCGGCGAGATTCGCGAGCAACTGCTGGCGGGCGGTATGGCGGCGGGTACACCAGTGGCGATGATCGAAAATGCCTCGTTGCCAGAGCAACGCGAATGCCGCAGTGATCTGACAGCGATGGAGGACGATGCCCTTGGTTTCCAGCTCAAGAGTCCTGCGATTCTGGTCATAGGCGCCGTCGCAGCAGCCGCGCCCCAGGTCGACTCGATTGGCTGGGTAGCTGATCGCCTGGCCTGACAATCTCTGGCGTCACCAAATCGCAGGCAAAGAAAAGCCCGGCCTAAGCCGGGCTTTTCTCGTAGCGGCAGCTAATTACTTAGCTTGAGCTTCAACCTGCGCTTCTACGCGACGGTTAACAGCGCGGCCAGCTTCAGTTTTGTTGTCAGCAACTGGGCGGGATTCGCCGTAGCCGATCGACTGAACGCGGGACGATTCAACACCGTACTGGTTGGTCAGAACTTGTTTAACGGCGTTTGCACGACGCTCGGACAGTTTCTGGTTGTAAGCGTCAGGACCGACGGAGTCAGTGTGACCTTCAACAGTAGTGGTGGTGGATGGGTACTGCTTCATGAAGTCAGCCAGGTTTTTGATGTCGCCGTAGCTGTTTGGCTTAACAACCGACTTGTCGAAGTCGAACTTCACGTCCAGCTCAACACGAACAACTTCAGCAACTGCTGGGCAGCCATCAGCGTCAACAGTTACGTTGGCTGGGGTGTCCGGGCACTTGTCAACGTTGTCGCAAACGCCGTCGTTGTCGCTGTCGGAGCAGACTTCAGCCGGTGCTGGAACTGGAGCAGCAGCTGGCTTGGAGCCGCCACCGAAGTTCACACCGATACCGACGCTAGGAGCCCACTCGGTGTCGCCCTGGTCGATGTTGTACTGAGCTTCAACGCCAGCACGGGCGTAGAAGTTGTCGGTGAAGTACAGCTTGGCACCAGCGCCCAGGTTGGCGAAGGTGGAACGGTTACGACCGTTCGAACCGTTCTGGTCGATGCTCTGGTCAGAGAAACCGGCCGAAACGTATGGACGCAGCATGTCGCCTGGGTTGTTGAAGTGGTACAGAGCGTCCAGAGCGGTGTTGGCGCCCTTGACGTTCTTGCCATCGTCGGCACGCACGTTGTGCACTTCGTCGTAGCCCAGACGCAGTTCAACGTCGTCGGTCAGGAAGTAACCGATCGAACCGCCGAACAGGTTGCCGTTGTTCTTGAAGTTACGAGCGCTGTCGAATTGTTCTTTCTTTGCGAAGCCTTCGATTTCAACTGCGCCTTGGCCTTGTGCCAGAGCGCCGAAAGAAGTGGCGGCAATCAAAGAACCAATGGCCAAGCCCAAGGTGTTTTTCAGTTTCATCCGTTAAATCCCCATCTGGTGATTGTGAAGCAGTCCCGCAAACCGGGGGACAACTCGGCGGCAAGTCTATCAGAACTTGCCTACACGTAAGAGATATTTGCGCCGAACTAAGTTTCAGCAATGCCTGCAAATTTCTCACGCAATTTATCAAGAGCGCGTTTGTAACGCATTTTTGTCGCACTCAAACCCATGTGCATGATGTCTGCGATCTCCTGAAACTCCAGCTCTGCGACAAATCGTAGCACCAGAATTTCCCTGTCGATCGGGTTCACATACACCAGCCAGCGATCCAGTCCGCCCTTCTCCTCGGGTTTCGGCGCCTTTTCTTCGGACGCTTCCTCGAGGGGGTCAAGACTCAAAGCGTCCATCAAGCGACGCTTTCGCCGTTCCTTCCGATACTGTGTGATGCATTCGTTGTAGGTGATGCTGTATAGCCATGTCTTGAACTTCGATTTCCCCTCGAAGTTCTTCAGGCCATACAGCACCTTCAACATCACTTCCTGACAGACATCGTCTGCGTCGCGATCGTTCCCAAGATATCGTGCGCACACGTTAAATAATGTCCGCTGGTAACGCCGCATCAGTTCTTCGTAGGCGCGCGTCACGTGAAAAAGCTCGGTATGCGAGCGCGCGACCAACTCCTCATCAGAGAGCTCGCGGGGATCGTAGCGCGTGGATAGCGTTTGGGCTTTATTCAAAACAAGTCGTGCCGACAGTCAGGTCAATGTCCACCGCAGCCAGCGACAGCTGGCATTTTGCGGCGGCATACATTAGCAGGGTTTGCCGGGTTAGCGGCTACTCACATGCTGTTCCAGCAGGATCCGATTGGAGAGAGAGACTAGCTCACCCTCATCGGTCAGCAATGTGGTCTTAACCGTGCCGATCTCTTCGATCTGGCCTTCGACCTCGCCAATACGCACTTGTTGCCCAACCTGATACAACTCACGCACATAGATTCCCGCAAGAATCTGACCGGCAATTTCCCGGCTTCCCAAACCCATGGCCAGCGCAACCGCCAGACCAACGGTAATCAATACGATGACGATCACATGGTTCAGCAGGTCGGTCTTGACCTCCAACTGACTGATTGCGACCGAAATGCTGATGATGATCACCAAGCCCTGGGCAATTCGCCCAAGTCCTGAAGCGTAGTCCAGGCCTACGCCTTCTGCCGCCCCGCGAACCAGGCCATTGGCCAATTGCGCAAGCAGGACACCCACCAGCAACACCAGCGCGGCACCGAATACTTTCGGCAAATACAGCGCCAGCATGTCAAGCGTAGCTGAAACTCGCTCAAGTCCAAGGGATTCTGCTGCCGAAACCAGAAAAATCAGCAGAACGAACCAGTAAACGATTTTGCCGATCAACGTGGAGATCGGCACTTGCAGCCCCGCGCGGGACATCAATTTGGTCAGGCCGGTGCCGCCCATCAGGCGATCAAGCCTCAGTTTGGCCAGCAACTTGGACAACAAGGTGTCCAGCAGCTTGGCCACGACGAAACCCAAGAGCAGCACAACCAGTGCGCCGAACAGGTTAGGAATGAAGTTAGCGACTTTGGTCCACAACGCAGTCATTGCAGTGACGAGGCTCTGAGTCCAGAGATCAAGTTCCATATTCAATCAGCCTTATCAGCAGTGCGAGCGGTAGGTTTACGGAGACGTGAGACCGGCGCGACATGAGCCGAGCCGTTATTCAGGGCGATCATCAGCGCGGGCAGCCAGCGGCCCAGCAGGCTGAACAGATCGCCGGCGCCAACCTGGCGGTTGGCGGTTTTGAGCACGCGACCCAGGCAGGCATCGTCGTCGCGGCTGGACGGCGAAGCGTTGAGCATGTCGCGCAAAGACTGTTCAAACGGATCGTGCATACGCACCTCTCGTGATGTCTGTGAAAGACGCGGGCAAATTTGGTCGGGTCACATGATGCATCGTCAGACCCAGCGCAAACGGCGGAACAACCACCACTGACCGAACGCCAGGGCGAGCACCGTCAGGCAGGCGATAAGGAAGCCATAAGGGCTGCTGGCGAACGGTATTCCGCCAACGTTTATGCCCAACAGACCGGTAATAAAACTCATCGGCAAGAAGATGCAGGTGATGATCCCGAAGCGATACATCGTGCGATTCATGTGCACGCTCAAGCGCCGGTCTTCGGCTTCCAGCACCAGCCCCACGCGTTCTCGGGTCAATTCGAGCTCTTCGAGATAACGGGTCAGGCTGTTGTTCAATTCGTTCCAGTAGTCGGCATCGTCATCGACGAACCACGGCAGCTTTATCCGCGTCAGCTGTCCGAAAATATCCCGCTGCGGTGCCAGAAAACGCTTCAGTCCGGCGGCCCGGCGACGGATATGCAAAATGGCGCCGTGCTCGGGGGTATACCGTTCGTCGGCATCCAGTTTTTCTTCCTCTTCATCGACCACTTCGGAGAGACAAGTCACCAGATCCTGCACCTTGTTGGTGAGGAATTGCGCCAGATACAGCATCAGTTCGGACGAGGTTTTCGGCCCCTTCCCCTCGCCCAGCATCACAAGCAACTCGTCAGTGGCGCGCAATGGCCGCAAACGCAGGGAAATCACTCGCTGGGCAGAAGCAAAGATCCGCACCGATACCATGTCTTCCGGCTCGGCGCCGGGGTTGAGATTGACCCCGCGCAAAAAAAGCAGCAGCTCGGAATCCGGCAGCGGCAACAGGCGTGGACGGGTGTTTTCTTCCAGCAGCAGGTCGCAGGTGAACTCATTGAGCCCACTGGATTTACGCAGCCAGGTCTGGGTCTGCGGGTGACTGCGATCCCAGTGCAGCCACAGGCTTTCATGAGCCTGCAGCTGCAGATCGTCGAGATCAGTCCGGGCTATCGAACGCGCACCGCCTTTACCGTCCAGCACCAGGGCATGCACCAGCCCCCATTGCGCGTTTTCTTCCTCGAACATCCTCACCCCTGTGGTTACCGCGATTTATTCAGGCATTTTCAGCGGACTTGGCGAGATGATCACGCCATTGTTGTCCGCATAGATGTACTGGCCGGGATGGAAGGTCACACCCGCGAAGGTCACCGGCACGTTGAGGTCGCCGAGACCGCGTTTTTCAGTCTTTTTCGGATGGCTGGCCAGGGCCTGAACGCCGAGATCGGTCTGGGCGATGACGTCCACATCACGGATGCAGCCGTAGATCACCAGCCCTTCCCAACCGTTTTTCGCGGCTTTCTCGGCGATCATGTCGCCCAATAGCGCGCAGCGCAGGGAACCACCACCATCGACCACCAGCACCTTGCCGTTGCCCTTGAGCTCGGCTTGCTCCTTGACCAGCGAGTTGTCTTCGAAGCATTTGATGGTCACGATTTCGCCGCCGAACGAATCACGGCCGCCGAAATTGCTGAACATCGGTTCCAGCACCTGAACCAGCTCCGGATAGGCGTCGCACAGGTCAGGCGTAAGGTAATGGTTCATCGAAAAACTCCTGTAACAAGGAAGACGATCAAGGATGTCGCACTCTTTTGAAACGAGTTCCGGCGGTCGCTGTTTACCTTAGACCATGTCATGGTCGCTGAACGAACCTGAACACAGGCTGAAACGTAATAGCAAAACAGTCACTAAATATGACCAGAACCGTCCAATGCGTCATATCTTAGCCGCAAGCCGACGCGAACGAAATGCCCTTTTCAGGGCGCCGCGTTCAGACCGCTGCCGCCAGATCCGGCTTCTCGCCAAGCAATGGCGTGTGCTGATCTGCCAGCCAGCGCGCCACCAGCGGCCAGACCTCGGCCTGTGCCGCTTTGCTGACCAGCATCTCGACATGCCCGAACTGATCGTTGAAACCCTGCTCACGGCCCAGGTTGATGAACTGCTTGTGCTCGGAGCCAATCTGTTCGAACAGTTTCCTGCAGGCCCAGGCAGGATCCTGATGATCCCCCGCCGCGCTTACCGCCAGCACTGGGACCTGCACGTCGGCAAGACCTGCCCACCAATCCTTGTCCTTGTCGCCGAAACGCCCGAACAGTCCGTACCAGCGCATGCTTTCGAGCGCCAGGCCGATCGGCTCGTCCTCGGGGCCGCGCTTGAGTCGCGAGCCGGACAACTGGGCAAAACGCTTGAGAATGAAGCGCCCACTCCACTCCACCGGCGGAATCTTCAGCGGCCAGTACGTGCGGCTGACCTGCGTGCCGAAAAACGCCGCCGACGCCACCGCCGGTTCACCGAGGTATTCGCCGCCCAGCGCGGCCGCCAACGTGATGCCACCCAGCGAGTGGCCGATCCAGTGCGGAATCTGCCCGCTCTGCTCACGGACGAACGCGGCAATCGCCGGCAGATCGTAACGGGCATAGTCGGCGACCCGGTTGCGGCGGTAGTCCTCGTTGCGCTGGGACAGACCGTGACCGCGCATTTCCGGGATCCACACATCGAAACCCAGACGCGTCAGATACGCGCCCAGACCCAGGCCCTTCGGCGAGAACCAGAAGCGCCGATTGGAAAAACTGCCGTGCAGCAAGATCACCGGCACGCCGCGCGACGCCGGCTCATCGGCCATGCCGAGGCGGGTCACCGCGATTTCCACGGACCAGTCAGGGCTGTTGCCCGGTTTCAAACGATAAACGTCTTCGCTCAGATCACCGCGTCGCTCGGCGCTGATCAGGGCGACAGGAAATAGGTTGCTGCTGCTTTGCATAATGCTCTTGCACAAAAAAGGGCGGCATCCGGAGAGCTCGCCCTACTTCAATCTTAAAGCCCCGACCCGGTTCAACGGGCCGGGGCTTCATTCACGGCTTATTCCGCCGCCTGGCCTTCGGCAAGGAAGAACCAGGTTTCCAGCACGGTGTCCGGGTTCAGCGACACGCTTTCGATGCCCTGCTCCATCAGCCACTTGGCCAGGTCCGGGTGGTCCGAAGGACCCTGACCGCAGATGCCGATGTATTTGCCGGCCTTGTTGCACGCGGCAATCGCGTTGGCCAACAGCTTCTTGACCGCCGGATTACGCTCGTCGAACAGGTGCGCAATGATCCCGGAGTCACGGTCCAGACCCAGCGTCAGCTGGGTCAGGTCGTTGGAGCCGATCGAGAAACCGTCGAAGAATTCGAGGAATTCTTCAGCCAGGATCGCGTTGGATGGCAGTTCGCACATCATGATCACGCGCAGGCCGTTGTCGCCACGCTTGAGGCCATTCTCGGCCAGCAGATCGACCACCTGGCTGGCTTCGCCGAGGGTACGGACGAACGGCACCATGATTTCGACGTTGGTCAGGCCCATCTCGTTGCGCACGCGCTTCAGCGCACGGCACTCGAGTTCGAAGCAGTCACGGAACGATTCGCTGATGTAACGCGAAGCGCCACGGAAGCCCAGCATCGGGTTTTCTTCTTCCGGCTCGTACAGTTTGCCGCCGATCAGGTTGGCGTATTCGTTGGACTTGAAGTCCGACAGACGCACGATGACTTTCTTCGGAGCGAACGCAGCGGCCAGGGTGCTGATGCCTTCAACCAGTTTCTCGACATAGAAGCCGACCGGATCGTCGTAACCGGCGATGCGCTTGTCGACGCTTTCCTTGATGTCCTGCGGCAGGCCGTCGTAGTTCAACAGCGCTTTCGGGTGCACGCCGATCATGCGGTTGATGATGAATTCCAGACGGGCCAGGCCCACACCAGCGTTCGGCAGCTGCGCGAAGTCGAAGGCGCGGTCCGGGTTGCCGACGTTCATCATGATCTTGAACGGCAGCTCCGGCATGGCGTCCACGGAGTTCTTCTTGATGTCGAAGCCCAGTTCGCCTTCGAAGATGTAACCGGTGTCGCCTTCGGCGCAGGACACGGTCACGCCCTGGCCGTCCTTCAGCAGTTGGGTGGCGTTGCCGCAACCGACGACGGCCGGGATTCCCAGCTCACGGGCGATGATCGCCGCGTGGCAGGTACGGCCGCCACGGTTGGTGACGATGGCGCTGGCGCGCTTCATGACCGGTTCCCAGTCCGGGTCGGTCATGTCGGAGACCAGCACGTCGCCCGGCTGGACCTTGTCCATCTCGGAGACGTCCTTGATGATCCGCACCTTGCCGGCGCCGATGCGCTGGCCGATGGCACGACCTTCCACCAGCACGGTGCCGGTTTCCTTCAGCAGGTAACGTTCCATGACGTTGGCCTGGGTGCGGCTCTTCACGGTTTCGGGACGGGCCTGCACGATGTACAGCTTGCCGTCGTCACCGTCCTTGGCCCACTCGATGTCCATGGGGCAGCCATAGTGCTTCTCGATGATCATCGCCTGCTTGGCCAGCTCGCTGACTTCAGCGTCGGTCAGGCAGAAACGCGCGCGGTCAGCCTTGTCGACATCAACGGTTTTCACGGAACGACCGGCCTTGGCCTCGTCGCCGTAGATCATCTTGATGGCCTTGCTGCCCAGGTTGCGGCGCAGGATCGCCGGGCGACCGGCCTCCAGCGTGCCCTTGTGGACATAGAATTCGTCCGGGTTCACCGCGCCTTGTACGACGGTTTCGCCCAGGCCGTAGGCGCCGGTGATGAACACCACGTCACGGAAGCCGGATTCGGTATCGAGGGTGAACATCACGCCGGCGGTGCCGGTTTCCGAACGCACCATGCGCTGCACGCCGGCCGACAGGGCGACCAGCTTGTGGTCGAAGCCCTGGTGCACGCGGTAGGAAATGGCGCGGTCGTTGAACAGGGAAGCGAACACTTCCTTGGCCGCGCGGATGACGTTTTCCACGCCACGGATGTTCAGGAAGGTTTCCTGCTGACCGGCGAACGAAGCGTCCGGCAAGTCTTCAGCGGTGGCGGAGGAACGCACGGCCACGGCCACGTCAGGATTACCGGCCGACAACGCGGCGAACGCGGTGCGGATCTCGGTGTTCAGTTTTTCAGGGAATTCGGCTTCCATGATCCATTGGCGGATCTGGGCGCCGGTCTTGGCCAGGGCATTGACGTCATCGACGTCCAGCGCATCGAGGGCCTTGTGGATCTGATCGTTCAGACCGCTCAGTTCCAGGAAGTCGCGATAGGCTTGCGCCGTGGTGGCGAAGCCGCCGGGGACCGAAACACCGGCACCGGCCAGGTTACTGATCATCTCGCCCAGGGATGCGTTCTTGCCCCCCACATGCTCAACATCGTGTTTGCCGAGCTTATCGAGGGAAACTACGTACTCTACCAAGGTGATCTCTCCACTAACTGTGTTGGAAAAGCTCAGAAACCGGCGGCTCGGGGGAGCGTTGGCCGGCTGTATGGCCTGGACCTGGAAAATAAGTGAGAATGCGGGCCAATGGCGGCCGACAAATCGTGCCTATCATATCCAGAAATGCTCATTAGCTTAAGGCCCAAGGTGCAAATGAAACGATCTGCTTTCTTTATCTCCGATGGCACCGGCATCACCGCCGAAACCCTGGGTCAAAGCCTTCTGGCGCAGTTCGAAAACATTACCTTCAGCAAATTCACGCGCCCCTACATCGACAGCGTTGAAAAAGCGCGGGCCATGGTACAACAAATCAACAAAGCCGCTGAAACCGACGGTTTCCGGCCGATCATCTTCGACACCATCGTCAATCAGGACATCCGTGAGATTCTCGCAACCTCCAATGGTTTCATGATCGACATCTTCTCGACGTTCCTCGCCCCGCTCGAACAGGAACTGACCGAGCATTCTTCCTACACCGTCGGCAAATCCCACTCCATCGGTCACAACTCCAATTACATGGAGCGCATCGAAGCGGTGAACTTCGCTCTGGACAACGACGACGGCGCCCGCACCCACTATTACGACAAGGCCGACCTGATACTAGTGGGCGTGTCGCGTTGTGGTAAGACGCCGACGTGTCTGTACATGGCGATGCAGTTCGGCATCCGTGCGGCCAACTATCCGCTGACCGAGGACGACATGGAACGCCTGCAACTGCCGGCCGCCCTGCGCGCCCACCAGCACAAGCTGTTCGGCCTGACCATCGACCCGGACCGCCTCACCGCGATCCGCAACGAACGCAAGCCCAACAGCCGCTATTCGAGCTACGCCCAGTGTGAGTTCGAAGTGCGCGAGGTGGAAAACCTGTTCCGCCGCGAGAACATCCCGAACATCAACTCCACGCATTTTTCAGTGGAAGAGATTTCCGCGAAGATTCTCGTGGAAAAAGGCGTCGAGCGGCGCTTCAAATAGCTCTGCGGTGTCTGATCTGACGCCTTCGCGGGCAAGCCCGGCTCCCACAGGTGTCGTGGCGTTTGCAATAATTGCATCCGATACAAAACCCTGCGGGAGCGTGGCTTGCCCGCGAAGAACGATAACGCGGTCCCTCAGATCACAAACAAATCGACAAACCGGTTCACCGGCGTGGCTTCAAGCCGCGCCTGATCCTTGCACAGCGCAAGAATCTCCCCGCTGTGCTGTCCGGTGAAGCGGGTCGCCAGATTTGTCCGGAATTTGTCCTCCAGCAACGGAATGCCCTCAGCGCGACGCCGGCGATGGCCGATCGGGTACTCCACCACCACGTTTTCCGTGCTCGAACCGTCCTTGAAAAACACCTGCACCGCATTGGCGATCGAGCGCTTGTCGGCCTCCAGGTATTGGCGGGTGAAACGCGGATCTTCGACGATGACCATTTTTTCGCGCAGCACATCGATGACCGGATGGGCCTTGTGGAAATCATCCTCGTACTGCTCAGCCACCAGATTGCCGAACGCCAGCGGCACGGCGGTCATGTACTGGAGGCAGTGATCGCGGTCGGCGGCGTTGGCCAGCGGCCCGACCTTGGAAATGATGCGAATCGCCGACTCATGCGTGGTGATGACAATCCGGTCGATCTCATGCAGACGATTGCGCACCTGCGGATGCAGGGTCACAGCGGCTTCGCAGGCGGTCTGCGCGTGGAATTCGGCGGGGAAGCTGATCTTGAACAGCACGTTTTCCATCACGTAACTGCCGAACGGCCGGGAGAAGCTGAAGGCGCGTTTGTCTTCAGGCTTGAGCGCCAGATCGTTGTTGGTGTGGCTGAACAGAACGTCGTAAAAGCCCCACTGCTTGGCACTCAAGACGCCGGGAATGCCCATTTCGCCGCGCATCGCGATATCCGCCAGCCGCACGCCTCGGCTCGACGCATCCCCCGCCGCCCAGGATTTTCGCGAACCGGCGTTCGGCGCATGGCGGTACGTGCGCAACGCCTGACCGTCGGCGAACGCATGGGACAACGCCGATAACAGCTGCTCACGGTTGGCGCCCATCAGTTTGGCGGTCACGGCAGTCGAGGCCACTTTCACCAGAATGACGTGATCGAGGCCTACACGATTGAAGGAGTTTTCCAGGGCGATCACGCCTTGAATCTCGTGGGCCATGATCATGGCTTCGAGTACATCGCGTACCGTCAGCGGCGCTTCACCATTGGCCAGACGCTTTTGCGACAGGTGATCGGCCACCGCGAGAATCCCGCCGAGGTTATCCGACGGATGGCCCCATTCAGCGGCGAGCCAAGTGTCGTTGTAATCGAGCCAGCGCACGATGCAGCCGATGTCCCACGCCGCTTTCACCGGGTCGAGGCGATAGGAGGTGCCGGGGACTCGCGCGCCGAACGGCACGATGGTGCCTTCGACGATAGGTCCAAGGTGCTTGGTGCATTCGGGGAAACGCAGGGCCAGCAGACCGCAGCCCAGGGTGTCCATCAGGCAGTTACGGGCGGTGTCGAGGGCTTCGGTGGATTTGATTTTGCAGGTGAGGACGTAATCGGCGATGTCCTGCAGGACACGGTCGTAGTCGGGGCGGTTGTTCAGGTCGACGTTGGCGCTCATGTTCGATTCACTCTTGAAAGTGGTTCGTTGATGGGACCTCGGTTCAGGCTGAGTCTTGGTTTTAAACCATTCTTATTGTTGAAATACAGAACCTGTGGGAGCGGCGGTGCGACGATTCGACTTGCCCGCGAATGGGCCGCATATCCAGCGTTGATGTTGCCTGATACACCGCCTTCGCGAGCAAGCCCGCTCCCACATTTGCTGCTGCGCTGGGTCAGAAAGAGTCGCCAGGGACGCGGACGTAACCTTCCATCAGGACGCGCGCACTACGGCTCATGATCGCCTTCTTCACCACCCACTCACCGTTTTCCAGGCTAGCTTCTGCGCCAACACGCAACGTCCCGGACGGATGCCCGAACCGCACAGCATTGCGCTCAACACCACCCGCCGCCAGATTCACCAAGGTGCCGGAGATAGCTGCTGCAGTGCCAATCGCCACCGCCGCCGTCCCCATCATTGCGTGGTGCAGCTTGCCCATCGACAACGCCCGCACCAGCAGATCCACATCCCCGGCGCCAATGGCCTTGCCGCTGGACGCGACGTAATCCGCAGGTTTGGCGACAAACGCCACTTTCGGCGTGTGCTGACGCTTGGCCGCTTCATCCAAACTGGAAATCAGCCCCATGCGCAAAGCACCGTAGGCGCGAATCGTCTCAAACATCTGCAAAGCCTTCGGATCGCTGTTGATCGCGCTTTGCAGTTCGGTGCCGGTGTAGCCGATGTCTTCGGCGTTGACGAAGATCGTCGGGATACCCGCGTTGATCATGGTCGCCTTGAACGTGCCGACACCCGGCACTTCCAGCTCGTCGATCAGGTTGCCGGTGGGGAACATCGAGCCACCGCCGCCCTCTTCTTCCGCCGCCGGGTCCATGAATTCGACCTGGACTTCGGCGGCCGGGAAGGTTACGCCGTCGAGCTCGAAATCACCGGTTTCCTGGACTTCGCCATTGGTGATCGGCACGTGGGCAATGATGGTCTTGCCGATGTTGGCCTGCCACACGCGAACCACCGCCACGCCGTTGTGAGGAATGCGGCTGGCGTCCACCAGGCCGTTGCTGATGGCGAACGAACCGACCGCCGCCGACAGGTTGCCGCAGTTGCCGCTCCAGTCCACGAACGGCTTGTCGATCGACACCTGACCGAACAGGTAATCGACGTCGTGATCGGCCTTGATGCTTTTCGACAGGATGACGGTTTTGCTGGTGCTGGACGTTGCGCCGCCCATGCCGTCGATCTGCTTGTCGTACGGGTCGGGGCTGCCGATGACCCGCAGCAGCAGCGCATCGCGGGCCGGGCCGGGAATCTGCGCGGCTTCGGGCAGATCCTTGAGGCTGAAAAACACGCCTTTGCTGGTGCCACCACGCATGTAGGTGGCGGGGATTTTTATTTGCGGTGCGTGAGCCATGGTGCTCCTTAACGAAGACATGGGACTTGAAGTCCCATGCCCACATCAGTTGATTTAAACGGCAACCGCCGACTCTTCGAGGAAGTCCTGGGCAAAGCGCTGCAACACGCCGCCGGCCTCGTAGATCGACACTTCTTCAGCGGTATCCAGACGGCAGGTCACCGGCACATCAACGCGTTCGCCGTTCTTGCGATGGATCACCAGCGTCAGGTCGGCACGCGGCGTGCGCTCGCCGATCACGTCGTAGGTTTCGCTGCCATCGATACCCAGGGTCTTGCGGTCGGTGCCCGGTTTGAACTCCAGCGGCAACACGCCCATGCCCACCAGGTTGGTGCGGTGAATGCGCTCGAAACCTTCGGCGGCAATCGCTTCCACACCCGCCAGACGCACGCCTTTGGCCGCCCAGTCGCGGGACGAACCCTGGCCGTAGTCGGCGCCGGCGATGATGATCAGCGGCTGCTTGCGTTCCATGTAGGTTTCGATGGCTTCCCACATGCGCATCACTTGGCCTTCCGGCTCGACACGGGCCAGCGAACCCTGCTTGACCTTGCCGTTTTCCACGACCATTTCGTTGAACAGTTTCGGGTTGGCAAACGTCGCGCGCTGTGCGGTCAGGTGGTCGCCACGGTGGGTCGCGTAAGAGTTGAAGTCCTCTTCCGGCAGGCCCATTTTCGCCAGGTATTCGCCGGCGGCGCTGTCGAGCATGATCGCGTTCGACGGCGACAGGTGATCGGTGGTGATGTTGTCCGGCAGCACCGCCAGCGGGCGCATGCCCTTGAGCGGGCGCGCCCCGGCCAGCGCGCCTTCCCAGTAAGGCGGACGGCGGATGTAGGTGCTCATTTCGCGCCAGTCGTACAGCGGCGCAACTTTGGGGCCGGTGTCTTCATGGATGGCGAACATCGGGATGTAGACCTGACGGAACTGCTCGGGCTTGACCGAGGATTTCACCACCGCGTCGATTTCTTCGTCGCTCGGCCAGATGTCTTTCAGACGGATTTCCTTGCCGTCGACCACGCCCAGCACATCTTTCTCGATATCGAAGCGGATGGTGCCGGCAATCGCGTAGGCCACCACCAGCGGCGGCGAAGCGAGGAAAGCCTGCTTGGCGTACGGGTGGATCCGCCCGTCGAAGTTACGGTTACCGGACAGCACAGCGGTAGCGTACAGGTCGCGGTCGATGATTTCCTGCTGGATCACCGGATCCAGCGCGCCGGACATGCCGTTGCAGGTGGTGCAGGCGAAGGCGACGACGCCGAAACCGAGCTGCTCCAGCTCCGTGGTCAGCCCTGCTTCATCGAGGTACAGCGCCACGGTTTTCGAACCCGGTGCCAGCGACGACTTGACCCACGGCTTGCGGGTCAGCCCAAGCTTGTTGGCGTTGCGCGCCAGCAGGCCGGCGGCGATCACGTTGCGTGGGTTGCTGGTGTTGGTGCAACTGGTGATGGCGGCGATGATCACCGCGCCGTCAGGCATTTGCCCCGGCACGTCCTCCCACTGGCCGGCGATGCCTTTGGCGGCCAGATCCGACACCGCCACGCGAGCGTGCGGGTTGCTCGGGCCGGCCATGTTGCGCACCACCGAAGACAGATCGAAGGTCAGGCCACGCTCGTATTGCGCACCTTTCAGGCTGTCGGCCCACAGACCGATCTGCCTGGCGTATTGCTCGACGAGCTGCACTTGCTGGTCTTCGCGACCAGTGAGTTTCAGGTAGTCGATGGTCTGCTGGTCGATGTAGAACATCGCCGCCGTGGCGCCGTATTCCGGGGCCATGTTGGAAATGGTCGCGCGGTCGCCGAGGGTCAGTGCCGAAGCACCTTCGCCGAAGAACTCCAGCCACGCGCCGACCACTTTCTGTTTGCGCAGGTATTCGGTCAGCGCCAGCACCATGTCGGTGGCGGTGATGCCCGGTTGCAGCTTGCCGGTCAGCTCGACACCGACGCTTTCCGGCAGGCGCATCCACGATGCGCGGCCGAGCATCACGCTTTCAGCTTCGAGACCACCGACGCCGATGGCAATCACGCCCAGCGCATCGACGTGCGGGGTATGGCTGTCGGTGCCGACGCAGGTATCCGGGAACGCCACGCCGTCGCGCACCTGAATCACCGGCGACATTTTCTCCAGGTTGATCTGGTGCATGATGCCGTTGCCCGGCGGGATCACGTCGACGTTCTTGAAGGCCTTCTTGGTCCAGTTGATGAAGTGGAAGCGGTCTTCGTTTCGCCGGTCTTCGATGGCGCGGTTCTTCTCAAAGGCCTGCTTGTCAAAGCCGCCCGCTTCCACCGCCAGCGAGTGGTCGACGATCAGTTGTGTCGGCACCACCGGGTTGACCTGCGCCGGGTCGCCGCCCTGTTGGGCAATCGCGTCGCGCAGGCCGGCCAGATCCACCAGTGCGGTCTGGCCAAGAATGTCGTGGCACACCACGCGGGCCGGGAACCACGGGAAGTCGAGGTCGCGTTTGCGCTCGATCAGTTGTTTCAGGGAATCGGTGAGCGTGGCCGGGTCGCAGCGACGCACGAGGTTTTCCGCCAGCACGCGAGAGGTGTACGGCAGGGTGTCGTAGCTGCCGGGCTGGATCGCATCGACAGCCGCGCGGACGTCGAAAAAGTCCAGCGGCGTGCCGGGCAGGTTCTTGCGAAATTCTGTGTTCATCGGTCAGGACTCGGTCACGGTAGTTTCAAAGAGGGGGCGCCTGTGCCGGCGCCCTCCCCGGTCAGCGCTGTTCGATTGGCACGAACTTGCGCTGTTCGACGCCGGTGTACTCGGCGCTTGGACGGATGATGCGGTTGTTGGCACGCTGTTCGAATACGTGCGCCGCCCAGCCGGTCAGGCGCGAGCAGACGAAGATCGGGGTGAACAGCTTGGTCGGGATGCCCATGAAGTGGTACGCCGAGGCATGGTAGAAGTCGGCGTTGGGGAACAGTTTTTTCTGTTCCCACATGGTCTTGTCGATGGCTTCGGAAACCGCGAACAACACCTTGTCGCCCACTTCGTCGGCGAGTTTTTTCGACCAGCCCTTGATCACCTCGTTGCGCGGATCGCTGTCCTTATAGATCGCGTGGCCGAAGCCCATGATCTTGTCCTTGCGCTCGAGCATGCCGAGGGTGCCCTTGATCGCCTCTTCCGGCGACGAGAAGCGCTCGATCATTTCCATCGCCGCTTCGTTGGCGCCACCGTGCAGCGGGCCGCGCAAGGAACCGATGGCCGCCGTGACGCAGGAATACAGATCGGACAGGGTCGAAGCGCACACCCGAGCGGTGAAGGTCGAGGCGTTGAATTCGTGCTCGGCGTAGAGGATCAGCGAGACGTTCATCACCTTGACGTGCAGTTCGCTCGGCTTCTTGTCGTGCAGCAGGTGCAGGAAGTGGCCGCCGATGGACTGCTCGTCCGTCACGCAATTGATGCGTTTGCCGTCGTGGCTGAAGCGATACCAGTAGCACATGATCGCCGGAAAGGCGGCCAGCAGACGGTCGGTCTTGTCGCGTTGCTCGGAGAAGTCTTTTTCCGGCTCGATATTGCCCAGGAACGAGCAACCGGTGCGCATCACGTCCATCGGGTGGGCGTCGGCGGGGATGCGTTCCAGCACTTCCTTGAGTGCTTGCGGCAGGTCGCGCAGCTTGCTCAGCTTGCCTTGATAGTCGGCGAGTTGCGCCTTGGTCGGCAGCTCTCCGTAGAGCAGCAGGTACGCCACTTCTTCAAATTGTGCGTCGGCTGCCAGTTCGCGCACGTCGTAGCCGCGATAGGTCAGCCCGGCACCGGCCTGGCCCACGGTGGACAGTGCGGTTTGCCCGGCGACCTGGCCCCGGAGCCCGGCGCCACTGAGTACTTTTGCTTCGGCCATTGTTGTCTCCAATCTTGAATTTATTAGGGAGTACGGTTGCGGCTTACTTCTTCGCCGCAAACAACGCGTCGAGCTTCTGCTCGAAGGTGTGGTAATCGATGCGATCGTAGAGCTCCATGCGAGTCTGCATGGTGTCGATGACATTCTGCTGAGTGCCGTCGCGGCGGATCGCGGTGTAGACGTTTTCCGCAGCCTTGTTCATCGCGCGGAACGCCGACAGCGGGTACAGCACCAGCGACACGTCGGCGCCGGCCAGTTGCTCGGTGGTGTACAGCGGCGTCGAGCCGAATTCGGTGATGTTGGCCAGGATCGGCGCCTTCACGCGGCTGGCGAACAGCTTGTACATCTCAAGCTCGGTGATGGCTTCCGGAAAGATCATGTCGGCGCCGGCCTCGATGCACGCGGCGGCGCGATCCAGTGCCGATTCCAGGCCTTCAACAGCCAGCGCGTCGGTGCGCGCCATGATCACGAAGCTGTCGTCGGTGCGGGCATCGACGGCAGCCTTGATGCGGTCGACCATTTCCTGCTGGGTCACGATCTCTTTGTTCGGACGGTGACCGCAGCGCTTGGCGCCGACCTGGTCTTCGATGTGAATCGCCGCCGCGCCGAACTTGATCATCGACTTGACGGTGCGGGCCACGTTGAACGCCGAGGCGCCGAAACCTGTGTCCACGTCCACCAGCAGCGGCAGGTCGCAGACGTCGGTGATGCGGCGCACGTCGGTCAGCACGTCATCCAGGCCGGTGATGCCCAGGTCCGGCACGCCGAGGGAGCCGGCAGCCACCCCGCCACCCGACAGGTAGATCGCCTTGAAACCGGCGCGCTTGGCCAGCAGCGCGTGGTTGGCATTGATCGCCCCGACCACTTGCAGCGGATGTTCGCTGGCGACCGCATCGCGGAAACGCTGGCCTGGAGTGCTCTTGTTGGAACTCATGACTCACCTCGTTCAGTGGCTGTCTTGTGGTCGGCGCCGTCCTGGTAATGACGGGCGATGTTGCGTTTCGAGGCGCCGATGTGACGGCGCATCAACAATTCCGCGAGCTCGCCGTCACGGTCGGCGATGGCATCGAGAATCCGGTGGTGTTCGGCAAAGGCCTGGCGCGGGCGATTGGGCGTGGTGGAAAACTGGATGCGGTACATGCGCACCAGTTGATAGAGCTCGCCGCAGAGCATTTGCGTAAGGGTGCGGTTGCCGCTGCCCTGGATGATCCGGTAGTGAAAGTCGAAATCGCCTTCCTGCTGGTAGTAGCCGACGCCGGCCTGGAACGCTGCATCGCGTTCGTGGGTTTCCAGCACCCGGCGCAGTTCGTCGATTTCTTCGACGCTCATGCGTTCGGCCGCCAGACGGCAGGCCATGCCTTCGAGGGATTCGCGGATTTCGTAGAGTTCGAGCAATTCGGCGTGGCTCAGCGACACCACCCGCGCACCGACGTGCGGTACGCGCACCAGCAGGCGCTGGCCTTCCAGACGATGGATCGCCTCGCGCAGCGGCCCGCGGCTGATGCCGTAGGTGCGCGCCAGTTCCGGCTCGGAGATCTTGCTGCCCGGGGCGATCTCGCCTTTGACGATGGCCGCCTGGATGCGCCGGAAGACGTTTTCCGAGAGCGTCTCGGAATCGTCGCCGCTGATCACCGGGGGATCGAGTTGATCCAGCATATTGTCAACACCTTCAAATCCAATGCGGCAAAAACTAGCGAATCAACCCGCATCAGTCAAAGGATAAATAGAGATTGTCGACAATCGTCTAATAAGCCTGCGTGTCAGCCCCAAGGGTTATAGACCGGCCCCGGCGCTGGCGCCATAAAACCACCGTGCTAGAATGCCGCCCGCATTTGCGAGTCATTTGCACGGCTTGTCATAAAAAGCTGATAGGCACACGAAGGCGATGACCAGACAGGATTTCCTGATGCCATGGCCCTGAACCGAGAACGGAACGCTGCTCGCCAGGATTTATGAGACTCAAGCCCTTCCCCACATTCTTTGCACTGTTTTGCCTGCCCGGCCTTGCTGCGGCGGGGGAAAAGACCGTGTACGGCCTCAACGAATACGCTGCCCTCGACGGGATCAACCTGGAAGTGGCGGCGAAACTCGACACCGGGGCGAAAACCGCCTCCCTGAGTGCCCGCGACATCAAACGCTTCAAACGCAACGGCGAGTCCTGGGTACGTTTCTACCTGGCCATCGACGCCGCGCATTCGCACCCGATCGAACGGCCTCTGGCCCGGGTCAGCAAGATCAAGCGCCGCGCCGGCGACTACGACCCGGAAGAAGGCAAGAAGTACACCGCCCGCCCGGTGATCGAGCTGGACATCTGCATGGGTTCGGCAATGCGCAGCATCGAAGTGAACCTGACCGACCGTAGTGCGTTCCAATACCCGCTTTTGATCGGCTCCGAGGCGCTGAAACGCTTCGATGCGCTGGTCGATCCCAGTCTTAAATACGCTGCCGGCAAACCCGCCTGCGCCATCGCCGCTCATACCGCCGAGTAATTTCCATGCGTTCTCTAACCTTCCACCTGAAAGTCCTGATCACCATCCTGGTGTTGCTGGGCGTTTCGGTTACGGCCTATCAGATTTTCGTGCTCGGCATCCCGGTGACCGAAGACGCCACCGACGACCTGTGGAACATCGACGCCAAGGTCGAGTTCGTCGCCAGCACCAAGGATCCGGTGAAGATCCAGATGTTCGTGCCGCCCCTGAGCCGCGATTACGTCAGCCTCAATGAAAGCTTTATCTCCAACAACTACGGGGTGGCGGTCAACCGCGTCGACGGCAACCGCAAGGTCACCTGGTCGGCACGCCGGGCCAAGGGCAACCAGACGCTTTATTACCGTCTGGTGCTGACCAAGCGTTACACCGCCGAGAAAACCAAGATCAAAGGCCCGACCTTCCGCGACAGCATGGCCATCGAAGGCCCGGAAAAGATTGCCGCCGAAGCCCTGCTCGCGCCGATCCGCCAGCATTCGGCCGACGTCGAGACCTTCATCGGCGAAGCGATCAAACGCGTCAACAACGTCAACGACGACAACGTGAAACTGCTGCTGGCCGGCGATCCGTCGACACCGCACAAAGCCAAAATCGTCGAGCTGCTGCTGTCCATCGCCCACGTACCGGTGGAGAAAGTCCACACCATCCGCCTCGTCGCCGATCAACCGCAAACCCCGGAACTGTGGCTGCGCAGCTTCAACGGCACCGACTGGCTGTACTTCAACCCGGAAACCGGCGAGCAAGGCCTGCCGACTGACCGCCTGCTGTGGTGGAGCGGTGATGAAAACCTGATCACCGTCGACGGCGGCAAGAAAGCCAACGTAACCTTCAGCCTGAACAACAGCGAGATGAACGCGATTCGTCTGGCCAAGCTGACCGACGAAAACACCGACGCCAACTTCCTCGAATACTCGCTGTACGGCCTGCCGCTGCAAACCCAGCAAACCTTCATGATCATGGTGATGATTCCGATCGGCGTGCTGGTGATCCTGATCCTGCGCAACCTGATCGGCCTACAGACCCTCGGTACATTCACGCCGGTGCTGATCGCCCTGGCCTTCCGCGAGACGCAACTGGGCTTCGGCATCCTGCTGTTTACCGTGATCACCGCGCTCGGGTTATCACTGCGCTCGTATCTGGAACACTTGAAGCTGCAAATGCTGCCGCGCCTGTCGGTCGTGCTGACGTTCGTGGTGGTGCTGATCGCGGCGATCAGCCTGTTCAGTCACAAACTCGGTCTGGAGCGCGGTCTGTCGGTGGCGCTGTTCCCGATGGTGATTCTGACCATGACCATCGAACGCCTGTCGATCACCTGGGAAGAACGCGGCGCCAGCCATGCCATGAAAGTGGCGATCGGCACGCTGTTCGCGGCGTCCCTGGCGCACCTGATCATGACCGTTCCGGAACTGGTGTACTTCGTGTTCACCTTCCCGGCAATCCTGCTGATCCTGGTGGGCTTCATGCTGGCCATGGGTCGCTATCGCGGTTATCGCCTGACTGAACTGGTGCGTTTCAAGGCTTTCCTGAAGAAGGCTGACGCCTGATGTTCGGTTTCTGGAAGACCTGGAAGTCCCTGGAAGCCCGGGGCATCATGGGCATCAATCGGCGTAACGCGGACTACGTGCTCAAGTACAACAAGCGCAGCCTGTACCCGATCGTCGATGACAAGATCATCACCAAGGAACGCGCGATCGAGGCCGGCATTCATGTGCCGGAACTGTATGGCGTGATTTCCACGGAGAAGGAAATCGACAAGCTCGGCGAGATCATCGGCGGGCGCAACGACTTCGTGATCAAGCCGGCCCAGGGCGCCGGCGGTGACGGCATCATCGTCATCGCCGACCGTTTCGAGGGCCGCTATCGCACGGTGTCGGGCAAGATCCTTGCCCACGAAGAGCTGGAGCATCATATCTCCAGCATCCTCACCGGCCTGTATTCGCTGGGCGGGCACCGCGACCGGGCGCTGATCGAATATCGGGTGACCCCGGACCAGATCTTCAAGAGCATCAGCTACGAAGGCGTGCCGGACATCCGCATCATCGTGCTGATGGGTTACCCGGTGATGGCGATGCTGCGTTTGCCGACCCGCCAGTCCGGCGGCAAGGCCAACCTGCACCAGGGCGCCATCGGCGTCGGTGTCGACCTGGCCACCGGCCTGACTTTGCGCGGCACCTGGCTGAACAACATCATCACCAAACACCCGGACACCACCAACGCGGTGGACGGCGTGCAACTGCCCTACTGGGACGGTTTCATGAAGCTCGCGGCCGGTTGTTATGAGCTGTGTGGCCTGGGTTACATCGGCGTGGACATGGTGCTGGACCAGGAGAAAGGCCCGCTGATTCTGGAGCTGAATGCGCGGCCGGGGCTGAATATCCAGATTGCCAACGACTGCGGGCTGACGTTGCGCACCCATGCGGTGGAAGCGCATCTGGAAGAACTCAAGGCGCGTGGTGTGACTGAATCGGTTGAAGAGCGGGTGGCGTTTGCTCAGGAGTTGTTTGGGCATATTCCGGCGGTCGAGGGCTGAGTCGCACTACCTGCCGCCAATCTGCCAATCCCCGACATCCCCTCTAGGAGCAATTCCCGGAGGGGACTACAATCCCCACCCCGCCTCGATGGCCGATCTGCCCCGCCCATGTTGACCTGTTCCGTACACCCGCTGCCCTACCGCGCCAACCCCGCCGACTATTTCGCGGCCATCCGCCATGCGCCCGGCGCCGTGCTGCTCGACAGTGGCCGCCCGAGTGCCGACCGTGGCCGTTATGACCTGCTCAGCGCCTGGCCGCTGGAACAGCTGGCGGTTTTGCCGGACGAGCGCGGCGACGATTTCCTGCAACGTCTGCGGGATAATCTGACCCGGTTGGGCGACGCGCAATTGCCCGATGGGTACGAATTGCCTTTCGCCGGTGGCCTGATCGGTTACCTGAGCTACGACTTCGGCCGGCATCTGGAAAACCTGCCGAGTCAGGCCCGGGATGATCTGCAATTGCCCGATGCGCGTTTTGGTCTGTACGACTGGGCACTGATCAGCGACCACCAATCGGCCACCAGCCAACTGGTGTTTCACCCCTCGGTCAGCGCCAGCGAGAAACAACGACTGATCGATGTGTTCAGCCAACCGGTGAGCACCGCACTGACGCCTTTCAAGCTGAACAGCCCGATGGCAGCCGATCTCTCGGCAGATGAATACCGTCAGGCGTTCGAACGCATCCAGCATTACATCCAGGCCGGCGACTGCTATCAGGTCAATTTCGCCCAGCGTTTCCGCGCGCCGTGCCAGGGCGATCCATGGCTGGCCTACTGCAAATTGCGCGAGGCCTGCCCGACGCCGTTTTCCGGGTTCCAGAGCCTGCCCGACGGCAATGCAGTGCTGAGCCTGTCGCCCGAGCGTTTCGTCAAAGTCAGCCAGCGTCAGGTGGAAACCCGCCCGATCAAGGGCACCCGTCCCCGTGGCGCGAACCCGACCGAGGACGCGGCGAACGCCGCCGAACTGCTGGCCAGCCCCAAGGATCGTGCGGAAAACCTGATGATTGTCGACCTGCTGCGCAACGACCTGGGCCGCACCTGCCGCATCGGCTCGGTGCGGGTGCCGGAGTTGTTCAGCCTGGAAAGCTATCCGAACGTGCATCACCTGGTCAGCAGCGTAACCGGTGAACTGGCGGCGGATCGCGACGCCCTGGACCTGATTGCCGGCAGTTTCCCCGGCGGCTCGATCACCGGCGCACCGAAGATTCGTGCGATGCAGATCATCGACGAACTGGAGCCGACCCGACGCGGCTTGTATTGCGGTTCGTTGCTGTACCTGGACGTGCGCGGCGAGATGGACAGCTCTATCGCGATCCGCAGTCTGCTGGTGAAGGATGGACAGGTGTGCTGCTGGGGCGGTGGCGGGATCGTCGCCGATTCGGACTGGCTGGCGGAGTATCAGGAATCGATCACCAAGGTCAGAGTCCTGCTCGAAACCCTGCAAAACCTTTAACCGTTGATCGTTCCCACGTCGAGGCGTCGAACCGTCCGCGTGGGAACGATCATCAGGTGGCTAAAGGGATAAGTCGCGGTTCGAGGCTTTGAGGAATTCCTGCTTCAACTCGGCAAACGTATGCACCGCCGGAAATTGCGGAAACTCGCGAATAACGTTGTCCGGCGCATGGAACAGAATCCCCGCATCCGCTTCGCCAAGCATGCTGGTGTCGTTGTAGGAATCCCCCGCCGCAATCACCCGGTAATACAGGCTCTTGAAGGCCAGGACCGACTGACGTTTCGGATCTTTCTGACGCAACTGGTAGCTCGTCACCCGACCGCTGTCATCGGTAATCAGTCGGTGGCAGAGCAAGGTCGGAAAGCCCAGCTGACGCATCAGCGGCTGGGAAAACTCGTAGAAGGTGTCCGACAGAATCACCACCTGGAAACGCTCGCGCAGCCAGTCAACGAATTCCACCGCGCCGTCCAGCGGCTTGAGCGTGGCGATCACTTCCTGAATGTCCGAAAGTTTCAGGCCATGCTCGTCGAGGATACGCAGGCGCTGCTTCATCAGCACGTCGTAGTCGGGAATGTCCCGGGTGGTGGCCTTGAGCGATTCGATTCCGGTTTTTTCGGCGAAGGCGATCCAGATTTCCGGTACCAGCACCCCTTCAAGATCAAGACAGGCAATTTCCACAGGACACTCCATTTGTAATGTTTATTGAGCCGAGCGAGCCCGAACTCTAGCGGCTCGACCTGGAGCGCGCAACGCAGAGGCCGCCCCGGCGCGCGTTGCTTTTTGTTACCATCGCCGCCATATAGAGCGCCCAGCGCCACCGACCTGTAGGAAGCCGCCCTGATGAGCCCAACGTTCGACGTCGTGGAACTCGCCACGACCTATGCCAACAAATCCGCGCAGGACATCCTCAAACTCGCGTTCGCCGAGTTCGGCGATGACCTGTGGATATCTTTCAGTGGCGCCGAGGATGTGGTGCTGGTGGACATGGCCTGGAAGCTGAACAAGAACGTCAAGGTGTTCAGTCTCGACACCGGCCGCCTGCATCCGGAAACCTACCGTTTCATCGATCAGGTGCGCGAGCACTACAAGATCGACATCGAACTGGTCTCACCGGACTACACGAAACTTGAACCGTTCGTGAAGGAAAAAGGCCTGTTCAGCTTCTACAAGGACGGTCACGGCGAATGCTGCGGGATCCGCAAGATCGAGCCGCTGCGCCGCAAGTTGTCCGGCGTCAAAGCCTGGGCCACCGGCCAGCGCCGCGACCAGAGCCCAGGCACCCGCAGTGCCGTGGCGGTGATGGAAATCGATACAGCGTTCTCCACCCCGGAGCGCACCCTGTACAAGTTCAACCCGCTGGCGCAGATGACCAGCGAGGAAATCTGGGGCTACATCCGCATGCTGGAGCTGCCGTACAACAGCCTGCATGAACGCGGTTTCATCAGCATCGGCTGCGAACCGTGCACCCGCCCTGTCCTGCCGAACCAGCACGAGCGCGAAGGCCGTTGGTGGTGGGAAGAAGCGACCCAGAAAGAATGCGGGTTGCATGCCGGGAATATCATCAGCAAGGCATAAGGTCCCCGATGCACTGTGGGAGCTAATCAGCTCCGACAGTGTTCTCTACCCGTTCTGAAAAATGTGTACACAGGATTGTCACCATCGGTGCCATTTATGTGTGCACTTTTCGTTTCTGCGCCCTGAAAAGTTACATCAAGCTCCAGCAACACTCCCTCCCGACGCCCGCTAAAAACCCTCCCGAAAAATAAATACCTGTTCGAACGGTCAATTTATATCGCCCGTAATTCAACGACTTGGCGCGCCTCAATAACTTTTCGAAATCAGCGGTGGTTTTCATAGATCGCCGGCTGGCACAGATCTGGCTTTAGTGCATACATGTTTTGTATACAAAACCGCAAAACATGAACCCACACTTTCGATCCGCAAGCCTGAAGCGCCCTATCCCGTACAGGCTGCAGATGCCCCGAAACCAGTGATGTTTCACCGCCGCGACGAAGATCTGCCGAGCCCGAACGCTCATGCACAGTCATCGCGGCCCGAACATCAGGAGCCTGCCGGAATGCGTACGAGTCTCTCCAATAACAACATCGCGCTGAATCTGCCCGCCTCTTCCACCCTCGACCGCAGCGTGCCCGGTGACGGGATCGCCGAACCGCTGCAATTGAGTCCACGCCTGCACAACAGCGACCTCGCGCCGACCAAGGTCGAAGGACGGCGCTGGGGTAAATACAGCATCTTTGCCCTGTGGACCAACGATGTGCACAACATCGCCAATTACTCGTTTGCCATCGGTCTGTACGCCCTGGGCCTGGGCGGCTGGCAGATTCTGCTGTCGCTGGGGATCGGTGCAGCACTGGTGTATTTCTTCATGAACCTGTCCGGCTATATGGGGCAGAAAACCGGCGTGCCGTTTCCAGTGATCAGCCGGATCAGTTTCGGCATTCATGGGGCGCAGATTCCTGCATTGATCCGGGCGGTGATCGCCATCGCCTGGTTCGGGATTCAGACGTACCTGGCGTCAGTGGTGTTTCGCGTGCTGCTCACGGCGATCCATCCCGGTTTCGCCGACTACGATCACAACTCGATCCTCGGCCTGTCGAGCCTGGGCTGGGTGTGTTTCGTGGCGATCTGGTTCGTGCAACTGGCGATTCTGGCCTACGGCATGGAAATGGTGCGCCGCTACGAAGCCTTCGCCGGGCCGGTGATTCTGCTGACCGTCGCCTGCCTCGCCGCGTGGATGTACACCCAGGCCAACGCGACCATCGCCTGGTCGATCCGCGACCCCCTGACCGGTGGCGAGATGTGGCGCAACATCTTTGCCGGCGGCGCCTTGTGGCTGGCGATCTACGGCACGTTGATCCTCAACTTCTGCGACTTCGCCCGCTCTTCGCCGTGCCGCAAAACCATCAAGGTCGGAAATTTCTGGGGCCTGCCGGTGAATATTCTGGTGTTCGCCGGGATCACTGTCCTGCTGTGCGGTGCGCAATTTCAGATCAACGGCCGGATCATCGAAAGCCCGACCGAGATCATCGCGTCGATTCCCAACACGTTCTTTCTGGTACTCGGTTGCCTGGCGTTCCTGATCGTCACCGTGGCGGTGAACATCATGGCCAACTTCGTCGCCCCGGCCTTCGTGCTCAGCAACCTGGCGCCGAAATACCTGACCTTCCGCCGCGCCGGATTGATCAGCGCGACGATTGCGGTGCTGATCCTGCCGTGGAATCTCTACAACAGCCCGCTGGTGATCGTGTACTTCCTGTCCGGCCTCGGCGCCCTGCTCGGCCCGTTGTATGGCGTGATCATGGTCGACTACTGGCTGATCCGCAAAGGCCGGATCCACGTGCCGCAGCTGTACAGCGAACACCCGAACGGCGCGTATTACTACAGCCGCGGGGTCAATCTGCGGGCCGTTGCGGCGTTTATTCCGGCGGCGTTGATCGCCATCGTTCTGGCATTGGTGCCGGGCTTCCACAGCGTTTCGCCCTTCTCCTGGCTGATCGGCGCCGGCATTGCCGGGATGCTCTACCTGATCATCGCCAAACGCCAGCCGCACTACGCCGATGTCGACGGTGAAGCCATCGCCGTCGACAACGTCAGCCACTGAATCTTTTGGCGGCCCCTCGCGGGGCCGCAGAACCAACCGTAATAAGGACTTCCCATGCGCATTCTCGTGGTCAACGTCAACACCACCGAATCCATCACTCAGGCCATCGCTCGTTCGGCGCAGGCTGTCGCTTCCCCCGGCACCGAGATTGTCGGCCTGACGCCATACTTCGGCGCCGATTCAGTCGAGGGCAATTTCGAAAGTTATCTGGCGGCCATCGCCGTGATGGACCGGGTGATGTCCTACGACCAGCCGTTCGACGCGGTGATCCAGGCCGGCTACGGCGAGCACGGTCGTGAAGGTTTGCAGGAGTTGCTCAACGTGCCGGTGGTGGACATCACCGACGCGGCCGCCAGCACCGCGATGTACCTTGGCCACGCCTACTCGGTGGTGACCACGCTGGATCGCACCGTGCCGCTGATTGAGGATCGGCTGAAACTTTCCGGCCTGTGGGATCGCTGCGCCTCGGTGCGCGCCAGCGGCCTGGCGGTTCTGGAGCTGGAACACGAGCCGCAACGGGCGCTGGAAGCGATCGTGCATCAGGCGGAACTGGCGGTGACTCAAGATAAAGCCGAAGTGATCTGCCTGGGTTGCGGCGGCATGGCCGGGCTCGACGAGCAGATCCGTCAGCGCACCGGGGTGCCGGTGGTGGATGGCGTCACGGCAGCCGTGACCATCGCCGAATCGCTGGTGCGGCTGGGTTTGTCGACCTCCAAGGTGCGCACGTATGCGACGCCACGGCCAAAAACCATCATCGGCTGGCCAGCACGTTTTGCGCGTTGAAGCGTTCGGCGAGACCCAGGATTGAAAACTGCTCGATGACAAAATCGACGAAGGCCCGGGTCTTGCCCGGCAACAGTTTGTGTTCGGCGTAATAAATGGAGATGTTGCCGTCGTCGACGTACCAGTCCGGCAGGACCCGCTGCAAAGTCCCCGCCTCAAGGTAGCCGACCGCGAATGGCATGCTCACCAGTGCAATCCCCATCCCCTGCGCCGCCGTGGCGCAGGCGGCTTCGGAATCGCTCATGGTCATTCGTGCCTTGAGGGTCAGCGGGCTGTGTTGTTGCGTGCGGTGAGTCAACTGCCAGGAGCGCACGCGACCGGTTTGCGGTGAGCGGATCAGGATGCCGTCGTGCAGTGTGAGGTCGTCCGGTTCGCTGATCGGTGCGTACCGATCCAGATAATCCTTCGAGGCCACCAACACCCGATGCGCCGGCGTCAGCCTGCGGGCGACCACGCCTTGGGGCAGCTCGAAACCACCGCCAATCGCTGCGTCGAAACCTTGGCCGATCAGATCGACCTGGCGGTTATCGAAGTGCCAGTCCGGGTTGATCGCCGGAAACCTTCTCAAAAATTCTCCCAGCAACGGCACGATGTACAAGCGGCCGAACACCGTGCCCATGCTGACTTTCAGCGTACCCGCCGGTTGGCCACCGGCGCTGGCCAGATTGTTCACGGCGTTCTGGATGGTGGTGAGACTGCCGCTGACCTCACTCAGAAACAACTGCCCCGCTTCCGTCAGGGTCAACCGACGGGTGCTACGCTGGAACAGCCTCACGCCGAGGCGCGCTTCCAGTTTCGCCACGCTTTTGCCCACGGCGGCCGGTGTCAGGCTCAGGCGTCGCGCGGCCTCGGCAAAGCTGCCGACTTCGGCGCTGCGCACGAAGCATTCGATACTGCTGAAGGTTTCCATGGCCGCCACTCTAAACTTTTGGTTTACACAGACTATAGCAACCACGGTCTACCCGCCTATTGGCGAGGGGCAGATACTCGACACCACACCAAGGCAGCCTGCCTTGAAACTTCTGGAGATCGAACATGACCACTCAACACCTCAGCGGCAAAGTCGCTCTGATTCAAGGCGGCTCTCGCGGCATCGGTGCCGCCATCGTCAAACGCCTGGCCGCTGAAGGCGCTGCGGTTGCCTTTACCTACGTCAGCTCGGCCGCCAAGGCTGAAGAACTGCAAAACAGCATCACCGCCACCGGCGGCAAAGCCCTGGCGATCAAGGCTGACAGCGCCGACGCCGGTGCCATTCGCCACGCCGTAAGCGCCACTGTCGAAGCCTTTGGCCGCCTCGACATCCTGGTCAACAACGCCGGCGTGCTGGCCGTCGCGCCGCTGGAAGACTTCAAACTGGAAGACTTCGACCAGACCCTGGCAATCAACGTGCGCAGCGTGTTCATCGCCAGCCAAGAAGCCGCCAAGCACATGGGCGAAGGCTCGCGCATCATCAACATCGGCAGCACCAACGCCGACCGCATGCCCTTCGCCGGTGGCGGCGTGTATGCGATGAGCAAATCCGCACTGGTCGGCCTGACCAAAGGCCTGGCCCGCGACCTCGGCCCACGGGGTATCACCATCAACAACGTGCAACCCGGCCCGGTCGATACCGACATGAACCCGGCTCATGGCGAGTTCGCCGACAGCCTGATCCCGCTGATGGCGGTGGGTCGCTACGGTAAAGCCGAGGAAATCGCCAGCTTCGTGGCCTACCTTGCCAGCCCGGAGGCCGGTTACATCACCGGAGCGAGCCTGACCATCGACGGTGGTTTCGGCGCCTGATTGATCAGATAGTCGATAACGAAAAACGCCGCCCCTCCTTTGACAGAGGGGCGGCGTTTTTATGTCGGCGGTTTGATCAGGCCCAGTCGAGCGCCGGCAATCCGCATGCACTCGGCGTGAACGCTTTCAACGTGCGAAGAATCCCGTCGGCGTGTGCATATTTTTCATCGGCCATGGCGGCATCGGGAATGGCGATAGCGGTCATGCCGGCTGCTTTCGCCGCCGTCACGCCAAACGGCGAGTCTTCGAATACCAGGCAATCTTCCGGCGCTACACCCAGGCGACGCGCTGCGGTAAGGAAGATGTCCGGTGCCGGTTTGGCTGCGCCGACTTCCGGGTCGTCAGCGGTGACGATGAAGTCGAACAGCGCGAACCACTCGCGGTGCAAGGTGGTTTTCTGACCGAACGACTGACGCGATGAGCTGGTACCGACCGCAATCGGAATGTTGTGCGCCTTGAGGTGACGGATCAGTTCCTCGGCACCCGGCATCGCCTGCGCGGTGGGAAAGCCCTCGCGCATCAGCGGCTCGCGGATCACCAGAAACTCTTCGGCGGTGATCGGCAGGTCCAGCGCCTCAACCACGTAGCGCGCCAGATCGCCAGCGCCGCGACCAATGATGTTCTGCTTGATGCTCCAGTCGAAGGTACGCCCGTAACGCGCGGCAATCAGTGAGGTGACCTCGGTGTAGATGCCCTCGGTGTCCAGCAGCAAACCGTCCATGTCGAAAATCACGGCCTTGATCGGGCCAAACGCCTTCAGCGGTGCATTCATCATCGGATCCGTTATCAAAGACATCCCGAGCGGCGTGGATAGCGCCGCTGCTCGGATCTGATTAAAGGGTTCAGCAGCATAACGAGCGCAGCCGAGGTAGAGCAACGGGCAATGTCGGTTGTCCGCCGAACGCCCTCCCGCACATTTAGAGAATCGCCCTACAGACATCGCCTACTCGGCTGACTTCTTTCCTGTTCGATCCCCCGCAAAGTTTCGCGCCATTCCCCCGATGCGCGCGAGTGACTGCCAATGCTTCCACCTGATCCACTCCTGAAATTGAACAACAGCATCGGTTTGCTGGTGGTCGCTGCGCTGAACCCTGATCAGCCCGATGTCGAAAAGCTGTTTCAGGAGTTTCGCCTTTGTCTCAACAACTATGACGCCTGGGCCGAGCAGTTCTGGATGGGCACCGCGCTGGGTGTCGAGCAGGTGTTCAAGGTCGGCAACGATGTCCGGCTCAGTGCACCGGTTGGCAGCCGCAGACCCATCAGTTCCTCCGTGGTCATGTGCCCCGCCACCGGCCCCCTGACGCTGGTGCACATGTTCGAAGCCGCACGGTTTGTGCCGATCGGCGACACGCCGGTGATCCTTGAACCGGTGATTTCCGATGTCGACGGCGTTTTGGGGTTCGGCGAACCGCTGCATCACACCATCGGCCCCAGCGGCATTCTCGAGGTCAGCGACTGCGACCGGGGCCAGCGTTATCGCATCACCTTCTTTCCCGATGTTTCCACTGCGCATATCCGGACGTTATACGCCTCGTATCAAGGCCTCATCGATGGTCTGGAAGGCTGGTTACGTGAGGAATGGAAAGGGTTTCAACCGCAGTGGACGGCGTTTTCCAGCGCCGGTTTCACCGAGCGTTACGGGCAGTTGCAACAGGCTGACTGGCACGGTTTCGAATCCGCCCTGAATGGCGTCTGGGACGACGTGAAGCAGCTGTTTGCCCTGCTTGCAGACTTGCAGGCCAACAGCGAAAAGCTTCTGCAGTACCTGTCCAGCGCTGAACTGGATGCCTTGCTCGAGGCGTCCAGCGAGGCCATCGCCAATGGCCTGCTGATGCTCGGCGATGAGCCGTTGCTGTTCATTTATCTGGCGGCCTTTACCAGTTGGCTGAAGATGTTGCCGCCGCAGTATCTGGCCGAGGTGGTGGCTGAGGTTCGCGCTGAGCTGCTGGTCAGTTTTCTGCTGATGTGCGTGTCGGGTGGCATGGGCGTGCCGCTGCGGTTGAGCACCCAGGTATTGGGCAAGATCAAGTCACCCCGTGCGCGGGAATGGCTGGCGGCATCGGCGTTGCGGCTGGCAGAGCTGACCTCGGCGCCTGACCTGACCCGCCATGCGAGCGCTTTGAAACCGTTGATGGTCAATGCGCGGCAGGCGCCATTGCGGCCGACACCGGCCATTCCGCTGGAAATTCGTACGGCCGATTCGCTGGTACTGACGGTGCCCAATCCGGCGGCCATTGCCCGCGACAAGCCCCACGGCATGACACGAATGGAACGGCATGAGCCTCGGGATGATGCTTCGGATCAGGCGAAAAATCCCAACGGTGATAGTGCCGATTGTGCACCGAGGACCTGCACCAATGGCTGTCCGGTGTCGATGGTCACCGGCGAAGAGCTGTTGACGCTGACCGATGGTGTGCTCGATGGGCTGCTTCCATTCGAGTTCAGCCGGTTGTACCGCAGCAGTGCGGCCGAGATCGACGTCGGGCTGGGG